>NZ_JBVHTA010000006.1:255234-261100 GCF_055566095.1 Streptomyces sp. NPDC027962
GGACGAGGGCCTGGGCCTGACCTTCCGCCTCCGCAAGGCGTAACGGCGCCCCTGTCCCGGGGGGGGGGGGGGGGGGGGGGGGGGGGGGGGGGGGTTTTTCCCCCCCCCCCCCCCCCCCCCCCCCCCGCCCCCGGAGGCCGCTTGAACCGGCCGGACCCGTCGGGGCTCCGCCCCGGACCCGTGCCTCGATCACCGGCGAAGCCTGAGTTCCCCCCGGCCGGCTGGCCGGTTTCGCACAGCGGAACCGGCTCCTCCGGGGCACCACGACGCGAAGCGCGGGCCGCGCGTGGCCCGGGAACCCCCACGGCCGCCTGGCCGCAGGGGAGCTCGAGCACACCACGCGGGGCGCGGGACGGGCCCGTGGCCTGTGCCCGGGGCCTATGCCCGGTACGGGAAGGGCAAGCAGCGGGCCCCGGCTTGTCGGCGCCCTCTGGCGCTCGGAGGTGCCGGCGAGGCTTGCGTTGCCCCGCTCGCGGGCTCGGGGGCCGGGGCTGCTCCGGTTCGGGCAGGGGCGGGGTGGGGAGGCACAACCGGAGGGCCCCTGATCGGCAGTCGAACGCACGTACTTTAGTGCAGGCTTGTCCTGAAATGCCGACAGGCTTGTAACAGCGGTTAGCGCGGTCCCGCCCCGGGGGCATCCCCTTCGCATGACTCAGCGCAACGCTCCCCTCTCCCCCTCCTCCCTCCCCCTCGGCCGGCTCGGCGAGGTCCGCCGACGTGTCGTGTCCGGTGCCCAGTTGCGGTCGCAGGGCGTCGCGCCCGCGCACGTCGCGGAGCAGTGCAGGCCCGGCGGGGCCTGGCAGTTGCTGCTGCCGGGGGTGTATCTGATGCACTCGGGCCCGCCCACCAGCGAGGAGCGGCTGCACGGCGCCCTTCTGTACGCCGGCCGCCCCGTGCTGCCGGCCCCGCGGCAGGAGTCCGCGCCGTACGGCGAAGCCATGATCACCGGGCTTGCCGCGCTCGCGCTGCACGGGTTCTCCACCACGCCGCCGCTGATGGCGCTCGAGCAGATCGACGTCCTCGTGCCGCGGACCCGGCGGCTGCGGTCGGCGGGGTGCGCCCGGCTGGTGCGGGGGCACGCGCTGCCGCGGGCACAGGAGATCACCGGCGTACCCGTCGCCCCGGCGCCCCGCGCGGTCGCCGATGCCGTGGCGCAGTTCGACGACCCGCAGCTGATCGGCCGGCTGCTGACGGAGGCGGTACGGGGCAACCACTGCGAACACGCCGCTCTTGTCCGCGAGCTGAACGACGCTCGGCTGCTGGACCGGCCGCACGTCGTGAGCGCCGTCGACGACCTGCTCGCGGAGGGCCGCGCGCTGGCCGAGGGGCGGTTGTACGACCTGGTGCGGGACGGCGGGCTTCCCGACCCGCTGTGGAACGTGGATCTGCGGTTGCCCGGCGGCCCGCACCTCGGCGGGGTGGACGCGTACTGGCCGGAGCAGGCCGTCGCCGTGGAGCTGGACTCCCGGGCGCCCCGTCAGAACGAGGACGCCGAGTGGTCGCTATACGCACGCAGGCGGGAACATCTGGAGCGTCTCGGCATCACCGTCGTGCATCTGATGCCCCGCAAGCTGCGCGAGTCGCCCGAACAGCAGGCGACCGTGGTGCGTACGGCTCTGATGGCCGCGGCGGACCGTGAGCCGGCCGCCTATGTGGTGGTGCTGCCCCGCTGAGCGGCCCGCCCGAGCACGGGCCTGGAACGCCACAGTTCCAGGCCGATGTCGACGAGTTCGACCCGGTCGAGTCCCTGTACCGCGTCGAGAGGGTGCCAGGCGGCGAGGTCCGTGGAGCCGCCGGTCTCGCTGCGCAGCTCGCCACCGGTGATCCGGCCCTCGTGGACGATCCGCAGGCCCTGGAAGTCCGCGAACGAGCCGAGCTTGCACGGGGGGGGCGTCGGCGTACCGAGTCGGGGCCGAGCAGGGCGGTCATCTCGGCGAGGTGGCCGGTCTCTCCGCCGGACTCCGTACGGGAGGTACCCCCACCTCGGCCTCCCGTACGACGGTGTCGAGGGGATCCTCGCCGTGGTCCATGCCGCCGCCCGGCAGCGTCCACTTCTTCGCGCCGTCGCGCGCGACCCGGCGGGCCGGCAGGACGTGTTCGTCCCGTATGCACACGGCGTACGCCGCGACCCTCAACTCCTTGTTCATTCGGTGGGGTTACCGGGGCCTTCGCCGGCGCCGGCGAGAAGCGGTCCGGAGGCGCATCCGGGACCGCCGGCACGGCCACCCGGGTGAAACACACCCATTCGTGCCGCATGGCGCAAGCAGCACAGTGGCGGATGTACGCCATGAGTGCAATACGACTTAATCAACCCTCCACAAAACCCTGTCATTTACGCAAGGCTGAGCGGTCATCCGGCACCGTATTCCGGACCCTCTCTTTCACAAACAGGGATGTTGATGACCCCCGAATCCGAGAGCTCCACAACAGGACGCTCGACGCCCGGCCACAGACGCGTCGCGCGCGTCGCGGCAGCCGCCTCCATGGTGGCCGCGCTCGTCGCCGCCGGCGTCGCTCCGGCCGTCGCCGCGACCCCTGCCGACGACCCGGCGGGTACAACGGAAGTCAAGGCAGCCAAGGCCCCCGCCGACAAGCTGGGTTCGGCCGACGCCGAACTGCTCGCCGAGGCGGAGGCCGCGGGCGAGAAGACCGTCACCGTCATGGTGGCCACCGCGCCCGGCGCGACCAAGCAGGTCGCGGACCAGCTGGACACCGTGAAGGGCTCGGTCGTCGGCAGGACGTTCGACGAGCTCGGCTATGTGCGGGCCACGCTGCCCACCGACAAGGCCGAGGGCGCGCTCAAGGCGGCGGCCAAGCTCTCCAGCGTCCACGGCATCGACCTCAAACACGAGATCGAGCTCGACGACCCGACCCCGGCCGGGGACACCACCCGCGCCGCAGGCACCGCTGCGGCCCAGGTCAAGCAGTACCCGGCGCCCGGCAAGCACACACCGGCGAAGAACCCGTACAACCCGTCCTTCGAGACCGGCGCGGTCGACTTCGTCAAGAAGAACCCCAAGGCGGACGGCCGCGGGGTGACCATCGGCGTTCTCGACTCCGGCGTGGACGTCGCCCACCCGGCGCTGCAGAAGACCACCACCGGCGAGCGCAAGATCGTCGACTGGGTCACGGCCACGGACCCCGTCTCGGACGGCGACGGCACCTGGCTGCGGATGAACACGGCCGTCAGCGGTCCGACCTTCGTGTCGGGCGGCCGTACCTACTCCGCCCCGGCCGGCACGTACCGGTTCAGCCTGTTCAAGGAGTCCGCCACCAAGGGCGGCGACATGGCGGGCGACCTCAACCGGGACGGCGACACCACCGACGTGTGGGGCGTGCTCTACGACGAGGGCACCCGGACCGCGCGCGTCGACCTGGACAACGACGCCGACTTCCGCAACGACACCCTGATGAAGCCGTACAAGAACGGCTTCCAGGTCGGCTACTTCGGCAAGGACAATCCGGCGACCGACGTCGTCGAGCGCATCCCGTTCGTCATCGAGGTCCGCAAGGACGTCGTGTACAACGCGGCGGGCGCCACGGCCGACCACGTCAGCATCGGTGTCATCGAGGGCTCGCACGGCACCCACGTCGCCGGCATCACCGCCGCCAACAGCCTCTTCGGCGGCCGGATGAACGGCGCCGCCCCCGGCGCCAAGATCGTCTCCTCGCGCGCCTGCACCTGGAGCGGCGGCTGCACCAACATCGCGCTCACCGAGGGCATGGCGGACCTGGTCATCAACCGCGGTGTGGACATCGTCAACATGTCCATCGGCGGTCTGCCCCCGCTGAACGACGGCAACAACGCCCGCGCCGAGCTCTACAACCGGCTCATCGACACCTACGGTGTCCAGCTGGTGATCTCGGCCGGCAACGAGGGCCCGGGCACCAACACGCTCGGCGACCCGGCCGTCGCCGACAAGGTGATCTCCGTCGGCGCGTCCATCTCCAAGGAGACCTGGGCGTCCAACTACGGCTCCCGCGTCAAGAAGAAGTACGCGATGCTGCCCTTCTCCTCCCGCGGCCCGCGTGAGGACGGCGGTTTCACGCCGACCCTCACCGCGCCCGGCGCCGCCGTCAACACCACCCAGACCTGGGCGCCCGGCGGCCCGGTCAAGGAGGCCGGCTACGCGCTGCCCGCGGGCTACTCGATGATGCAGGGCACCTCGATGTCGTCGCCGCAGGCCGCGGGCGCGGCCGCGCTGCTGCTCTCCGCGGCCAAGCAGCGTGACATCGAGCTCACCCCGGCGAAGCTGCGCACCGCTCTGACCAGCACCGCTCACCACATCAGGGGTGTGAAGGCGCACGAGCAGGGCGCGGGTCTGATCAACGTCGTGGACGCGTGGAAGGCCATCAAGCGCGGCGCGAACGCCCACGAGTACACCGTCAAGGCGCCGGTCGACACGGCCATAGACTTCGCGCTGAAGACGCCGGGCTTCGGCACCGGCCTGTACGACCGTGAGGGCGGCCTGCAGGCCGGCAAGAGCCGGACCTACGACGTCACCGTCACACGCACGACCGGCCCGGACAGGGCGGTCGAGCACAAGCTGCGCTGGAAGAACAACGACGGCACCTTCCGCCTCCTCGGCGGTTCCAAGGTCCGGCTCCCGCTGAACCAGCCGGTCACCGTCACCGTCCAGGCACGGCCCAAGACGGCCGGTGTGCACAGCGCCGTCCTCGAGGCGGACGACCGGCGCACGGTGGGCGTGGACAAGCAGATCCTGGCCACCGTGGTCGTCTCCGATGCTCTCGCGAAGCCCGGTTTCACGGTCTCCAAGTCCGACTCGGTGCAGCGCAACAGCCACAAGTCGTACTTCGTCACCGTCCCCGAGGGCGCCAAGAACCTCGAGGTCGCGCTCAGCGGGCTGGACAAGGGCAGCCAGACCCGGTTCATCGGCATCCACCCGTACGGCCTGCCGGTCGACGACAGCTCGACGATCTACTGCTACCCGAACTACGACAGCCCGGCCAACACCTGCCGTCCCGACGTGCGCTCCTACCCGGAGCCGGCGCCGGGCGTCTGGGAGATCGAGGTCGAGTCCCGTCGTACGTCTCCGCTGCTCGACAACCCGTTCGAGCTGGACGTGACGGTGCTGGGCGCCGACTTCGACCCGGCGGTCAAGACGCTTCCCGAGGCGAAGATCGGCACGCCGGCCCTCGTCGAGTGGAACGTCACCAACGCCTTCGCCGCCATCGACGGCAAGCTGGCCGGGGGGTCCCTGGGCTCGGCGAAGGTCGCCCGTCCGTCGATCAAGGACGGCGAGCAGCAGCGTTCCACGGTCACCATCGGTGAGGGCGTGGAGCGGCTCGACGTCGCCATCGGTTCCCCCTCCGACAACGGCGCCGACCTGGACCTCACGGTCCTCAAGGACGGCGTGCGGGTCGGCCAGGCCGCGGACGGCGACTCCGAGGAGGCCGTGAGCCTCGTCAAGCCGGCCGCCGGCACCTACACCATCGTGATCGACGGCTACTCGGTCCCGGCCGGGACCACCGAGTACGACTACCGCGATGTGTTCTTCTCCCCGGCGCTCGGCTCGCTGAAGGTCGACTCCGGCACGCCGGTCACGCTCGACAACGGGGCGTCGGCGCAGGTCAGCGCCGAGGTCATGGTGGCGGGCGCGGCTCCCGAGGGACGTCAGTTCTTCGGTGAGGTGCAGCTGCTGAACGCTCGCGGAACGGCCGCGGGCGCGGGCAGCGTGGTGATCGGCAAGGTCACCGAGTAACACCTGCACAGGCACGACGGCGGGGGGGGGGGGGGGGGGGGGGGGGGGGGCCCCCCCCCCCCCCCCCCACCCCCCCCCCCCCCCCCCCCCCACCAAACACCCCCCCCCCCCCCCCCCCCCCCCTCCTCCCCCCCTTCTGTTGT
>NZ_JBVHTA010000006.1:261110-262528 GCF_055566095.1 Streptomyces sp. NPDC027962
TGGGTGTCGGTTGCGAAACGTTAAAGAAGCGTGTGGGGGCGGGGGAGGGGGGGGGGTAGGAAAGGAAAAAAAGAAACACCCACAAGGAACAGGGGGGGGGTCGGCCCCCCCCTTCCCCCCCCCCCCCGCTCGTATGTCGCGAGTCACACATTCCGCCCCTCGGACAATCGATTGGACAAGGCCACCGGGGACATACGCATCATGGAGCGGCACCAGGGCCGCAAGAACGTACGGAGGAGTCCCCGTGAAGGTCGGAATCGTCGGAGCCACCGGGCAGGTCGGCACGGTCATGCGCAAGATCCTCGCCGAGCGGAAGTTCCCGGTGGACGAGCTGCGCCTGTTCGCCTCGGCCCGGTCCGCCGGCTCGACGATCGAGTGGGGCGGCGGCGAGATCACCGTCGAGGACGCCTCCACCGCCGACTACAGCGGTCTGGACATCGTGCTCTTCTCCGCCGGCGGCGCGACCTCCAAGGCGCTCGCGGAGAAGGTCGCCTCCCAGGGCGCCGTCGTGATCGACAACTCCTCCGCCTGGCGCCGCGACCCCGAGGTCCCCCTCGTCGTCTCCGAGGTCAACCCGCACGCGATCAAGGACCGCCCCAAGGGGATCATCGCCAACCCGAACTGCACCACGATGGCCGCGATGCCGGTGCTGCGGCCGCTGCACCAGGAGGCCGGCCTCGTCGCGCTGGTCGCCACCACCTACCAGGCCGTATCCGGCTCCGGTCTGGCCGGTGTCGCCGAGCTGAACGACCAGGTGAAGGCGGTCGCCGAGCGCGCCACCGACCTCACCCACGACGGCGAGGCCGTGGCCTTCCCCGAGCCGGGTGTCTACCAGCGCCCCATCGCCTTCAATGTGCTCCCCCTCGCGGGCAACCTCGTCGACGACGGCTCCCACGAGACGGACGAGGAGCAGAAGCTGCGCAACGAGTCCCGCAAGATCCTGGAGATCCCGGAGCTCAAGGTCTCCGGCACCTGTGTGCGCGTCCCGGTCTTCTCCGGCCACTCGCTGCAGGTCAACGTCCGCTTCGAGCGTGAGATCGGCGTGGAGCGCGCCTACGAGCTGCTGAAGGACGCCCCGGGCGTCGAGCTCTCCGAGATCCCGACCCCGCTGCAGGCGGCGGGCAGGGACGCCTCCTACGTGGGCCGTATCCGCGTGGACGAGACCGTCGACAACGGCCTGGCGCTGTTCCTGTCCAACGACAACCTCCGCAAGGGCGCGGCGCTGAACGCGGTGCAGATCGCGGAGCTGGTCGCGGAGGAGCTGCGCGGCTGACGCGGCACGACGCGACGAGCCGGCTCGGCACGAAGCGACGAAGGGGGGCGGGGGGGGGGGGGGGGGCCCCCCCCCCCCCCCCCCCCCAAGCGGCCAAGGGGTGGAGCGGTGGAGGGGGGGCCCGAAAAACCTCACAAAGAAGGGG
>NZ_JBVHTA010000006.1:262538-265426 GCF_055566095.1 Streptomyces sp. NPDC027962
GCGAAGTGGGGGAGAGTCTGGGGATGGGGGGGGGGGGGAGTGGAGGAGAGAACGTGGAACGAAGAGAGAACCTGTCGAGAAAAGAGCGGAGGGGGGGGGGGGGCCCCCCCCCCCCCCCCCGCCCCCCTTCGTATCTCCGAGGCATGCGAGGCGTGCCGCGTGGAAGGATGTGCCGCAAACATCACATACCGAGGAGATGACCGGGTGCCTGGCACAAACCTGACCCGTGAAGAGGCGCAGCAGCGCGCGCGCCTGCTCACCGTTGACTCGTACGAGATCGACCTCGATCTCTCCGGGGCGCAGGAGGGCGGTACCTACCGGTCCGTGACCACCGTGCGCTTCTCGTCCGCCGAGGCGAACGCGGAGACGTTCATCGACCTCGTGGCGCCCGCCGTGCACGACGTCGTACTGAACGGCAGGTCGCTGGACGTGGCCGCGGTCTTCCGGGACGCGCGGATCGCGCTGAAGCACCTGCACGAGGGCCCCAATGAGCTGAAGGTCGTCGCCGACTGCTCGTACACCAACACCGGCGAGGGTCTGCACCGCTTCGTCGACCCGGTGGACCAGCAGGCCTACCTCTACACGCAGTTCGAGGTCCCCGACGCGCGCCGGGTCTTCGCGAGCTTCGAGCAGCCCGACCTCAAGGCCACGTTCCAGTTCACGGTCAAGGCCCCCGAGGGCTGGACGGTGATCTCCAACTCGTCGACGCCGGAGCCGACGGACAACGTCTGGGTCTTCGAGCCGACACCGCGGATCTCCACGTACATCACGGCGCTCATCGCCGGTCCGTACCACAGCGTGCACAGCTCGTACGAGAAGGACGGGCAGTCCGTCCCGCTCGGGATCTACTGCCGTCCGTCGCTGACGGAGTTCCTGGACGCCGACGCGATCTTCGACGTGACCCGGCAGGGCTTCGACTGGTTCCAGGAGAAGTTCGACTACCCGTACCCGTTCCCCAAGTACGACCAGCTGTTCGTGCCCGAGTTCAACGCGGGGGCGATGGAGAACGCGGGCGCCGTCACCATCCGCGACCAGTACGTGTTCCGTTCGAAGGTGACGGACGCGGCGTACGAGGTGCGGGCGGAGACGATCCTGCACGAGCTCGCCCACATGTGGTTCGGCGACCTCGTCACCATGGAGTGGTGGAACGACCTGTGGCTGAACGAGTCGTTCGCCACCTACACCTCGATCGCCTGCCAGGCGTACGCGCCGGGCTCCAAGTGGCCGCACTCGTGGACCACGTTCGCGAACTCCATGAAGACCTGGGCGTACCGGCAGGACCAGCTGCCCTCGACCCATCCGATCATGGCCGAGATTCGCGACCTCGATGACGTTCTCGTGAACTTCGACGGCATCACCTACGCCAAGGGTGCGTCGGTCCTCAAGCAGCTCGTCGCCTATGTGGGCATGGACGAGTTCTTCCAGGGCGTGCAGGCGTACTTCAAGGCGCACGCGTACGGGAACACGCGTCTGTCGGACCTGCTGGGCGCGCTGGAGGAAACCAGCGGCCGGGACCTGAAGACCTGGTCGAAGGCGTGGCTGGAGACGGCCGGCATCAACATCCTGCGTCCCCGGATCAGCACGGACGACTCCGGCGCCATCACCGCGTTCGCGGTGAAGCAGGAGGCACCGGCGCTCCCCGCCGGCGCCAAGGGTGAGCCCGTGCTGCGCCCCCACCGGATCGCGATCGGCCTCTACGACCTGGACGACGCCGGCAAGCTGGTGCGCCGCGAGCGCGTCGAGCTGGACGTCGACGGAGAGCTGACCGAGGTGCCCGAGCTGGTGGGCAAGCAGCGCCCGGCCGTCGTCCTGCTCAACGACGACGACCTGTCCTACGCCAAGGTCCGCCTCGACGAGGAGTCCCTGAAGAACGTCACCGAGCACCTGGGCGACTTCACCGAGTCCCTGCCTCGTGCCCTGTGCTGGGCCTCCGCCTGGGACATGACCCGCGACGGCGAGCTCGCCACCCGCGACTACCTGTCCCTGGTCCTGTCCGGGATCGGCAAGGAGTCCGACATCGGCGTGGTCCAGTCGCTGCACCGCCAGGTCAAGCTGGCCCTCGACCTGTATGCCGCGCCGTCGTGGCGCGAGGCCGGTCTGACGCAGTGGACGGACGCGACGCTGGCGCATCTGCGTGCGGCGGAGCCGGGCAGCGACCACCAGCTCGCGTGGGCACGGGCGTTCGCCGCCACGGCGCGCACGCCGCAGCAGCTGGACCTGCTCCAGTCTCTGCTGCACGGCACGGAGACCATCGAGGGCCTGGCCGTCGACACCGAGCTGCGCTGGGCGTTCGTGGAGCGGCTGGCCGCGGTGGGGGTGTACGACGAGGGCGACATCGCCGGGGAGTACGAGCGGGACAAGACGTCCGCCGGTGAGCGTCACGCCGCCACCGCGCGCGCCGCTCGGCCGACTCCGGAGGCCAAGGCCGAGACCTGGGCCGCGGTCGTGGAGAGCGACAAGCTCCCCAACTCGATGCAGGAGGCGGCGATCTCCGGCTTCGTCCAGACGGACCAGCGCGAACTGCTCGCCCCGTACACGGAGATGTACTTCGAGGCGGTCAAGGGCGTGTGGGAGTCCCGCAGCCACGAGATGGCGCAGCAGATCGCGGTCGGGCTCTACCCGTCGCTGCAGGTCTCGCAGCCCACGCTGGACGTGACGGACGCCTGGCTGGAATCGGCAGAGCCGAACGCGGCCCTGCGCCGCCTGGTCTCCGAGTCGCGGGCGGGCGTGGAGCGCGCGCTGAAGGCTCAGGCAGCGGACGCGGACGCGGAGTAGCCGAACAGGCCCTTTGTGGGGGCGGGGGGGGGGGGGGGGGGGGGCCCCCCCCCCCCCCCCCCCCCCCCCCCCCCCCCCCCCCCCCCCCCCCCCCCCCCCCCCCCCCCCCCCCC
>NZ_JBVHTA010000006.1:265435-273176 GCF_055566095.1 Streptomyces sp. NPDC027962
GGGGAGGGTTGGGTCTGTGGTTTTTTTTTTGTGTTTTTTGTTTTTTCTTTTTTTCTTTTTCTTTTCTTTCTCCCCCCCCCCCCCCCCCCCCCCTTTCCTTTCCCCCCCCCCCCCCCCCCCCCCCCCCCCCCCCCGCCTCTTTGCATTTCGCGCCGCATGCATATCCGCCATACAGTGACCCGGCGTCAAACCCCTTGTGCGGAGCGGGATATGCTCCCGCCCGTCGTCATATGATCTTCCACGTTCGATTCTGAGGATGCTGATGGTTCGACAGGGAACGTCGACCGGAAGTCCGCGGCCCCCGGCCAGTCTTGTCTGGCAGCTGCCCGTTGCCGCGACCGTCGCGGCCGCCATCGCGGCCGTGTCCCTGGTCCCCGCTTCTGCCCGCACCCCCGTGGTGGTGATCTGCGCCGTCGCGGTCGTCGCGGTCGCCGCCGCCTGCGCCGAGGTCATGCGGCGCGGCAGACTCGTGACCCAGCTCCGGCACACAGTCGCACAGCAGGAGGCGGCTCTCGCGCAGCAGGCCGCACAGACCACCCGCCTCGCCGGTGAACTGCTGCCCCACGTGGTGGAGCAGCTGCGCAAGGGCGAGTTCCCGGAGGACGTGCTCGCCTCGCTCGACGCCTCCGCCGAGCACCAGGCGGTGCTCCGCTCGGTCGTCGAGGCGGTCAGCGCCGAGGAGGACCTGCGCGAGTCCGCCCAGCGGGCCTTCGTGAACATCGCCCGGCGCGTGCAGGCCATCGTCCACCAGCAGGCCCAGGAACTGCGGGAGATGGAGGACCGGCACGGCCAGACGCCCAGCGTCTTCGGCGACCTGCTCCGCATCGACCACGGCACCGCGCTGATCGGCCGGCTCGCCGACTCCATCGCCGTCCTCGGCGGCGCCCGCCCCGGGCGCCAGTGGAGCAGGGCCGTGCCGCTGTACAGCGTGATGCGTGGCGCGATGTCGCGGATCATCGACTACCAGCGGGTGGAACTGCACTCGGTCTCCGAGGTCGCCGTCGTCGGCACTGCCGTCGAGCCGCTGATCCACGCGCTGTCCGAGCTGCTCGACAACGCCACCCGCTACTCACCGCCGCAGACCAAGGTCCATCTCACCGCCGTCGACGTGCAGTCGGGCATCGCCATCGAGATCGAGGACGGCGGCGTCAGCATGAGCGAGGAGGCCCGGCTGCGGGCGGAACGCATGCTCCGCCAGGCCCAGCAGGGCATCGATGTCAACGACCTCGGGGAGACCCCGCGGCTCGGCCTCGCGGTGGTCGGCCGGCTGTCCCAGGCGTACGGATTCCAGGTCTCGCTGCGCTCGTCGGCGTACGGCGGTGTGCGTGCCGTACTCGTCGTGCCGCAGGACCTCATCACCACGGCGTCCTCGGCGACCGGGCTCGCGCACGGCATCGGCACGACCTCCGGCCCCCGGCCGGCCGACCCGGACACCCACGAACAGTTGGCCAGGCCCGCCACCGGCCCGACGGCCTCGGTACCGGCCGACGACCTGCCGGTGGTGACCGAGCGCGCCTCGAACGGTCTGCCGCAGCGGCGCCGCAAGACCCGCGCGACCGCACCTGCCGAGCCCGTCGCACCGGTCGCCGCCGCGCCTGCCGCCGCCGGCGCGACGGCGTCCGCGCCGGGCTCCGGCGTGCCCTCGGCCGCTTCGGAGGCCGAGCCCGCACCGGCGGTGCAGCCCGGCATGTGGCTGGCCGCGTTCCAGAACGGCCTGTCCGGTGACACCACCCAGCCAAGCAA
Organism: Streptomyces sp. NPDC027962; assembly: GCF_055566095.1. Classification (NCBI taxonomy): domain Bacteria; kingdom Bacillati; phylum Actinomycetota; class Actinomycetes; order Kitasatosporales; family Streptomycetaceae; genus Streptomyces; species Streptomyces sp. NPDC027962. The sequence continues at coordinate 267,179 of NZ_JBVHTA010000006.1, forward strand.
GGGGAACCAGCAGCCATGATTCAGCGGCAGTCCAACCAGACCAATATGGACTGGATGCTCAAGGACCTGGCGGAGGGCGTTCCGCAGACGCGCAACGTCGTCGTCCTGTCCGCCGACGGTCTGCGCATGGCCCAGTACGGCGCGGACACCGACACCGCTGACCGGCTGGCCGCCGCCTGCGCGGGCCTGCAGTCCCTGGCCGCCGCCGTGGCGTCCGAACTGCCGCACGGTGACGGGCAGATGCGGCTGGTCGTCATCGAGATGAACGGCGGCTTCTTCTATCTGATGGCGGCCGGCGCCGGCGCGTATCTCGCGGTGCTCGCCGACGAGGGAGTCGACGCCGGGCTGATGGGCCAGCGGATGCGGGATCTCGTGCTGCGGATCGGAGAGCACCTGAGCACGCCGCCGCGGCACGAAGGACAGACCGCGTGAGCGACGCGGGCGCGGACTGGGAAGAGAGCAGTCCCGAGCGGCTCTACGTCATCACCGGCGGCCGCAGCGGCTCCTCCGCACCCAGCGCCCTGGACCTGGTCACGCTGATCGTGGCCAGGTCGGGACCCAAACCCGGTATGCAGCCCGAGCACGCGGCAATCGTCCGCCTCTGCAACGCGCCGCTCTCCGTGGCCGAGATCTCCGCCTATCTGGGCCTCCCGGTGAGCATCGTGACCGTGCTGCTCAGCGACCTCATGGCCGAGGACAAGGTGCTGGCCCGCGCACCCGTCCAAGCCGCCCGTCTCCCCGACCGCGCTTTGATTGAGGCAGTGATCGATGGACTTCAAAAGCTCTGAGCAGGCCGTGGGCCCGCGGAGCGAGGACGTGCTGCCGGAGACGGCCACGGCCGCCGTCAAGGTGGTCATCGTGGGTGGCTTCGGCGTCGGCAAGACGACCCTGGTCGGCTCGGTGAGCGAGATCAGGCCGCTGACGACCGAGGAGACGATGACCCAGGCCGGGGTCGGCGTCGACGACACCCAGGGCGTGGAGCGCAAGACCTCCACGACCGTCGCGATGGACTTCGGCCGCATCAGCATCAACGAGGAACTGGTGCTGTATCTGTTCGGCACCCCCGGACAGGAGCGCTTCTGGTTCCTGTGGCGCGGCTTGTTCGAGGGCGCGCTGGGGGCCGTGGTGCTCGTCGACACCCGCCGGCTCGAGGTGAGCTTCGACGTCATCGGCCGGCTCGAGGAGCGCGGCGTTCCGTTCGTGGTCGCCGTCAACTCCTTCCCGGACGCGCCCGCGTACCCCCTCGATGAGCTGCGCGGCGCGCTGGACCTGCCGGAGTCGGTGCCGATCGTGCTGTGCGACGCGCGGCAGCGCGGCTCCAGCCGTGACGTCCTGATGACGCTGATGCGCTATCTCCAGACCCTCGCCACTACGCAGGAGGCGTCATGACCACCCCACCCCCGACACCCGCCGACGGTCTCCTCCCACCGCCCGGCTGCCCCGCTCACGGCCTGCCGGCCGACAGCCTGCGGCGCCTGCCGGAGGCCGCCGACCCCTCCCGCATGTACGAGGAGCTGCGGCGGCAGTACGGCCCCGTCGCTCCGGTCCTGCTGCACGGGGACATCCCGGCCTGGATCGTGCTCGGCTACCGCGAAAACCTCGAAGTGATGCGCACTCCGGCCAAGTTCTCTCGCGATTCGCGCCGCTGGAGCGCGTTCCAGCAGAACAAGGTGCCGCCGAACTCTCCCCTGATCCCCATGGTGGGCTGGCAGCCGCTGTGCGTCTTCGCCGACGGCGAGGAGCATTCGCGGCTGCGCGGCGCGGTGGTCGACGGGCTGGCCGCCTTCAACCGCCGCGGCATGCGCCGCTTCGTCACCCACTACACCCGCGAGCTCGTCGCCCGCTTCGCCACGGACGGCACCGCCGACCTGGTCCGCGACTACGCCGAACCCCTGCCCATGCTGGTCGTCAGCCGTCTGCTCGGCATGGCGCCGGACGAGGGACCGGCGCTGGTGGAGCCGACGCTCGACCTGATGCGCGGCACCGCGACCGCGGCCGCGAGCAACGCGCTCGTCACCCAGGTCCTCGAGGACCTGGTGGCCCGCAAGAAGTCCGAGCCGGGCAACGACCTGGCCTCGCGCCTGATCGCCCACGAGTCCCGCCTCACGGACACCGAGATCGTCGAGCACCTGCGCCTGGTGCTCGTCGCCGCCCATCAGGGCACCGTCAACCTGATCGCCCACACGCTGCGGCTGATGCTGACCGACCGCCGCTTCCGCGGAAGCCTGTCCGGCGGCCGCATGACGCTGCCGGACGCGCTGGAGCAGGTCATGTGGGACGCCCCGAGCATCGGCATCGTTCCGGGCCGATGGGCCGTCGGGGACACCGTCCTGGCGGGACAGCACATCAAAGCCGGCGACATGCTCCTGCTGTGCATCTCCGCCGCCAACGTGGACCCGGAGCAACGGCCCGACCTCGGCCTGCCGATGCACGGCAACCGCTCGCACCTCGCCCTCAGCAGCGGCCCCCACGAGTGCCCGGGCGGCGACATCGGCCGCGCCATCGCGGACACCGGCATCGACGAGCTCATGGCCCTGCTGCCCGACCTGACCCTGGCCGTCCCCGAGACCGAGATCGGCATCCAGGCCAACTGGCTGACCAGCCGCCCCTCCGCCCTGCCGGTGCGCTTCACCCGGCCCCGGTCCCTGGGCGGCTCCCCGGTCCCGGAGCCCCCGTCAACGGCGGCCCAGCCGTTGCCCGTCGCCGCGACGCCCGCCGCGCAGCCGACCGCCGCGCCCGCAGCAGAACCCGCACTGTCGTGGTGGCAGTCGCTGCTCCGGCGCTGAGACGCCCGGCCCGGCGAGGCCCTCTCAGGCGCTGACGCCGGACGTGGCCCGGTGGCGCTCCGGCAACCGCGTACGACCGCCTACGCCCGAGGGGGCCGGCAAGACCCGCTCTCGCCGGGCCCCTTCAACGCGCCCGCCGCGGACGGGCAGGCACCCCGGCGGAGGCGGCGGTCCGGCGTCCGTGCCCTGGTGGAGTGGCGTTGCTGCTTCTACGGTGATGCTTCGTAGATCATTCCGGTTGTGCTTCCGGATTGAGCTCCACTGCCCTGTCCTCAGCCCCACGCCGGATCACGAGACGGTGACCGCGCGTGCCCGTCTCGTGAAAGGCACCCCCGTGACGTTGGCAGACATACCCCGAGCCAAGGGCCGTGTTCCCGGGCTCGGTCACGTTCCGAGGCTCCTGCGGGATCCGCTGGGCGTCCTTCGAGCCCTGCACGCCGAGGGGCCGGTCCTGCGGCTCGACATCGGCACCATGCCGCTGGTGGTCGTGACCAGTGCCCTCACGGTCAACGAGGTCATGGTGAAACACGGCAAGGCCTTCCAGAAGGGCCGGCTCTTCGAGCGTGTGCGGCCGCTGGTCGGCAACGGTCTCGCCAATTCGGACGGTCAGGAACACCTGCGCAACCGGCGGTTGATGCAGCCGATGTTCTACAAGGAGCGGATCGCCGGGTACGCCGAGGTGATGAGCGAGCGGGCGCAGGCTCTCGCGCGCTCCTGGTCTGCGGGGCAGCGCATCGACGTGGACCGGGTGATGGGAACACACGCGATCGAGACGCTGGCCGCCACGCTGTTCTCCGCCGACATCGGGCGGCCTGCCGTCGAGGCGGTCCTCGAGGACCTGCCGGTCATCCTGAAGAACATGCTGCGCAGGGCGCTGGCCCCGCAGTTCACCGACAACTGGCCCATCTGGCACGCATTCGACGCCTCGGCGGCCCGGATGCGCAGCGTGATAGACGACGTGATCGCCGCAACGCGGGCGTCTGCCCCGCAGGAGCGGACGGATCTGCTGTCGCTGCTGCTGGCCGCACGCGACGACACCGGGGCCGGCCTGACCGATCTGGAGGTGCGGGACGAGCTGACGACGATGCTGTTCGCCGGCACCGAGACGACGGCCTCGGTGCTGACCTGGGCGCTGCACCACCTGGCGGAGCGTCCTGACGTCGAACAGGAGGTGCTCGAGGAGATCGAGAAGGCCGTGGGGGACCGGCCCGTGACCTTCGCGGACGTCCCGCAACTGCCCGGCATCACTCGCGTCCTGGACGAGGTGATCCGCCTGCACGGCGTCGTGATCCTCATGCGCAGAACCACCGAGCCGGTCACGCTCGGCGGCTACGGCCTCCCGGCCGATACCGAGGTCCTGATCAGCCCCTACGCCCTGCACCGGAACCCCGATCTGTACCCGGATCCCGACCGGTTCGACCCCGACCGCTGGCTGCCCGGGCAAGTCGCCCGGCGTCCACGCGAGCACGTGGTGCCCTTCGGCGCCGGCAACCGCAAGTGCATCGGCGACCGGTTCGCGTGGATGGAGGCAGCCATCACCCTGGCCACGATCCTGCCGCGCTGGAAGCTGCGCCCCGTACCGGGCAGCAAGCCCCCGAAGGAGTCCACCGCCGCCATGGCCCACCCGACGCGCATGCCGATGGTGGTTCACCTCCGCGGCGACAGCTGAGGCCCTGCCCAAGGTGTTCACACCGCCCCGCGCTCCGGGACCGAGCGCGGCGGGAAGCAAGCGGTGGACTTCGCCTCCACGGCGGGACCGCTGCCCGACACGGTGCCGGTCGCCGCACCGGCGGACGTTCCCCTCCGTCGGCTGCCCGCCGCCGTCACGGTGCATGGAGGTCCTTGTTCCGTTCCGGCCGTTGAAAGTTCGAACCTGGCCGGTTTTGCACGGAGATCGTCCTATTGGATCGGCCACAGTGGCTGAGTACGATGCCCCATAGTTGATCACCTGAGGGGCAAGTTGCGCGTGTGACCACGGCGTTGACGCGCGGCACCCGGCATCGAGAGGCAGGCCCGCAGTGGAGCCCGAGTTGACCGTTCCACCGCTCTTCTCTCCCATCCGACAGGCGATCCACCCTCGGCACGCGGACATAGACGTCCAGACGGCGGCCTGGGCGGAAACATTTCGCATCGGATCCGAAGAACTGCGTGGCAAATTGGTCATGCAGGACATCGGTACGTTCTCCGCCCGCATACTGCCCGAGGGCCGGGAGGAGGTCGTCTCCCTGCTCGCCGACTTCATCCTCTGGCTCTTCGGCGTCGACGACGGCCACTGCGAGGAAGGCGAGCTCGGGCACCGGCCGGGCGACCTGGCCGGTCTTCTGCACCGCCTGATCCGGGTGGCGCAGAACCCGGAGGCGTCGATGATGAAGGACGACCCGCTGGCCGCGGGCCTGCGGGACCTGCGACTGCGGGTGGACCGCTACGGAACGGCCGGCCAGACGGCCCGCTGGGTGGACGCGCTGCGGGAGTACTTCTTCTCCGTGGTGTGGGAGGCCGCGCACCGGCGCGCGGGCACCGTCCCCGGCCTCAACGACTACACCCTGATGCGCCTCTACGACGGCGCCACGTCGGTGGTCCTCCCCATGCTCGAGATGGGCCACGGTTACGAACTCCAGCCGCACGAGCGGGACCACACCGCGGTACGCGCGGTGGCCGAAATGGCCTCCTTCGTCATCACCTGGGACAACGACATCTTCTCCCACCACAAGGAGCGGAGGGGGTCGGGCTACTACCTCAACGCGCTGCGGGTGCTGGAAGAGGAACGCGGCCTGACTCCGGCCCGGGCGCTGGACGTCGCGATCTCCCAGCGCGACCGGGTGATGTGCCTGTTCATGAGGGTGAGCGAGCAGTTGGAGGCGCAGGGCAGCCCCCAGCTCCGGCAGTACCTCCACAGCCTGCGCTGCTTCATACGCGGTGCTCAGGACTGGGGCATCAGCTCGGTGCGCTACACCACGCCCGACGACCCGGCGAGCATGCCGTCGGTTTTCACGGACGTCCCGGCCGACGACAGTGCGGAGCCGCTGGACATCCCGGCCGTTTCCTGGTGGTGGGATCTCCTCCCCGACGGCGCCACGGCTGCCCGCAGACCCGTGCGGAGCCGGCGTTCCGCCTAGGTGTATTGCCCTGAGAGGTTGGGGACGCGGCTGGCGGGTGGTTGGCCTTTCAGCGCGGTGTGTCCGCGGTGGTGATTGTAGGTGTGCAGCCAGCCG
>NZ_JBVHTA010000007.1:0-81079 GCF_055566095.1 Streptomyces sp. NPDC027962
TGCAGATGTCGCAATCCACACCGAGCCAGAAGGCCCTCACCCATTTCAAGATCCCACGTCAGTGATCGCTGTCACCAACCTCCATGGACAGAACACCTAGGGCATGCAGGCAGTACGCGGCGAGCTCGCCGGCGGCGACGTCGTCCCGGAGCGCGCCGCTCTTCGCACCTTCGGCCACGAGTCCCGTAACAAGGTCCAGGAGCCGCTGGTGCGCGTGAGCGATTCCGGCGCCCTGGTGGAGGAGTGCGGCCATGTCGGTGCCGTGGTGTTCGTGGCGTTCGTACGTCATGAGGGCGTATGCCTCAAGGACGCCCCGTAGCCGCTCGGCGGGGTCGGTGAGCCGGTCCCGTACGGCCTCGAGCCGTGCGAGGTGGTCGGCGACCCGGCGCTCGTGCCAGGCGGCCAAGACCGATTCGACGTCCGGGAAGTATTTGTACAGCGTCGCACGCCCGATGCCGGCCTCCTGGGCGAGACGCGACATCGTCACGGACAGCAGCCCGTGCTCCGCGACCAGCGCGGCGACGGTGTCGAGGACCGCCTCACGCACGGCACCTCGGTGCGCCTCGATCGTCTCGGTCCACAGCTTCGGCATGCCGACAATCTACGGGACGACGGGGACGCAACAGAGTGACTTGACAGAGACATACTGTCTCGCAAAAGCTGAGCGGCACCCGACGGCAGCGCGCCGTTCCTGCTCGAAGGGGAGTTCCCCGATGCCCGATGCCCGCCACCAGCCCGCTCCCCCGCACGTACCCCGGCCCCGCTGGGTGACCGCCATGCTGATGCGCGCGGCCGTGCTCGTCGTGGCCTTCCTCGCTCTGCACCTGGCAGGCGGGGGTATGCGGGGCCACGGCTGATGGCGATGTCGCCCCGCGCACGCAAGTCGGCCCTGACCGCCCATGTGACGGCGTCGCTCGGCTGGTTCGGCGCGGTCGCCGTCTTCCTGGCCCTGGCCGTCACCGGCCTGGTCGCGCGGGACGCCCTGACGGTGCGGTCGGTCTATGTGGCGATGGGCGTGACCGGCTGGTGCGTCATCGTGCCGCTCTGCTTCGCCTCACTCTCGACCGGCATCGCGTCGGCCGTCGGGACCACGTGGGGTCTGCTGCGCCATTACTGGGTCACGGTGAAGCTCGCGATCACGGTGCTGGCCACCGGCGCCCTGCTCCTCCACATGCCGTCCGTCAGCCGCATCGCCGATTCCGCGGCCGCCCCGCAATGGACCGTCGACGACCTCGTCGGCCTGCGGACCCAGCTCGTCGTCCAGTCCGGCGCGGCGCTGCTCGTCCTCCTGGGTGCTACCGCCCTGTCGGTGTTCAAGCCACAGGGCCGGACCCGCTACGGGCAGCGCACTCTGCTGAACCAGGCCCCGACTGCCGGGCGGGTGCCGCTTCGATGACGAGGCGGATGACGGCACTCTCGCGAGGCCGAGAGCGCGAACCGGGGGCACGAAGAGGGGACGGGCCGATCGTCGGCCGAGACCGGGCTCAGGAGATCAGCCGTCAGACCTTCGGCCCTCTCTTGACCGACGCGTAGCGCGGCGGCTCCTTTCGTCCGGGGGCGGCGGCGTGTCCTGCCAGCCGCCGTCGCGCCGGGACCGTCGGACCAAGGAACAGGAGGACCGGGCCAGCCGCCGGCTCGGCGGGTTGTACGTGGCTCACATGCTCGGCTACGCCCCGGAGCCGTCCCGGGCCGTGCGGTGCCAGGGGGCGTCGGGCCTGGTGGCCAGAGCATCGGCGACGAGCCGGAGGGCGTAGACGGGCCGGCCTGCCGGGTCGGGTACGGGGCCGAGGTAGTCGTGGCCGGTCGTGTGGCACCAGGCGGGCAGGTCGAGTGGGGCGGCGGGGTCGGTGGCGACGACGTGGACGACGGTGTCCGGCGCCGCTCCGTCGATCTCCTTGCGCAGGCGCAGCAGGAGCGTGACGCAGAGCAGGCCGGTGCCGTCGACAACTAGATCCGGGCCAGAGGTGCGGGAGTCCGCGGGGTCGGAGAACGCGGTCACAGTGCGGCGGCCCCCTCGGCGAGAGCGGTGACCGCCGTCTCGATCTCCTCGGACGTCGTCCAACGCCCGAGGGAAAGCCGAAGGGCACCGAGCGCGCGGGCCGGTTCGAGGACCATGGCGGTCAGAACGGGTGAGGGGCTGTGGGCTCCGCTGTGGCAGGCCGATCCTGTCGAAGCGGCGATCCCGCCGGCCGCGGCGAGGAGTTCGTGCCCGAGTACGCCGTCGATGCTGACGTTCAGGGTGTTGGGGAGGCGTTCCCGCTCCGGGCCGTTGAGGTGCACGCGTCCGGGGAAGGCTGCGACGAGTCGCGCGCGGAGGTCGTCGCGCAGGGCGGCGACACGAGCCGGGGCCCCGGCGGTGAGCTCCTCGGCAGCGATACGGGCGGCGGCGCCGAGGGCCACGGCCAGTGCCACGTTCTCCGTGCCGGCACGCAGGCCATGTTCCTGACCGCCACCGTAGACGACCGGTTCGAGGCGGACGCCATCGCGGACGTACAGCGCGGCGGCACCCTTCGGCGCGTACATCTTGTGGCCGACCACGGTGAGCAGGTCGACGCCAAGTGCCTCGACGTCGATCGGGATCTTGCCCACGGCCTGGGCTGCGTCGCAGTGGAACAGGGCCCCGTGCTCGTGCGCGAGGGCAGCGAGCTCGGTGATCGGTTGGAGGGCGCCGGTCTCGTTGTTCGCAGCCATCACCGACACCAGGACCGTGTCGTCGGTAAGGGCACCAGCCAGTGCGGCGGGGTCGACGAGGCCGTGCCCGTCGACGGGCAGCACAGTCACGCGTGCTCCGTGCAGGCGTTCCAGGGCGCGACAGGTCTCCAGGACCGCCGGGTGCTCGGTCGCCTGGGTGATCATGTGCGGGCGCGAGCGGCCGGAGGCCAGTACGGCGCCGCGCAGCGCGAGCAGGTCGGCCTCGGAGCCGGAGGCGGTGAACACGATCTCACCCGGCCGGGCGCCGAGGAGGCCGACGACCTGGGTGCGGGCCTCGGCGAGCGCCTGGCGCGGCGCCTCGGAAAAGGGGTGGCTGCTGGAGGGGTTGCCGAAGAAGTCGGTCAGGTGCGGCAGCATCGCCTCGGCGACCCGCGGGTCCACGGGTGTGGTGGCGTTGTAGTCGAGATAGACAGGCCCACGGGCGAGTCCCGGGTGCGGCGGGATACCGCCGATCGCGGGGAGCACGTCAGGTCCTCCGGGCGCGGCGCTCACGTGAGGTCCGCCGTGTCGACAGGCAGGTCGGCCAGGCGCCACTCCACCATGCCGTCGTGGAGGCGGATCGCCCGGCGTCCACGGTCGGTCAGCAGCCGTACGGCGTCGTAGGCCAAGGCGCAGTACTCGCCCCGGCAGTAGACGACGATCTCCTCCCCCTCGGGCAGCTCTCCGATGCGGTCCGTCAGCTCCGCGACCGGGATGCTGAGCGCACCGGGGATGTGCCCGGCCCGGTACTCCTCCACCGGCCGGACGTCGAGCACCGTCACTCCCCCGGCGGCGACGCGGGCGCGCAGTTCCTCATGACTGACCTCGGCCGCCGCGTCGTCGCCCAGGTAGGCGTCCCGGGCTGCAGGGACGGCGGACTGGTGGCGGTCTGCCACCTTCCGCAGGAGGACGAGAAGCCGGGCGACGTCGTCTCCGGCGAGCCGGTAGTGGATGCGGACACCCTCGCGTCGGGTGGCGACGAACCCTGCCTGCTTGAGCGTCTGCAGATGGGCGGAGCCAGTGGTCAGGTTCAGCCCGGATGCCTTGGCGAGCGCGTCGACAGTGCGCTCGCCTTGGGCCAGCAGATCAAGCAGTTCAAGGCGCTTTCCACTGCCCAGCGCCTTGCCGCTGGTCGCGAAGGCGTCGTAGAGGGCGGACTTCCTGACGCTGGTGGTGGCTTCCCGCATTGCTTCCTCCAAATATCTATGGATTACTGTAAACGAAGTCCGGCGGCATCGCACTCCGCCCGGCAGTCAGCTTCGGAAGGACAGGACCATGGGCTTCGCCGACGATCATCTGATTCCGCTAGTCGACCAGGGCCTGGGCAACAGCGCCTACCTCGTCGACCTCGGTGACGGCCGCGCACTCGCCGTGGACGCGAGCCGGGATCTGCGGGCCCTGAAGGCGGCCGCCGCCCGGCGCGGACTGCGCGTCGCGTTCGCCGCCGACACCCACCTGCACGCCGACTTCCTCTCCGGCGCGCTCCAGCTCGCCCACGACGACGACGCGACCGTCCTGGCCTCCGCGGCAGGACAGCGTGCCTTCGACCACCGGGGCCTCGGCGACGGCGACGAGGTCGACCTGGGCGGCCTCACGCTGCGGGCCCTCGCCACGCCGGGCCACACCGACGAACACCTCTCCTTCCTCCTCCTCGACGACAGCCGGGAGCTGGGGGTCTTCACCGGCGGCTCGATGATCGTCGGCTCCGCGGCGCGCACCGACCTCCTCGGCGCCGACCGCACCGAAGAAATCGCCCGCGCCCAGTACCGCTCCCTTCACCGCCTCACCGAGCTGCCGGACACGACCGCCGTGTGGCCGACCCACGGCGCCGGCTCGTTCTGCTCCGCCCCACCCGGGGCCGAACGCACCAGCACCATCGGCACCCAGAAGCAGACCAACCCGCTCCTCGCCGCCCCGGACGAGGACACCTTCGTACGACAGCTCCTCACGAGCCTCGGCTCATACCCGGCCTACTTCGACCGCCTCTCCGAGGCCAACCGGCGCGGCCCCGCCGTCCTCGCCACCTCACCCGCACTGCCCGGCCTGACGGCCGACCAGGTCCGCACCCTGCTCGCGGACGGCGGCCATGTCGTCGACGCCCGCCCGGCGGCCGACTACGCAGCCGGCCACATCCCCGGCTCGCTCTCGATCCCGCTGCGCGGCCAGTTTGCGACCTGGCTGGGCTGGCTCCTGCCCGACACCGCCCCGCTCGCGTTCGTCACCAACGACGACCAGGACCTGTCGGAGGTCGTCTGGCAGTCGCACAAGATCGGGTACGAGCGGCTGGCGGGCCGTCTCTCCGGCGGCATGGCCGAGCTGGACGGCGGCCGGAAACCCGCAGACCACCACCGAGTTCGTCACCGCCGAAAGGGCCGCGAACCGCCCGTACGTCGACGTGCGGCAGGAGTCGGAGTTCGCGGCCGGACACGTCCCCGGCGCCCTCGGCATCGAACTCGGCACGCTCCCCGCGCATGCCGCCGACGCCCCCGCGGGCGCGGTCGTGGCCTGCGGTCACGGCGAGCGCGCCATGACCGCCGCGAGTCTCCTGGAGCGCGCCGGCCGCACCGGCATCGCCGTCCTCGACGGCGGACCGAGCGACTACGCCGCCGCGCACGCACAGAAGCTCGTCCAGGGAACCGAGGGCACGCACGCGTGAACGCCACCCCTTCGACCACGTCACCGACCGATGCACACGGGCGGCCCGTGCGCCTCGGCCTGCGCGAGAACCGGCTGCAGTTCACCCTGCTCGTCATCGTCAACATCTGCGTCGGCGGACTCGTCGGACTCGAACGCACCACCGTGCCGCTCATCGGGTCCGAGACCTTCGGACTCACCAGCGACCTGGCCGTCTTCTCCTTCATCATCGCCTTCGGCGTCACCAAGGCCCTCACCAATCTGGCCGCCGGTGCGCTGACCGCACGCTTCCGCCGCAAGCAACTCCTCGTCACCGGCTGGCTGATCGGCATCCCCGTGCCCTTCGTTCTCGCCTGGGCGCCGTCCTGGGGTTGGATCGTCGCGGCCAACGTGCTGCTCGGCCTGAACCAGGGCCTGACCTGGTCGATGACCGTCAACATGAAGATCGACCTGGTCGGCCCGTCCCGCCGCGGACTCGCGACCGGCCTGAACGAGGCCGCCGGATACACCGCCGTCGGCGTCACCGCCCTGCTCACCGGTTACCTCGCGACGTCCTACGGCCTGCGCCCCGTCCCGGAGTTGATCGGTGTCGTGTTCGTCGTCGCCGGACTGGCTCTCGCCCTGGTCGTCCGCGACACAGCCGCGCACGTCGCCCTCGAACTCGCCCAGCACTCCAAGCCGCTGCCCAGCGACGAGGACACCGGTCTGAAGGCCACGTTCATCCGTACGTCCTGGCGCAACCGCTCCCTGCGCGGCGCCAGCCAGGCCGGCCTGGTCAACAACCTCAACGACGGCCTCACCTGGGGCGTCTTCCCCCTGCTCTTCACGGACCACGGCCTGGGTCTGGCCGCCGTCGGCCTCATCAAGGGCCTCTACCCGATCTTGTGGGGCATCGGCCAGATCCCCACCGGCCACCTCGCCGACCGCATCGGCCGCAAACCGCTGATCGTCACGGGCATGCTCGTCCAGGCGGTCGGCTTCGTCCTCGCTCTCGCCCTGCTCGACAGCCCCCTGCTCGCCGGAGTCCTCTCCGCGGTCTTCCTGGGCCTCGGCACCGCCATGGTCTACCCGGCCCTCATCGCCTCCATATCCGACCACGCCCACCCCGCCTGGCGCGCCAACGCCCTCGGCACCTACCGCTTCTGGCGCGACATCGGCTACGCCGTCGGCGCTCTGGTCGCCGGGATCCTGGCCGACTGGCTCGGCCTGAACGCCACCGTCATCGCCGCCGCCGTCCTCACCGCGGCCTCCGGCCTCCTCGCCGCCCGCTGGATCACCGAACACCGCCCCGACACCCGTTGACCGCCGACCGACCCCGCGACGGCAAGCAACGCCGGCCCCAAGTCCGATCAACGGCCCGGCAACACCCGCCCGAAACTGCCACGGACCGGTACCCGGGCACGCAGCCGAAACAGCCGTGATCAGCCGCCCGCCCAGCTGGTCACTGGCGGCCGTCGGCACCGACGGCCCTGAGCCGCTCGGTCACCTGCGCCAGGGTCGCGGTGAAAGTGTCGAGCTGATCCGCGGGCACGTCCGCGAACAGCAGGGCCGCCAGTTCATCGCGCCCACCCCGCAGCGCCGACGCGACCGAGCGCCCCTCGCCCGTGAGGGATACGAGCGTGGCCCGCCGGTCGGTGGGGTGCCGCTCGCGAACCACCAGCCCGTCCTCCTGCAATGCGTCGAGGAGCCCGGTCACGTTGCGAGGGGTGACTCCCAGCTGGGCGGCCAGGGCCCGCTGCGTCATGGGCCCGTCATGGAGCAAGGCCCATAGCACTCCCGCGCGCGCCGTGGTCAGCCCCTTCTCGGCCATGCCGCGCTGCATCATCGCGCCCAGAACCTCAGCGAGCTCGAAGAGCCGGTCGAGCGAAGCCCTGGCGGGAACAGGCCACTCCGGCATATCGTGAAGTGACTTCACTATGTAGCACCTCCGCATACTAGAGTAGCCCCTGGGGGCTTCCGTAGAGGAGACGGTCGCTGTGACGCAACCGATCAAGCCACACCCGCTCTTCGCCCGCTTCTACACCCGGCTCGCCGGCCCGGCCATGGAGAAGGCGGGTGTCGCCGAACACCGACGGCGGCTCCTGGCCGGCTTGACCGGCGAGGTGATCGAGGTCGGAGCCGGCAACGGTCTGAACTTCCCCCACTACCCTCCCGAGGTGACACGACTCGTCGCCGTCGAGCCGGAACCAAACCTCCGCGCACTCGCCGAGGACCGGGCTTCCGAAACCTCCCTCCCCCTGGAGATGCGCGAGGCCCGCGCCGAGCAACTCCCCTTCCCCGACGCCTCCTTCGACGCGGCGGTGGTGTGCCTGACGCTCTGCTCCATCGCCGACCCGCACGCCGCCCTCGCCGAACTTCACCGGGTCCTCCGACCCGGCGGCCAACTCCGGTTCTTCGAACACGTCCAAGCCCGCTCGCCCGCGATGCGGCGCGTCCAGCGCGCCCTCGACGCCACCGTCTGGCCGCGACTGATGGGCGGCTGCCACACCGGCCGCGACACCCAGACGGCAATCACCGCCGCCGGCTTCACCCTGACCACCGTCGACCGCTTCGACTTCCCCACGACCCGGATCCCGATGCCCGCCGGCACCCACATCCTCGGCACCGCCGTACGCAGGACTACGGAGGCACCCCATGACCACCCCTGACGACAAGACCCAGCCCGCCCCACCGGCGGAGTCGACCATCGCCCGCGCCTCCGCCGACCTGCTGGAACACCTGGCCGACAAACTCGGCGCACGGGCCTCCGTACGAGCCGTCTACGGCGAGCCCGTCACCAGCGGCAACATCACCGTCATCCCCGTCGCCGAGATCGCCTACGGCTTCGGCGGCGGCGTCGGCCGCGACACCACGGCAGCCAAGAACGGAGAAGGCGGCGGAGGCGGCGGAGGAGCCGCGGCCCGACCCCGCGGCTTCATCGTGATCAAGGACGGAACCGCCGTCTACAAACCAGTCAGAGCCCCTTGGATGGACCTCCTCGTGCCGCTTGGCGCCCTCGTAACCGGCCTGGCCGCCTCTCGACTTGCCCGGCGGCGGGCAGAGAGGGATTGACCCCTTCGAGTTGAAACGGCCCCAAGAGGAAACAGTTCACGGCCAGTCCCAAGAGTCTTGGTAGCCTCGCGATCATGAGACCTCGTGGTCCGTCACCGCGCACAGCGTCCTTCTGGCAGCTGTATGTCTCACCGGCCGCACGACCGACCGTCCTCCTCCAACTGCCGACGAGCAGCAGGGCACCTTGTGCGGGTAGTTGAGGCATAGAAAGTGCAAACCGTGTACCTGCCACTGCTCCGGGCTCGCTGGCCTTGAGCACCAGAGATCTGCCCGACCTCACAAACGTTGTGCCGGAACCCGGGTCGGGACAGCAGTTGTTCATGACCACGGGAGGCGGTTGGATCGGGCCGGGGTCGATGTTCACGAGAACGGCCGGCGCCCGATCCGGAGCTGTTCCGGGCGCTGGTAGCGGTTCCTGCGGGGGGTTGTCGTGGAGTGGTCGATGGGGTTGCTCGGGTTTGCCGCCGGGCTTCTGATATCGGTGGCTACGGCGCCCGTAGGCGTCTCTGGAGCGGTCTTCCTGCTGCCCGTGCAGGTCAGCGTGCTGGGTGTGCCGAGCCCGGCCGTGACACCGACGAATCTGCTCTACAACGTCGTGGCCGGTCCCGGTGCCCTCGTGCGCTATTGGCGGGCCGAGCGTCTGGGAGGGGCGCTGACCCGCCTGCTGATCGCTGGCACCGTGCCCGGTGTCGTCATCGGCGCCGCGATCAGGGTCTTCGCTGTTCCCGGCCCCCGCGTCTTCCGTCTCCTCGTTGCGGCGCTGCTCCTGCCGCTCGGGGTGTGGCTGTGGCTGCGGACCGTGCGCCCTGCACCCTCCCGGACGCCCCACCCTCTTTCGCCCCGAGCGACGAGGGTGCTGGCCCTCGCCGTCGGTGTCGCTGGCGGCATCTACGGGATTGGGGGCGGCTCCCTGCCCGGGCCGATCCTCGTCGGCCGCGGAGCACCGGTCGCCACAGTCGCGCCCGCTGCCCTGGCCTCCACTTTCGTTACCTCCATCGTCGGAGCGGCCAGCTACGCGCTGCTCTCCCTGACCGCTACAGGCGACGTAGCCCCCGACTGGCTGCTGGGCCTGTCCTGCGGAGCCGGGGGCCTCGTCGGCGGATACGTCGGCGCGCGCCTCCAGCCGCACTTGCCGGAGGTCGCGCTTCGACTCCTGCTCGGCACCCTCGCCACAGGCGTCGGCGCGCTTTACGCGGTCCACATCCTGCGCTGACCGCCCAAAGTTCCGTAGCCCACATGCACGGAGGTGCTGTCGAAACTCGGCTCTGGCACAACTTCTGTGAAGCCGCGCAGGCCGGGCCGGTCCCCCTCATCGAAGCAGGCCGTCTCCCTGACGTGGCTTTATTCACGAGTTTGGGCTCTGGCACAACTTCCGTGCAGTCGTACCGGCTCCCGGTATCCGAGGCAGGTGACCCGGGTGAACCGGCAGGTCAGCGGATCGTCCAGAGGCCGGCACGAGCCCGGGCGGCGTGGTTTCACGGAAGTTCTGCCAGAACCGTTTTCAGGTTCTGGCACAACTTCTGTGACGACGACTTTTCGATCACGGAGTTGTCGACCGCTTCCCCCCTCAGCCGGTGTCGTCGACACGAGAAATACCTGAGCCGGGTGCCCGCTTCCAGAACCTTCGTCGGCCAACGGCTCGTGATCTTGGACGCCGACAGGGAGGCGGTCGGCGATGCGACGGCGCTGTGTCGAGCGCTCGTGGACATCAGGCCCCGGTAGACCCGGCCTTCTCTCTCGCAACCGTTCGTGTCGCGAGGAGGGCTGCCGCGAAGGAGCTTCCGCCCAGCGCGAGGAACAGGGCGCCGTAGCCGCCGAGCAGGCCGGCGAGGGCGGCTCCGGCCCAAGGGGCGAGGGCTGCGGCGATGGTGGCCGGTGCTGTGAGAAGGGCGGAGAGACGGCCGTATTGGGCGGCCCCCCAGCGGTCGGTGACTGCCGTGGCCTGGAGCAGAGTGAGGTTGCCTCGTACGACTCCGGCAAGGACAGAGAGCAGGACGAGGAGAGGGATCGGGCCCGAAACCAGCGCGAGGGCCGTGGTGGTGGCGCCGCCAAGGGCGATCAGGACGGCGGTTCGAGTGGTGACGGTGGTGCGGGTGGCGAGGGCGGCGTAGAGGGTTCGCCCGAGGGTCTGGCCGGCGCCGCCGAGGCCGAGTGCCCACGCAGCGGCGGTAGGGCTCGCGCCGCGCTCCTCGAGTAGCGGTACGAGCCCGATGACGACCGCGTACATGGCGAAGCCGGAGAGGGTGAACGCGGCAGCAAGCAAGACGAAGGGGCGACTGCGCGTAGTCCCGTCGTCTCCAGTGGACCGTTCGGGGTCCTGGGGGTGCGCCGCGGGAGGCCAGGGTGCTCGCAGGGCGAGCGCGTGGGCGGGGATGGTGACGACAGCGAGGACGCCGGCCAGCACGAGGTAGGTCGCGCGCCAGTCGAGGTGCTGCGCGAGGGTGGCGGTGAGCGGGGCGAAGACGGTGGAGGCGAGGCCGCCGGCGAGGGTGACGATCGTGAGCGCGCGGACGCGGTCGGTGCCCCACCAGCGGGTGAGGGCGGCGAAGGCGGGGTGGTAGAAGGTGGCGGCCATGGCGATGCCCGCGAGTCCCCAAGCCACGTAGAAAGCGGGGAGGCTGGGCGCTGCTGCCACGGCCAGCAGGGCGAAAGAGGCGAGGACGGAGCCGGCTGTCATGACGAGGTGCGGACCACGTCGGTCCAGGACGCGACCGATGGGCACGCCTGCCGCTGCCGAAACGAGAAGGGCCAGGGAGAACGCGCCCGTCGCCGCACCCGCCGACCACCCGGTGTGGGCAGTGATGCGGGTGAGCAGGACGGGGAAGGCGTAGTAGACGATGCCCCAGCTGGTGATCTGGGTCAGGCAGAGAGCAGGAAGCACTGCGCGGGGCCGCGACCGGTCCCCCGTTCCGGTCGCGGCCCCGTCTGTGCGGGTGTTCAGGTCGGGCATCAGCCGCAGGAGGAGCCGGCGTTGGTGCTGCCGAGCTGGATGAGCGCGGGGGCGGGGGCGCAGCAGCCCCCGCCGTCGGCCTGCTGGTCGGTGCCGGGCTGGTCGAAGAGGCCGGCACCCCCGCAGACGCCAGTCTCCGGGAGGACGAGTTCGACGCGCTCGGCCGATTCACGGTCGCCGGCGATGGCGGCGACGATCGAGCGGACCTGCTCGTAGCCGGTGAGGGTGAGGAAGGTCGGGGCTCGTCCGTAGGACTTCATGCCGACCAGGTAGACGCCCTCTTCGGGGTGGGAGAGCTCGTTCACGCCGTGGGGGTAGACGGTGCCGCAGGAGTGCTGGTTGGGGTCGATCAGCGGGGCCAGCCGCACCGGCGCCTGGAGACGCTCGTCGAGACCGAGGCGGAGCTCGGAGAGGAAGGACAGGTCGGGGCGGAAGCCGGTGAGGACGATGACCTCGTCGACCGGGTCGAGCCGTCGGCCGTCCTCCGCCACCAGGATGAGGCGGCCTTCGCCGTCACGCTCGATCGCCTCCGTGCGGAAGCCGGTCACCGCGTCGGCGTGGCCCACGTCCACGGCGGCCTTGGCGGCCAGGCCCAGCGCTCCGCGGGCGGGAAGCTGGTCGGCCGAGCCACCGCCGAAGGTTGAGCGCGAGATGCCTCGCCGCAGGATCCACACCGCCTTCGTCCCGGTGCCGTCCTCCGCCTTCGCCAGGTCGGCGAGGGAGGCGAGCGCGGTGAAGGCGGAGGCGCCGGAGCCGATGACGGCGATGCGCCTGCCCGCGTAGCGGGCGCGTGTGACGGGGTCCTTGAGATCGGGGACGCGGTAGGAGAGGCGGTCGGCCGCCGCCTTCTCGCCGAGGGCCGCGAGACCCGAGGCTCCGGCCGGACTCGGGGTCGCCCACGTACCCGACGCGTCGATCACCGCCTGGGCGAAGAGTCGTTCCTCTCGGCCGTCGGCGTGGGTGACGTGGACGACGAACGGCTGCTTCTCGCGGTCGGCGTCGACGATCCGGTCACGGCCCGCCCGCGAGACGCCGGTGACGGTGGCACCGAAGCGGACCTTGTCGCTCAGGACGTCGGCGAGCGGCTGGAGGTACTGCTCCGCCCAGTCCACACCGGTCGGGTAGGTCTGCGCCTCGGGCTTCACCCAGCCGGTCGGCGCCAGGAGCTTCTCGGCGGCCGGGTCGGTGACCTCGCCCCAGGTGGAGAAGAGCCGCACGTGCGACCACTCGCGCACCGCCGCGCCGGCGGTCGGGCCCGCCTCCAGGACGAGGGGTTCGAGACCGCGCTCAACAAGGTGGGCGGCGGCGGCCAGGCCGGTGGGGCCGGCCCCGATCACGAGGACAGGCAGCTGGTCGGTAGCGGTGGCGTTCACGACGGTTCCCCTTTTTGCTTCGACGTCTGTCGATGGCTTGCGCGGCCAGCATGGCATCTGCTTCGATGTGCGTCAACATAGACATTCGTCGAATTGGAGGGTCCTCGTGGAGCAAGTGGATGTTGCGGTGATCGGAGGGGGTCAGGCCGGGCTGGCCGCAGCACATGCGCTGGTCACACAGGGCATGAGGCCGGTGGTTCTGGAGGCATCGGACCGGGCGGCGGGGTCGTGGCCGCGGTATTACGAGAGCCTGACCTTGTTCTCACCCGCCCGCTACGCTTCCCTGCCGGGCATGCCGTTCCCCGGCCGGAACCGGGATCGCTACCCGCACCGCGACGAAGTTGCCGACTACCTCAGCGCTTACGCCGCACGGCTGGACGCCGACATCCGCACCCGGCAGCGCGTCACCCGCATCCGCCGAGCCGCCGGCGGGTTCGAGGTGGACCTGCAGGAAGGCCGCCGACTGGCGGCGCGGGCCGTCGTCGTGGCCACGGGCACCTTCGGGAACCCGTACCGCCCCGTGTTTCCCGGGCTCGACAGGTACTCCGGAACCGTGCTGCACGCGGCCGACCACCGAAACCCGGATCCGTTCGCCGGTCAACGGGTGATCGTGGTCGGGGCCGGCAATTCGGCCGTGCAGATCGCCGCCGAGCTCGCCCACAGCGCACGGGTCACGCTTGCGACCCGTGCGCCGGTACGGTTCACCCGCCAGCACGCCTTCGGCCGCGACCTGCACTTCTGGCTCAAGGTCACGGGCCTGGACATCGCCCCGCTCGGCAGCCTGTTCTCGGCTCCGCCGCCGCAGCCGGCCCTCGACGACGGCCGCTACCGTGCCGCGCTCACCCAAGGCGCCCCGGACCGGCGGCCGGTGTTCGCCGGACTCGGCGGCGGCGAAGTGACCTGGGCCGACGGCAGCCGGGAAGCGGTCGACACACTCATCCTGGCGACGGGCTACCGACCCGATGTCCCCTACCTGGCCGGAATCGACGGTGCTCTGGACGCCGAAGCCCGACCGCGGCACCAGGGCGGCATCTCGCCGGTGGCGGGCTTGGCGTTCGTGGGGCTCGAATGGCAGCGCAGCCTGTCGTCAAACTCGCTGCGTGGCGTCGGCCGGGACGCGGCCCGCATTGCGAGGCACATGACGGCATTCCTGATGAGCGCAATCTGACCCTCGCCCGCCTGGTTCGACATGTGTCAACATAGACACATGTCGAACGCCGCCGTGTTGCCGCTGCTCCAACCCAAGGTCGAGCCGTGCTGCCCGCCGCTGGCCGAGCGTCCACTGACGGCGGAGGAAGCCGAGCGGACAGCGAAGATGTTCAAGGCGTTGAGCGATCAAGTGCGGTTGCGGCTCTTCTCCGCGGTCGCCTCCCACGAGGGCGGCGAGGCATGCGTGTGCGACATCTCCGACGTCGGCGTCTCCCAGCCAACCGTCTCCCACCACCTGAAGAAGCTCAAGGAGGCCGGGCTGCTCTCCTCCGAGCGCCGCGGCACCTGGGTCTACTACCGCGTCGAGCCCGCTGTCCTCGCGGCGATGGGCGCACTGCTCACCAGGGCGGCCAGCGCGTGACGGTCTCCCTCGCGACCGTCGCACCGCTCACGGCCGGGCACGCCGCGCAGGTCATCGCCATCTACCAGTGCGGCATCGACGAGGGCGACGCCACGTTCGAGACCACCGCCCCCACCTGGGAGCAGTTTGAGGCCGCCAAGCTGCCCGAGCACCGCTTCGCCTCCGTCGACGAGACTGGCAGGGTCCTGGGGTGGGTCGCCGCGACCAAGGTCTCCGACCGGTGCGCGTACGCGGGCGTCGTCGAGCATTCCGTTTATGTGCACCCCGACGCACGCGGCCGGGGCGTTGCCTCCGCACTCCTCACGGCACTGATCGACTCCACCGAGGCGGCGGGAATCTGGACCATCCAGTCCGGCATCTTCCCCGAGAACACCGCCAGCCTCGCCGTCCACGCGCGCGCCGGCTTCCGTGTCATCGGCACGCGCGAGCGCATCGGCCGCCACCACGGCCGCTGGCGCGACGTCGTGCTCGTCGAACGCCGCAGCCCCCACATCGACTGACCGTCGGGCGCAAGGCATTCGCGACGCCGTACGGGGCATCAAAGGATCAGGCAGGCCGTCGCCCGGACGGCCCGGCGATTCGAAAAAGGGCGGTGCGGCCCATGTCTAGTGCGCCGCCGGTGGACCGCCAAGCGATCCATGACGAGCTGGAGCGGGCTCGTACGGAGTTCCATCATCTCCTGGATGCGGCCACCGACACCGACCTACGCGGACCCACCTAGGGAACCCGCTGGACCAATGAGCAGCTGCTCTTCCACATGCTCTTCGGCTACGTCCTGATGCGCCCTCTGCTGATCCTCATGCGCGTCTTCTCCCGGCTGCCGAACCCCGTCGGTCGCGCCTTCGCCGGGCTCCTGAACGCGGCCACTCGGCCGTTCGACGTCATCAATTACCTCGGCCCGGTCGGCGCCGTCCGGGTCCTCGGACCCCGGCGTATGGCCGTCACGTTCGACCGGGCCATCGCCGGCCTGCACCGACGGCTGGACTCTGAGCCGGAGAGCCCGCTCGCCAGCGGTGTGCCGTACCCCGACCACTGGGACCCGTTCTTCGACGACTTCATGACCGTCGCAGAGCTTTACCGCTATCCGACCCAGCACTTCGACTTCCACCGCCGACAGCTCACCCTCACCGGAACCGGTGAGGGCCCTACCTTGACCCATCTGCCAGGAGAGCGGCGATCGCGCGGGGGGCTTCGCGGGCGGGGCGGCCGACGCCGATGAGGGTGGCGGAGGCGGGGCCGGTCCAGTCTCCGTAGCCGAGGAGGTGGAGGCGGGGTTCGCCGATTGCCTGGGTGCCGGTCGTGGGAATGTGGCCTCGGGGTCCGCGCAGGCCCAGGGGTGCGAGGTGGGAGAGGGCCGGGCGGAAGCCGGTGCACCAGATGATCGCGTCGGCATCCGCCGTGGTGCCGTCGGCCCACGCAACGCCGGTCGCGGTGATCCGGTCGACCATCGGCTGGGCTTTGAGCTTGCCGGCGTCCCGCGCCTCTCGTACGGGCGGTACGGCGACGATGTCGCCGAGGGAGGCGACACCGCCGGTGTCGGTACGACCTACGTCGAGGGCGCGGCGACGGGCCGTGGCGTGGTCGAAGAGGGCGCGGCCGTCGATGTCGTCGGCGAGGTAGCGCGGTTCGCGCAGGGTGACCCAGGTGAGGTCGGTGTCGTATGCGAGGTCGGCGGCGACCTGCGCGCCGGAGTTGCCGCCCCCGACCACGATCACCCTCTGCCCGGCGAAGTCGCGCGGGCTGCGGTAATCGACGGTGTGCAGCTGGGCGCCAGCGAACTCCGTACGGCCGGGGACGGCCGGGACGAACGGGCGTGACCAGGTGCCGGTGGCGCTGATCACCGCGTGGGCCCGCCAGGTCCCCGTGTCTCCCTCGACCCGCAGGAAGTCGCCGTCCCTGTAGACCGCCTCGACGCGGATCGGCCGTACGACCGGGAGCTCGTACCGCTGCTCGTAGCCCTTCAAGTACGTGACGACGTGCGCCGCGTCCGGGTACGTCTCGCCCTCCTGCGGCGGCATCAGGCGGCCCGGCAGCGAGGAGTACGCGGCCGGCGAGAACAGGTGCAGGGAGTCCCAGGTGTGCCGCCAGGCCCCGCCGGGGGCCGTGCCCGCGTCGAGGATCACGAAGTCCAGCCCGAGCCGGCGCAGGTGGTAGCCGGCGGCGAGTCCGGACTGGCCGCCGCCGATCACCAACACGTCCACGTGCTGGGTCACTCGCTCGCCTTGGGCCGCATGAAGATGACTGCGACCAGGGCCAGGCCGACGATCGCACCGATCAGCTGCATGCCGATGAAGCCGGGGACGGAGGCGGGGGCGATGCCCGCGAAGGTGTCGGTGAAGGCGCGGCCGATGGTCACCGCCGGGTTCGCGAAGGACGTCGAGGAGGTGAACCAGTAGGCGGCGCCGATGTACGAGGCCACGGCGACCGGCGCGAAGCGGAGGCGGTCCGTACGGGCCAGGCCGAAGATCAGCAGGACCAGGCCGGCTGTCGCCACGACCTCGCCGAGGAGCAGGTTCCCGGCGGAGCGGTCGTGCGTGGACCACTTGACCAGCGGCTCGCCGAACATCGCGTCCGCGAGTACGGCACCCAGGACCGCGCCCACGATCTGGGAGGGCACGTAGACGGCGAGCTCGCGGGCGTTCACCCCGGCGCCGCCTCGACGGGCGGTCCACCACTCGGCGAGCGTGACGGCGGGGTTGAAGTGGGCGCCGGAGACCGGGCCGAGGAGGGCGATCAAGACGCCGAGGCCGAAGACGGTGGCGGTGGAGTTCGCGAGCAGCTGCAGCGCGACGTCATCGGTGAGCTTCGTGGCCTGGATGCCGGAGCCGACCACGATCGCCACCAGCGCGGCGGTGCCCACGATCTCGGCGGCGGCGCGGGCGGCGAGCGGGGTGCGGGGCGGGGTGGCGCCGGGGGCGGGCTGCGGCGACGTGTCGGCGGCTATGGCGTCGCTCGCGGCGGGCTCGGTGGCGGTCACGGGCGGGGTCTCCTCGGGCAGGTGAGGCACAGGGGCAGGGTCAGGGGCAGGAACGCTTGAAGTTCGCCTCGGCGGTCAGGCGCGCAGTCTGCGCGAGAGCGGCGAACTGACCGGCAAGCTGCTCGATGACGTCCGGCCGGAGCCGGTAGTAGGTGAACCGGCCGCAAGGCTCCGTCTCCACGACCCCGGCCTCGCGCAGCACTCTCAGGTGGTTGGAGAGGTTGGTCTGCTTGGCGCCGGTTTCCTCCACGAGGTGGCTGGTGCACAGCGTTTCACGGGAGAGCAGGGTCACGATCTGGAGGCGGAGGGGATCACCCAGCACCCGGATCAGATCAGTATCGACTGACGTCATCATGGACTGATACTCTCACATCACCCGGAGCTGATACCAGCCTGGGCTGACCTCTTTGAACCCAGGGGGCTCTCGCCATGACCGCGTCCCCGTACCCGGTCCTTCCCGACGAACGTCTCGCCGCCGGTGTCGCCCGACTCGCCGTGCGCCATCAGGGCCGATTCTCGGTCGAGACGGTACAGCGCCTCGTAGGCGACTCCTACGAGCGCCTCGCGCAGGCCGCACACATCCGTACCCACCTCGTGGTGCTGACGGAGCGGTTCGCCGCCGAGCGGCTGGACGCACTCGCGCACCTGGAGACCGCGCCCGTGGTGGGCCGGCCGACGCGTGTCCTGTTCGTCTGCAGCCACAACTCCGGCCGCTCCCAGATGGCCGCCGCCCTGCTCGCTCACCGCTCCGACGATGAGGTCATCGCGTCCTCCGCCGGGACGGAACCGACCGGCCAGGTCGACCCCCACGTGGTCCAGGTGCTCACCGAGGCCGGCGTCCCGCTGGAAGACGCCTATCCGAAGCCGCTGACCGACGAAGTCGTCCGGGCCGCCGACATCGTGGTCACGATGGGCTGTGGCGATGCCTGCCCCGTGATCCCCGGCCCCCGCTACCTGGACTGGCCGATCGCAGACCCCGAGGGCGCCCCGATCGCCGTCGTACGGAACATCCGCGAAGCCCTCGATACGCGCATCACCGCACTGCTGGACAGCCTGCCCGGCTCATAAAGCTTTCCGTTCCCTGCAACACGCTTGTCCCTGCCATAAGGAAGAACTGATGACCGCTCCGCTCGCCTCCGTGCTCGCATGCTCGCCGGCGTCGCCCTGCGCGACACCATCACCGGCAAGACCCGCGACCTCGACGCCACCGGACTGTTCATCGCCATCGGCCACGACCCGCGCACCGAACTCTTCACCAGCCAGATCGACCTCGACGACGAGGGCTACATCAAGGTCGACGCCCCCTCCACCCGTACCAACCTCCCCGGTGTCTTCGCCGCCGGCGACGTCGTCGACCACACCTACCGCCAGGCCATCACCGCCGCCGCCAGCGGCTGCCAAGCCGCCATCGACACCGAGCGATATCTCGCCGCACGGACCCCGCGCGCCGAGCCCGTCGGCGTGACCGCCTGACAAGACGCGGAGAGGGGCTGCCGAACGGCACCCCGAGTGGGAAAGGCGGGACCGACCGTGGAACGCCCGCCGCCTCCATTGGAGATCAGGTGCACTGATTCAGGCACCTGATCTCACCGCGCGTCGGCGTAGGATCGGATTCCGATATCGGATTCGTCACTGCCCGGCGGGTGTGGAGGGTGGACTGCGGTGCGGGAGTTCCAGCGGGGCGCGGTGCGGCTGCACATCCTTCATCACGCGGTCGAGGAGGAGATCCACGGCGCGTGGATGACCGAGGAACTGGCCTCCCACGGCTACCAGATCAGCCCCGGCACCCTGTATCCGACACTGCACCGGCTCGAGGCCGACGGACTGCTCAGCTCCGAGCAGCGGGTCGTCGACGGCCGGACCCGGCGCGTCTACAAGGCGACCGAGGCGGGGAAGAAGGCCCTGGCCGAGGACCGCAAGGCGCTGGCGGAGCTGGCCCGCGAAGTCCTCGGTGACGAGCTGTCCTGAGACCGCCGCCGCGTCACGGACGGGTCGCGGCCTCCAGTTGGGCATGCCGGGGCCAGACGGGCGTCCATGGAATACACGCCGGCCCCGACGATCAGCAGAAAAAGGCTGCCGCACAGCTGGGCCAGGTCGGTGCGGGACTCGTGGACGAAGTCCCACCAGCCCGACTCGCCGTTGAACAGAGGAGCGTCGCCCCAAAGGATCGGGACCTTGGTGATCAACAGCGCGCCGAGCATGTTCACGATCATCGGCACGGCCGCGAGCCGGGTGAGCAGCCCGGCCAGGATCAGCACGCCGCAGACGATCTCAAAGATCCCGTCCAGGGGTCCGAAGAACCCCGGGGCGGGGATACCGGCCTTGTCGAACCGGGCGGCGCCCAGCTGATCGGGGTAAAGGAACTTCTGAATACCCTCGAAGAGGAACACCGCCCCGACGTAGAGGCGGATGAGTACCACCGCCCCGGGCGCATCCGTCGAGGTCAGGCGGGTGGGCCAGGTGCCGTGCTGGGTCATGAGGGCCCCTCTGTCAACGAGACTTGTCGGGTGCCGACATCGTCCCGCGCGGCAGAGGGGCACCGCCGGTTTTCCGCATACGCGGGGCGGGCGCGTCGTACGGCTACGGCCTGTGGCCGGCCACCGCGCGGCGGACCGCGAAGGCCGCGGCGCCGACGGCCAGCACCACGGCACCGGAGATGACCGAGGTGAGCGGCAGGGCGAAGGCAAGAACGAGGCAGCCGGCCAGGCCGAGGACGGGGACGATGCGCGCGGGGCGGCCCTCGTCCGGGGTGAGGGTCCAGGCGGAGGCGTTGGCGACGGCGTAGTAGGCCAGCACGCCGAAGGACGAGAAACCGATCGCTCCACGCACGTCCGCCGTCGCCGCGGCCACCGCCACGACCACGCCGACGACGAGTTCGGCCCGGTGCGGGACTTTGAAGCGGGGGTGAACGGCGGCCAGGGCGTGTGGCAGGTGCCGGTCCCGGGCCATCGCGAGGGTGGTGCGGGAGACGCCGAGGATCAGCGCGAGCAGCGAACCGAGCGCGGCCATCGCCGCGCCGACGCGTACGACAGGTACGAGCCAGTCGGCGCCCGCGGCCCGAACCGCGTCCGACAGCGGCGCGGTCGCATCCGCCAGCCCCCTCGGACCCAGCACCGTCAGGGCGGCAACGGCGATGACGGCGTACACGATGAGCGTGATGCCGAGCGCGATCGGGATCGCCCTGGGGGTCGTACGGGCCGGGTCACGGACCTCCTCGCCCAGCGTGGCGATGCGGGCATACCCGGCGAAGGCGAAGAACAGCAGCCCCGCCGCCTGGAGGACCCCGCCCGCCGTGGCGTCGTCGCCGATGTCCAGCCGGCCGGCGTCCGCCGCGCCGGAGGTGAAGGCGGCGACGGCCACGGCGGCGAGCACCGCCAGGACGACAGCCACGATGACGCGGGTCAGCAGCGCGGACTTCTGCACCCCGGCGTAGTTCACCGCCGTGAGCGCCACCACGGCCGCGACGGCCACCGCGTGCGCCTGGCCCGGCCACACGTACGAACCGACGGTGAGCGCCATCGCCGCGCAAGACGCGGTCTTGCCGACCACGAACGCCCACCCGGCCAGGTAGCCCCAGAAGTCGCCGAGTCGCTCACGCCCGTAGAAGTACGTACCTCCTGAGGCCGGGTAGAGGGCCGCGAGCCGGGCGGAGGAGGTGGCGTTGCAGTACGCCACCACCGCGGCCAGAGCCAGACCGAGCAGCAGCCCGGAGCCGGCCACGCCCGCGGCCGGGGCAAGCGCGGCGAAGATCCCCGCGCCGATCATCGACCCCAGGCCGATCGTCACGGCATCGGCCAGGCCGAGCCGCCGATGCAGCTCATCGGGCACCCCCGGCGCCGTCGGTGGCTTACTCATGGGTTCACTCCTCGGCTGCACGGGGAACGTGTCTTACGGGCCTCGATATCGGCAGACGATATATTCACGCCGCGTCGCCCGGGCCGCCGGGTACGCACGCGGCCGGCCAGGCACAGGACCATACGAAGAGCCGCCGCCCCGCCTGGCGTAGCCCCGTGCTGCTGGTGCTCGCTTGGCTGACGTGCTGACGATGCACGGCCTGGCGCCCGGACCGGTACCCAGAAGGCGCACGCAGGCGCCGCCGGTGCACGCGGCCGGCGACGGCCCAAGAGGCCGCACATCAGACAGCCGAGGACTGCGCGCACATCGCGGGTGGATCTGGTCACGCCGAGCATGCAGATTCGACCTGTGCAGCGAGCGGGATCGGCGCGCTACCTACACGCCTTCGGCGATGGCTGCCGCGCTGGATGGTGTGCGTCCGGCCACCGAACTGCCTGCCGTCGCCGCAGTATCGGCTGAGAGTCGGCGGGCGCCGCCGACCTGGCCGAGCTGCAACTCCTGCGGATATAGGCCCGCCTTCACGGCACCTCCTTCCCCCAGCCCCGGTCGGGGGCTGGTGCCGTGCTCAGGTCCGCCCTCTCTCAGCGCTGATGCGTGCCCGCTGTGGCGTGGAAGTTCTTCATCCGGCCCGCTCCGCGATCCAAGCCTGGCGACTCTTGTCTCGTGGCGCCTTGGGTTGAGGCGTGCTCCGTGAGGACTTGTCGGTCCGCCCCTCGTTTGTGTGCCAGCTCGCCGCCGCCACAGGCCATCGGTCGGGGGACCACTTCCGTGCCGACCAAGATCCGAGCCATACGTGGACCAGCCGCCTACAGCTTGGCCGAATCATGGCCGTTTACGCTGGTCAGCTGCTACGCGAGGCGTGTACGACCAGCACTCCAAGAACCGACTGTTCCTCAGAGGTGGAGGAATCAGGCTGCTTCCCAGAGGCCGGCGTCCAGGATCCGGGCGGCCTTGGTGATGCTTCCCGGCATCAGGTGCCGGTAGGTTCGATACGTCTCCTCGATGGACTTGTGCCCCATCCATTCGGCGACGTCGGTGATGGGTATGCCGCTCCCGAGCGCATTCGAGGCGAAGTAGTGCCGGAAGCTGTACATTCCGACGCCGTTCTCCGCGGGGAGGTCTTTGAAGAGCTTCTGCACACGACGGCGTTCCATCGGCTCCGTGTAGTAGCCGCTCGGACCGCGCAGCAGGTACCCGTCCTTTGTGGTGCCGTGCTGCTCCTCGTAGCGCTCCAACGCCTCCTTCACCCAGCGCGGGAGCGGCACCTCCCTGAACTCGCCCGCCTTGCGGTGCTTCAGCTTCGCCGGCCAAGGCTGCGACGCATGCTGACCTTTTGCTGACCTGAGGGGCCTCTATCATGCCCCTGACCTGCGCAGACGTCCAAATGCTAGATCTTGGACTTGAACATGGTGCGCAACATCAAGGCACTCCCGGATCTAGGCTCCCTGCCTGCGTTTATGCAGGTCAAGGGCGGTTTCCTTACCCTACAACGAGTCGCATGTCCGGTCAGCCGTCCCCGCGTCTTTCGAGAAGTGATGCTGACCATTGCCAATTGTCTGACGCGTCACCGGAAGGGCCGGAGGCCGTTCACGGACGACCGGCGTCCGTCCCACGCCCGACGACGGGGTCAGCCTACGCACCACCGCCCTGAGCCCGTTCAAGGGCACCCTTTGCTTCCCAGGGGGCAGTCCGACCGACCCGTCCGGCCCTGTCGGACTGCACAGGCGGGGTGATCGGCACAAGGCTGGACGCCAAGCGCCGGCCGCCGTGACCGGCGGCGGCCTCACCCTCGTCCCCCACCCTGCTGAGGGAGCGTGATCAGTGTGGCCCGGAACCGCCGTCTGATCCTGAGCTCACCGTCCGAGGTCTGGCGCCTGTTGTCCGACGGCCACCGCTACGGGGAGTGGGTGACAGGAACCCAGCAGATCCTCGCGGCGGACCCGCAGCGGCCGGCAGTGGGCGCCCGCCTGGAAGTCCGCGTCGGCGCCGGCCCCATGACCTTCGACGACACCTGTGTCGTCCGTATCTGCGAACCGCGGCGCCGTCTGGAGCTGGAAGCGAAGGCAGCCCCCTTCGGTGCGGCACGCATCGCCATGAAGTTGCTCCCCTGGGGCGAGAACACCCTCTTCACCCTCGACTGGCATCCCCTCCGGGGCCCCGGCACCCGTATGCACGGGCTCCCCGTGGACTACATCGTCTCGGTCCGCAACGGCATGATGCTGACGAAGCTGGCCCGGATCGCGGTGCGCGAGCATGCTGCCGGCGCTTGAACTTCCTTCGCCGCACCTGTGCGCCCTGGGCAGCACAGGTGTAGAGAGGAGGTGTGTCACAGCGCCTCGATGAATTTCGCCGGTCGGCGCGCACGGGTCACGGGTTGGTGGCCGTCCCGATCGCGTTGATCGTGCTGGTGAGCGTGATCGACGTTCTTGCCCCGCCCCATATTCATCTGGGTCCGTTGCTGGTCGCAGCCCCGGCGATCACCGCGTCGTTCGGCGGCCCCTGGATGACCGGGCTGGTCGCAGGACTCGCGGTGGCGGCTCAGGCGGCTATCGCGGTGCTGCGCGATCGTGACGAGTTGTTCTCGGCGAATCACCAGGCACAGATCGCCGCCCTTGTCCTGGTCGGATCGAGCCTCGTGATCTTCTGCGTACTGCGGGAGCGCCGTGACAGAGAGCTGACACAGGTGAGATATGTGTCCGAGACGGCTCAGCGTGTCGTCCTGCGGCCGCTGCCCAAGCAGATCGGCCCCCTGCGCGTCGCGTCCCTTTATCTTGCCGCCGAGGCCGAGGCCCAGATCGGCGGTGACCTGTATGCGGCCGCACGCACGAGCTCCGGCACCCGGCTGATCGTCGGCGACGTGCGGGGCAAGGGCATGACCGCCGTCGGTGACGCCGCCTTGCTGCTCGGCGCCTTCCGAGGCGCCGCTCACCGCCAGGCGAGCCTGGTCGAACTGGTGGCCTTTCTCGATGGCAGCGTGTGCTGGGACCTGGCGGAACCCGGTGAGACGGACCAGTCCGGAGAATCCTTCATCACCGCCGGCATCCTGGACATCCCCGATCGAGGCACCACGGTCGACATGATCGACTGCGGGCACCCGCCGCCGGTTCTCGTGCGAGATGCCCGTGCCACGGCGATCGACGCCTTTGAGCCCGCGCCTCCGCTGGGCCTGGGCGAGGTGGCGCACCGTCGCTACCACGTCGACAGCTTCGGGTTCGAGGCGGGAGACCTCTTGCTGCTGTACACGGACGGGGTCATCGAGGCCCGTGACGCCACCGGTGCCTTCTATCCGCTCGTCGAGCGAATCACCGGCTGGAGCGAGACCGACCCCGAGGCGTTTCTGCGTCGCCTCCGGCGCGATCTGCTGGATTACGTCGGCGGACGGCTGGGCGACGACGCCGCCATGATCGTGATCGGTCGCGCGCCCGTATCCCGGGCGTGACCGCCCCGGCCGGAGCGTATGTCACCGTCCGCCGGACGGAGAACGGCTTCCCAGGGCAAGAGAGCTAGGACGCGCGCGGCTTCCGCCCCGCGGTGGCATTCTTCTTGGCCGCGGTCTTCTTGGCGGCTGTCTTCTTGGCCGCGGTCTTCTTCACGGGCGTCTTCTTCGCGGGCGTCTTCTTGGCCGCCTTCTTCGCCTTGGGCATCTCGTGAACGGTGGCGTGTTCGCCCTCGCCGCGGGACTCGCGGGCCTGGGCCACCGAGGCGTTCAGCGCGGCCATCAGATCGACGACCTGTCCGCCCGTTTCCGGCGCCTCCGCGGCCGGGGCAGGCTGCTTGCCCTCCGCCTTGGCCGCGATGACCTCCTCGAGCGCCTCTCGGTAGTGGTCGGTGTAGTGGGAGATGTCGTCCTGACCCATCGCGTCCATGAGCGCGAGGGCCCCGTCGACCTCCGAATCGCCGATCTCCACGGCAGGCGGCGCCAGCGAGGCGGGCGAACGGATCTCGTCGGGCCAGTGCATCGAGTGCAGGACGATCACGTCGTCCTTCACGCGCAGCAGCCCGAGGCGCTCACGGCCACGGAGCGCGAACTTGGCCACCGCGACCTTTGCACTCCGACCGAGGGCCTGGCGCAGCAGCTTGTAGGGCTTGGCAGCGACCTGACCGTCGGCCTGAAGGTAGAAGGAGTCGCCGAGCCGTACCGGGTCGATCGACTCCGCCGGCACGAAAGCGACGATGTCGATCGCCTTCGCCGTGGGCAGCGGCATGTCCGCCAGGTCCTCGTCCGTGATGGCGACCAGCTGGTCCTTCGCGACCTCGTAGCCCTTGATGATCTCGTTGTCGGAGAGCTGCTTGCCGTCCAGCTCGCAGATCTTGCGGTACCGGATCCGGCCCATGTCCTCGAGATGCACCTGCCGGAAGGAGATGTCGTGGCTCTCGGTCGCGTTGACGACCTTGATCGGGATCGTGACCAGCCCGAACGAGATGGCACCGGACCAGATGGGACGGGGCATGACGGAACCTCCGGTTCAGCCCCGAGACAGCCAGTGTGGGATCTCCGATTTCGCGGCACGGTCTCAGCCGCGATGGCATCAGGGTGCCACTTGTGCCCCCATTGTGAGACCCGCAGGTCGAGCACGTCATCTCTTCGGGTGACACGCTCACCGAGCGGCGCACAGCCCTGCGGCTGTCGCGCGAGCAGGCGCCAGCGGACTCCCCGCCACCGGGGAGCCCGCCGTGGTGATGCTTACGTCCGTACGCCGCGCCCTCGGGCAGGCCCCTGCTTCCGACGCCGATACGGAATGCGGCGTTGTCCCGCATCCCAATTCCCCGCCCCGGCCCAACGATCCCGTTCACAGGAGGTCGGAAAAACGGCTCTCCGAGTTCCCGCACCGGGCCAGGAGAATCGTCACGTGGACAGCGGCCACGGTACGGGGAGTCCTGGGTCCCTCGTCATGCCAGCATGACGAGGGCAGAGCGGACAACCGGCGCCCCTGCTCCCAGTTCTCTCCGCCCTCGCGCTGCGTCAGGCAGGGGGCCCTGCCTCTGGAGTGGTGATGGCAGACCAGCAACAATCCTCTCTCTTGCCGTCGGGCGCTTTGCGCCGATGGGCGCCGCCGCCGGCGCTGACCGGGTTTCTGCTGCTGCTCGTCGCGATGTCCGCCCTCTCGTACGCGGTCGGGTCGGCCGTCGGTCCCGTGGCGCCCGGCATGCATTCCACCGGCAACGACGGCGGATCGGAACCCCATGGGAGCGGCGGCATGGGCGACATGCACCCGGGCGGTGACCGATGACAGCGGACCCGACGAGCGCCCTGGCCACCACCGATCTGGTCGTTGGCGGCATGACCTGCGCCGCATGTGTGAACCGGGTGGAGAAGCGACTGTCCAAGCTCGATGGCGTGACTGCCACGGTCAACCTCGCCACCGGCCGGGCCAGGGTGAGGCACCCTGAGGGCGTCAGCACGGACGACCTCGTGGCGGCCGTCGAACGCGCCGGCTACACCGCCGAACCGCACCTGCCGCCCGAGCCGCAGAAGGACACCCTGCCTGCGGAACAGGTGGCGGCCGAGCCGTACGAGGAACGCGAACGGCTGCTGATCACCGCGCTGCTCTGTGTGCCGGTCCTCGTGCTCTCCATGGTGCCTGCCCTGCAGTTCCGCAATTGGCAGTGGCTGTGTCTGATGCTGGCCGGCCCCGTTGTCGTCTGGAGCGCCTGGCCGTTCCATGTGCGGGCGCTGCGCGGCCTGCGGCACTCGGCGGCCACGATGGACACGCTGGTGTCTCTGGGCGTGGTCGCGTCCTTCTCATGGTCGGTGTACGCCCTGTTCCTGGGCGGGGCGGGCGAACCAGGGATGCGGATGCCGTTCACCTTTCTGCCCTCCGCGGGCGGAGAGGTCGCACACCTGTATCTGGAGGCGGCTGTCGGCGTGCCTCTGTTCGTTCTGACCGGGCGGTTCCTGGAGGCACGGGCCCGGCGCGGCACCGGCGAGGCACTGCGCTCCCTGGCAGGCCTGGCCGCCAAGGACGTGACCGTACGCGAGAACGGTCGGGAGCGGCTGATCCCGATCGAACGGCTCGAGGTGGGCCAGGAGTTCACCGTCCGCCCGGGTGAACGGGTCGCCACCGACGGGGTGGTGGTCTGCGGCAACTCCGCCCTTGACCTCTCACTGGTCACCGGGGAGAGCGACCCCGTCGAAGTCGGCCCGGAGCAGGCGGTGATCGGCGCGGCGGTCAATGTGGGCGGGCTTCTCACCATCCGGGCGACGGCGGTCGGTGCGGACACACAGCTCGCCCGCATCACGCAACTCGTCACCGAGGCGCAGGCCGGCAAGGCTCGCGCCCAGCGGCTGGCGGACCGGGTGGCGGGGGTCTTCGTACCGGTCGTGCTGGCGCTGGCCGTGACCGTGCTCGGCTTCTGGCTCGGGGCGGGAGCGGACCCGCAGGCCGCGGTCACGGCCTGTGTGGCCATCCTGGTGGTGGCCTGCCCGTGCGCGCTGGGGCTGGCGACCCCGACGGCTCTGCTGGCCGCTACCGGCAGAGGCGCCCAGCTCGGCGTACTGGTCAGTGGCCCCCGGGCATTGGAGTCGCTGCAACACATCGACACGATCGTCCTCGACAAGACCGGCACACTGACCAGCGGGCACATGAGCGTCACGGAGGTCACCACGGTGCCCGACGGCATGGGCCGGGACGCGGTGCTGCGGCTGGCCGCCGCGGTGGAGCAAGGGTCTGAGCACCCACTGGGTCGGGCACTGACCACCTACGCACAACGTGCGCTGCCCGAACAGTCGTTGCCTGAGGTGTCGGGCTTCGTTGCCATGCCGGGGCACGGCGTGTGCGGCGTCGTCGAGGGCTACCGGGTCGAGGTGGTCGCTCCCAGGAACGAGCTGTCGCAGTGTCTCGCGGAGGCCCTGGCGGCGGCGGAAGGGGCCGCGCGCACACCGGTGGTCGTACGGGTCGATGGTGCGGATCAGGCTCTGATCGCGGTGGGAGACGTGTTGCGGCCCGGTAGCTACCGTGCCGTGGACCGGCTGCGGCGTCTGGGGGTCGAGCCCGTGCTCGCCACCGGGGACCGTGAGGCGACCGCACGGTCCGTCGCCGCCGAACTCGGCATCACCCAGGTTCACGCGGGCTGCTCTCCGCAGGACAAGGCAGACCTGGTACGGCGGTTGAGGGACGACGACAAGCGGGTCGCGGTCGTCGGTGACGGTGCGAACGACGCCGCCGCGCTGGCCTGTGCGGACTTGGGCGTCGCCATGGGCAGCGGCACCGATGCCGCCATCGGCGCGGCCGATGTGACGCTCGTACGCGGTGACATCGAGGCGGTGGCGGACGCGGTGCGGCTTGCCCGGCGCACGCTCGGAACGATCCGTAGCAACCTCGTCTGGGCGTTCGGATACAACGTGGTCACCGTCCCCTTGGCGGCGGTCGGCTGGCTCAACCCGATGGTTGCCGCTGCGGCGATGTCCGTCAGCTCGCTGCTGGTCGTCGGCAACAGCCTGCGGCTGCGCGCCTGGCAGCCCGCGCCGCGGGCGGCCGCCCGGTCGGGTTCGGCCTCCCGGTCAGGTTCGGCCTCCCGGTCACGTGCGGCCCGAGGGGAGTTCGCGCGATGAGCGGAGAGTCTGCCGAGCGGCCGGCGACGGAGTGGGCCGTGCCCCGGGCACGACTGCGGGACGGAGCGTTGGCCGCGTTGGCGCCCGTGACGGCCTGCGTGCTCGCGCTGGCGGGACTGAGCACATGGACCGCGTTCGGCGGGGCGGGTACACCTGCCGTGGTCCAGGTCGAGGGGGCCCGGATCTTCATGCCGTACGCGGGACGAGAAGTGACGGCCGCCTTCTTCCGCATCTCCAACAGCGGCGGGTCGGACGACCGGTTGGTGGCCGTCACCTCTCCTGTCACCGGGAGAGTGATGCTGAGCCGGCACGTCAGCTCGGGTGACGGCGGCGATTCCATGCGCATGGTCACCTCGGCGGGTGTCCCGGCGGGCGGGACGCTCTCGATGTCGCCGAGCGGGCTGGGGGTGATGGTGAATCTCGAGGGCGAGTTCGTGTGGCAGGTGGGCGACACCATTCCGTTCGTCCTCCACTTCCGCCACAGCGGCGACCTCGACGCGGCGGTGATCGTGGTCCGGCCCGGCAGCTGACGTCGTTCAGGGGATTCGGGATCGGCTGCGTGCCCGCCGCCGGGCCGGAACCTGCTCAGGCGAGCGTGATGGCGTCCAGGGTGCCGGCCTTGGCCTCCTCCACGAGCGAGCCGAGTTGGTCGGCGCTCATGCGCACTTGCTGGCCGAAGTCGTCGGTGATCACGATCCGGCGGTCGGCCGGCGCGCTCTCGTCGACGAACAACTGCGGGCAGCCGCAATTGCAGTTGCCACAGAAAGTCGCCACGGGTTCGAGGGAACTGATGTCGGTCATGGCATCCGCCTTCCGTGCACGTCCGCCCGCGGAACGGTCTCCCACGGCCCGGACGCCAAGGGAATGCCCGTTCGAGATCGGCCGCATGCGCCGGGCATGCCTCTCGGTGAAGCACGCCATGGGCCCTCATGTGCCTCCGATGCCTCCGATGCCTCCGATTCTCCAGCCGTTACGGGCACCGGACGGCCATCTCACACGACTACGTGAGAGAGGCGGCTGCCAGGTCGGTACGCCCCCTGTTTGCGATGAACGGAGCGGACGGTGGCACGTATGGATGCGTACGGACCACCTCCCTCGCCTGCGCACCCCGCGCATCCGACACCGAGGAGACGAGAGCATGACGGAACAGCGCTATCACGTCACGGGCATGACCTGCGAGCACTGCGCCGGTCACATCACGGAGGAGGTGGGCCGGGTCGACGGTGTGAGTCGCGTCGTTGTCGATGTGGCCGCGAACTCCGTGACGGTCAGCGGCATTTCGCTGGACGACGCCCGCCTCCGTGAGGCAATCACGGAGGCGGGCTACACCGTCGGCGCGGCGGTCTGATCGACGCCTGCGAACGCGGCGCGGCAGACATGGTCTGGCGCGCCGTTCGCACGATGTGCCGGCCGCATGGAGGATCCCGGCGATTCCCGGGAACTCCGCGGGCCCGCCATCCGACTACTGCCGCGTGGGAGGGCAGCGGATCTGTCCGCTCCCGCAGGGAGCCGGAACGCAGAGGGGCATGTGATGGGTGGGCTGGATGTACGCATGCGGACAGTCGCGTGCCGTCACGGCCGGGTCGAGGCGGTCGCCGCCGTGGATCTGGAGATCGCGGCCGGTGAGCGGGTGGCGCTGACCGGCACGAACGGCTCGGGAAAGACCACCCTGCTCCGTGCCGTCCTGGGCCTGCACCGGCAGGTGACCGGCACCATCCTGGTCGGTGGCCGGGATACGCGCACATCGGCCGAGTGGGCCTGGCGGCGGCGGGCTTGCGCCTGGATTCCGCAGAAGCCGGCAGCAGGGCGGTTTCCGCTGCTGGGTGAGGAGTTGCTGGCAAGCAGCACGGCGCGCACCGAGGCCGGGGAGGCGGCGGAGCGGCTCGGCGTGGGCGGGCTGACCGGACGGCCGCTGCACACCCTCTCCGGGGGCCAGTTGCAGCGCATGTACCTCGCACGGGCGATCGGCTGTGTCGCGGCAGGAGCCGAGGTGCTGCTCGCCGACGAACCCACCGCAGCGCTCGACTTCACAGGTCAGGACGAGGCGGCCGATGTCCTCACTTCGCTGCCCGTCACCCTGGTGGTGGTGACCCACGACCGGATGCTCGCCGAGCGTTGCGACCGGGTGCTGGAGATGGCTGCCGGACGGCTGAGGGAGGTCCGGTGAATCCGGCCGCCGCCGATGTGGGCGCGCTCCTGCAACTCGTACCCGTCCAGCGGGCCGGGATCGCCCTGTTGCTCGCCGCCATCGGTCTGCCGGTGGTCGGAGTGGTGATCGTCGGCCTGGACATCATGCCGGTGCGGTTCGCGATGATGCATGTGGCTCTGCTGGGGATCGCGGTCGGCCTGCTGACCGGGCTCGATCCGATGCTGTGCGCGCTCGTCGCGTGTGCCCTGTCGGGCGCGGGCGTGGCCCCGCTGGCCCGTACCCCCGACGGCCTTTCAGGCGCCATGGGGCTGCTGATGAGCCTGGCCATCGCTGCTGCGCTGCTCGTCCTCGCGGTCTCGGGTGTCAACGCCTCCGGAGCGTTCGCACTGCTGTGGGGCTCCATCCTGTCCGTGGGCACCGCGGATCTCGTCGTCCTCGCTGTGCTGGCGGTCACCGTGCCCGGCCTGTTCTGGTGGCGTCGCCGGGACGTGGGCCTGCTTCTGTACGACCGTGAGCTCGCCCAGTGCTCGGGCGTACCCGTACGCGGACTGACCGTCGTACTGCTGGTCCTGGTGGCGATCGCGGTCGCCGGGGCGATCAAGCTCACCGGCGCCCTGCTGGTCGACGCCCTCACGCTCCTGCCCGCCCTCGCGGCGCGCCGCCTGGGCAGCTCGCTGAAGTCGATCACCCTGTGGGCGGTCGGCATCGGCATCGTCGTCAATCTGACGGGGTTCCTCGTGGCCCTGTGGCTGGACTGGCCACCCGGCCCGGTCCTCGTCCTGACGGCGGGGGCAGTGGTCCTCGCCGTCCATCTGATACCCGAACGGAGAAACACCTCATGGCGCCAAACCGCCTCCGTATCCCTTCCCTCATCGCACTGAGCGCGGCCCTGGCCCTGGTCGCCGGCTGCGGGGGCGACAGCGACCCGTCGGCGAACAGCGCCGGCGACAAGGAGAAAGGGAAGCCTTCGGTGGTCGTGACCACCACCTGGGAGGGCGCCTTCGCCAAGGCCGCCGGCGCCGAGAACGTCAAGGTCATAGTGCCGCAGTCCGTGCACCACGCCCCCGACTACGACCCGAAGCCGTCGGACCTGGCGGCCGTGGCAGAGGCGGACTTCGTGCTGTACGCACCCTTCGAACCGTACGCAGAGAAGATCAAGGAAGCCGCAGACTCCAAGGCCGAGCTGGTCGAGGTGAATCTCGACAACGACGCCGACAAGGTGAAGGCGGAGGTCGCCAGGCTGGCGAAGCTGTTCGGCACGGCGGAGGCCGCGACGAAGTGGAAGGCCGCCTTCGACACCGAGTACGCCGAGCTGGCGAAGGACCTGAAGGCCGCATGGCCCGAAGGGAAGAGCCCGAACGTCGTGAGTCAGGTCTTCACGGCCTGGTCGGCCAAGCTGGCGGGTGCCACCACCGTCGGGACATACGGACCGGAGGCGGTGACCCCGGCACAGCTTTCGGAGCTCTCGAAGAAGAAGCCGGCCCTGGTCCTGGACAACGCCCACATGTCCACCGGAACGGTCCTGCCGGACTCCGGCGCGAAGCAGGTGGAGATCGTCAACTATCCCGGCGACGACCTCGATCTCCTTCCCGTGTACCGCAATGCCGCGGCCGAGCTCAAGAAGGCCATGGGCGCGTCCTGAGTGACGCGGGAGACGCCCTGGCGTCTCCCGCAGCCCTGGCGTCTCCCGCAGCCCGGGGGTGGCTCGCGACCGCGAGCCGCCCCCGAGCCATTCCTCCGCCCCGGACGCGCTCCTGTGACGTGACTCAGAAGAGGGAGCTGTCAGGGAATGCGGCGCCGCGGGATGGGGCCCTGATCCGGCTCAGCCGGCCTGGGCGAGTGGTGGCGCGGCAGGTGCCGCATGTTCCGGCGGCGGGGCCTGTGTCAGGTGCTCACGCAGGGCGGCGCGGTCGGGTTTGCCCGCCGGGGTCAGCGGCAGCGCGGCCACCACCAGCAGCCGTTCGGGGTGCTTGCGCTTCTCCAGACCCCGCTTTGCCAGGTACTCGCCGAGTGAGTCGAGCGTGGGCACCTCGTCGGAGCGGG
This sequence comes from Streptomyces sp. NPDC027962, assembly GCF_055566095.1. Taxonomy (NCBI): domain Bacteria; kingdom Bacillati; phylum Actinomycetota; class Actinomycetes; order Kitasatosporales; family Streptomycetaceae; genus Streptomyces; species Streptomyces sp. NPDC027962. The sequence goes on from NZ_JBVHTA010000007.1 coordinate 32,846, forward strand.
GGACGACACACGCCGCAAGGCGCTCACCCATCAGGTCGTCCGGAACGCCGACGCACACCACGTCCCGTACGTGCGGATGGGAACGCAGCTCCCGCTCCACCTCTGCCGGGCTGACGTTGGCGCCGCCCCTGATGACGACGTCCTTGAGCCGTCCGACGACGTGCAGGATGCCGTCCTCGTCGAGGAAGCCGAGATCTCCGGTGCGGACCCAGCCGTCGGGCGTGCGGTAGCGGGCGTCGAGGTCGGGGGCGCCTACGTAGCACAGGGGTGTCATCGGGCCGCGGGCGATGATCTCGCCGATGGCACCGGCCTGTACCTCGGCGTGGGTTTCGGTGTCGGCGATACGGATCTCGGCGACCCGGGGGTCGGGGCGGCCGGCGACCACGCCGGAGGCGTCGGTGGGCGGGGTTGTGTCATCCAGTCCGGTGTGGCAGTTGACGCCGTCGGCGGAGCCGTAGAGGTTGACGACGCGGCAGCCGAACGCTGCAGCCGCGGCGGCAGCGGTGGTCTCGTCGAGCGGAGCCCCGCCGAGGATCAGAGCGGTGGGCTCGGGCAGCTTCTCACCTGTGGCGTCGAGCCGTTCGAGCATCATGCGCACCATGGTGGGCACGCCAAGGATGTGTGTGGGCTCGTGCTCGCGCATGGCCGCGAGGGCCGCTTCCGGAGTGAAGTGGTCGAGGAGGATGAGTGTTCCGCCGTGGCGGGCGAGGGTGACCGCAGTGCCGTTGGAGCCGAAGGCGGAGGCGAGCGGTACCAGGAACAGGCAGCGGGGTGGGACCTTGTCAGGGATGAGTGAGGCGAGGAAGTTACCGCGTCCGCCCGCGAGTGCGTTGTGCGAGTAAGCGACCATCTTCGGCTCGGCCTCCGAGCCGGACGACACGAGGATGCGGGTTGCACTGTCGGGGGCGGGCCGGGCGGGGACGAAGGCGCTCGGGTCGGAACGCAGCAGCGCGGAGACCGGAACCGTTCCTTCAGGGGCGGTTCCCGGCCCCGCGGCGATGACGTGCCGCAGGGCGGGCAGCGCCGTGGACAGGGTGTGCAGTTCGGCTGCGTGGTGGACGCCGCGGTGCTCGATGGCCGCGATGACGGCGACGGCTTCCGCACGGCGCAGCAGGCACTCGGCCTCCAGGCTGCCGCGGCCGACGGGAAACGGCAGCGCGACCGCGCCGAGCGCGGCCAGCGCCAGGTCGGCGATGACGGCGTTGCGGTTGTTGGGAAGTTGCACCCCGACCACATCACCTGGGCCTATGCCGAGGTCTCTGAGGCCGGTGGCCAGACATCGCACCTTGCGGTCCAGGGCGGTGTAACAGAGTTCTCCCTTGGCGTCGAGGACGGCTGTGTGGTGCAGGTCCGCGATCTGACGGGCGCGGAAGAGGCTGTAGAGGTCCAGGTCGGGGCAGGTGCCGTCGACCACCCAGGAACGGCGGAGCTCGGTGGCAAGCAGGTCGTGCATGTCGACGGTCACGCGAAACTCCAGGGGTCGGGGACGGCGGGGGCGCCGTGCGCGTCGCGGCTGATCGGGTCGGCACAGCGCGGGTCGTCGTGCAGTTCGGACAGCTCCGTGGTGACGCGGGTCGTGGTGAGACCGTGGGTACGCAGCTGCCGCACGGCTTCTTCCGCGGACAGGTCACGCAGGTCGAACGCGGCTGCTGCGGCGGCGCAGTCGTCGCTCGGTGCGATCCAGCCGTCGGCCGTGGGCGGCGGACGGCGGAAACCGGCGGGTCGTCTCGCGTTCTCACCGCGAGCAGCCCGGCTCAGGAACGGAGCGGTCAGCGTGTCCGCCGCGCCGAGCAAAGAGGAGTCGACGCGTACGCCATGGCCGGAGCGTTCGCGCAGGAGCAGCCCTGCGAGCACCGCTTCTGCGCCGAGCAGTCCGCCCAGCACATCGAGCAGTGTCATCAGGGAAGGCGCGGGGGGCCCTCCGTCCGGGTGCACTGCCTCGCCGACACCGGTACGGGCCTGGACCATGAAGTCGGTGCCCATCGGGGCGCCGGGCAGCCGGTCGGCCCAGCCGCTGGTGTAGGCGTAGACCAGGGAGGGGTTGCCGGAGGCGAAGTCCTCCGCGTCCAGGCCGAGTTCTGCGGCCTTGCCGGGGGCCCAGTTGTGGAGGAACACATCGGCTTCTGCCGCCATCTCCCGGAGTCGACGGCGTTCGCCGGGCGACTTGATGTCGACCTCCACAGCCTGCTTGCCGCGATTGAGCGCGAGCCAGCGGGCAGAGACTCCGGAGCAGGCGGGCGGCATGCCGCGCAGCGGATCACCGCCGGGCGGTTCGACGCGGATCACTTCGGCGCCGAGCAGTCCCAGAAGGTGCGCGGCCAGCGGGGCCTGGATCCGGCGTCCTGCCTCCATCACGGTCACACCGCTGAGGGGGAGTTCCGGGGAGGGGGTGGGCGTCGGGTCCGCCCTGCCGGGGCCGAGGAGCGCCAGGGACCAGGGCGCGGCGCCGTCGTACTCGACCGCCCTTTCGGTAAGCGTGCGCAGGACGCAGACCTCCGCCCCTGAGAGGGATGCGGCCTGCAGGATCCGTTGCAAGGGGTGCGCCTGTGTCGTGGTGTGGAGCGTGTGCGGGAAGGGGGCGCAAGCGGTCGCGTACCGGAACTGGAAGGGCCGCCAGCCGGAGCGTATTGCCTCCGACGGCGCACCCAGAGCACGCCAGAAGGCGGCCCAGGCCCCTGGATCCAGGGTCTCGAGTTCGAAGAGGAGGCCGTCGGCCGAGACGAACGGCGGCCCGCCGGGGGCGAGTTCGGCCGCCTCGCCCTCGTCGGCTCCGGCCGCGGCGAGGTACTGGGAGACGGCGAGGAGCCCGGTCCGGTGCGCACTGGTGGTGACTTCGGTTGGGGCCTGCCCACCGCGGGCCTGGGCCAGCAGGCCGGCCAGGAGGCCCTGCACGGTGAGAACACCGGTGGCGATGGACGCGTAGTCGGCCGCCAGGCCGCGCGGTTCGCCCTCGCGGCGGCCGTGCACGGCCATGATCCCGGTGGCGGCCTGCACGGTGGCCTCGTCGTTGATCCCGGTTCCTGGGGCGGCCCACACCGTGCGGGCCTGGACGGGCCCGAAGTCCTGGCCGTTCAGCACAGTGAGTCCCACCGACCCGGTCCCCGGCGCGGTGCCGGCTGCCTGCGCGCCGAGAAGGCGCAGATGCTCCGAGACCACGGCCGTGATCTGCGGCGGTCCCACGGTGTCGAAACGCAGCGTGTCGAGTGGCCGGACCGCCTGCGTGGTGACTGGTGACGCCATGCCTCTCCTCTCCTGGCGCGGCGGTAGCCGTCGCCCGGTCGTTCGGAACGTGGGAACTCGGGAGCGTCCGCACCCGACCAGTTCCATGTGGAGACAGTCGGACAGCTGTTCCCGCAAGTTCCCGACAACTCGAGGAGACGCATGGCCAGTCGAGACAGTGAGGGCACCGCTCACGCCCAACCACGCGAACGTCAGGTCGATTTGCGTGGTCGCATCGGGGTGTTCATCCGCGATCGCGTGATCCCGTACGAACCGGTACTGGACGCGGGGGGACCCGACGCGGTGGGCGCCTTGCGCGCGTTGCAGGACCAGGCGAAGCAGGAAGGGCTGTGGGCGCTGCCGCTGCCCGCGCACTTGGGCGGCCGCGGTCTCACGTTCAGCGAGTACGCCGAACTGGCCGAGGCGGAAGGGGCGAGCGACCACGGACCCGCCGCACTGGGTTCTGCTCCCCTGCTGGACGTGTCGATGCTGGCGCGGCACGCTGATGCCGGTGTCCGTGACCGATATCTGAAGCGGCTCGTGGCCGGGGAGATACGGACCTGCTACGCGATGACCGAGCCCGAGGTTCCCGGCACCGACCCTTTCATGACGGGGTCCCGGGCCACGCGCCAGGAAGACGGCAGCTGGGCGGTCACCGGGCGCAAGTGGTTCACCTCCGGAGCCGCGAACGCCGACCTCGTCACCGTGCTGGCCCGCACCGATGGGAAGGCCGGCGATCGGGAGGGGCTCTCCCTCCTGTTGGTGCCCACCGACTCCCCCGGCTTCCGCGTCGTACGCGAACTCCCGGTTCTTGGCGCGACCGGCCAGTGGGAGATCGAGCTCGACCACGTCGGCGTACCCGACGACCATCTCATCGGTGAACGCGGCCAGGCGCTCGCCGTTGCCGGTGAGCGCCTGCAGTGGGGCCGCACTCTTCGCTGTCTGCGCTGGCTCGGACAGGCCCAACGGGCGTTCGATCTCATGTGCGCGCGGGCGGTCACCCGCAGGGGATCCCGCGGCCCGCTCGCCGACCACCAGCTCGTCCAGCAGCACGTGTTCGACGCCCTGCTCGCCCTGCGTACCACGCGTCCCCTCGTCCATGAGGCAGTCGCGCTGATCGACTCCGGGCAGGACGCGCACATCGAGGTGGGCCTGGCCAAGGTCGCGGCGGCCCGCATGCTGCATCAGGTCACGGATGCGGCCATACAGGTCCACGGAGCCGCCGGCCTCGGGCCGGACACGGCGCTGCCCGCACTCTTCCGCACGGGCCGGGCCGCTCGCATTCTGGACGGGCCGGACGAACTGCACATCACCGCTGTGGCGCGGCGGGTGCTGCGCGGGTACGGCGGGTCGCGCACTACACGTCCGTGATGTCGACCGAGCCGGTGAGCGCCGCCAGTCCCAGGGCGAGGAAGAAGTCGCCCCAGATCAGTTCGTGCCGTACGGCGGTGCCCCGGCCGGCGTCGTAGCAGCCGTCCAGCAACATGCCGGCGGGCCGGTGTGCGCGAGGTCCGGACAGATGGCTGTCGACCAGACGGCGCAGGATCGCCGCCGCCCGGTGCGAGCACTCCGCCGCCCTCGGGCCCGGCAGACGTGCGAGTTTCAGCAGGGCGACAGCGGTGATCGCGGCAGCCGACGTGTCGACGGGCCCGTCGGGACGGGACGCATCGGCGTGCGGTACGAGCGGTCCGGCCAGCAGGGCCCCGTGCGACAACAGGTGCTCGGCCGCCCGCGCGAAAGGCTCCGGCCGCAGCCCGGGGACCGGCGGGAGGTGCAGTGCGTCGGCGACCGCCAGGAGCAGCCACGCCCTCCCCCGGCTCCAGCCTGCCGGCGGGTCCTCGCAGGGATGCCATCCCGCCCCCGCGTCGTAGCGCCAGGCCGGCTGCGTCCATGGACGGCGCTCACTGCCGTCGCCAAGGCAGAGCTCAAGGTGGCGGTGCAGGTGCACCCCCGCCGCCGCGGCTCCCTCGGGCCCGTCGGTGGACAGCAAGGGCACCATCCCTGGCACACCGTCCGCGCGGGCGCACAGGCGAGGACCGCCCAGGGCCGATCCCCAGGGAACGAGGCCGAGTTCGGGATCCATGGCGTCCAGACAGGCGCGTGCGGACCGCCCGCGCAACGCGGCGGCCTCCGTGTCGTTGGACGCCAGAGCGGTCCCGTACCAGAAGATCAGGCCCCGGGTGGCCGTGTCGGCGTCCGCCCACGGTGACAGGCGCGCGGTGCACTGCGAGGCGGCCGCCCGGTCCGCATCGGCACCGGTGTACCGCGCCCGCAGCCAGAGCAACCCGGCCCAGAATCCGCCCGTCCACGAACCGCGCCCCGTGGTGGTCCACCGACCGCTGTCCGGGTCGGCGAAAAGAGGAAAGCGTGCGCCGACCTCCGACTCGGTGACCGTGACCCGGTCGATCACCGCCTTCAGGGCATGGCCGGCCCAGTCCTTCGACGTCACGACGACAGCCCTGCCCGTCCTCGCCGGTCTCGTAGGGCCCAGGTGAAGGCGACGGCACCGGCGGCGGCGAATTCCGCCGCCACCAGCATCCAGCCGGCTCCGTAGCGCCCCGCCTGCGCGAACAGGCCGAAGAGCGGCGGTCCCACCGCGAATCCGGCGAAGAATCCCGCAGTGACCAGTGCCGAGTCCTGACCCGCCCGGCCCGGCGCGGCGCGTTGCACGACCAGCACCATGGACACGGCGTTGCCCGACACGGCAAAGACCCCGACGGCGACAGCAGCCGCCCATACCAGTGGGGTTGCTACCAAGGTCGCCGCGAGCAGAGCAGCCGCGCCCACCGAGCCGACCGCAAGCCATCCGGGCAGCCACTCGGCGCGCCCCGGCCGGGCCGCCTTCGACCATCCCACCCGGCCGATGACTCCCGCCACGCCGAGCACGGCCACCAGGGCGCCGGCCGCGGTGGGGCCCATCCCCAACTCCCGTACGCCGAACAGAGCAAGGTAGGTGTTGACTGAAGCAATGCCGCTGCCCAGAAAGAGCGAGAAGGCGGCCAGCCAGGCCACAAAGCCGCGCGGCACCAGTGAAGGCCGCGCACCTGCGACCGGTGGCGGTGGATCGGACGGAAGAGTGCGCAGCGCCCACAGGCCGGTGAGCAAGGCAGTGCCCGCGGCCGTCCACACCGCGCCTCGCCACCCGATGCCGCTCGCCGCGGCGGCGAGCGGCAATCCGGCCGCGAAGGCCCCGAGTTGGACGCCGGACTGCTTCGTCCCGGTCACCGAGCCGCGCCGGGGAGAAGGGACGGACGCGAGAATGGCCTTGTTGGTGGCCGGGTTGGCCAGCGCCTGGGGAACGCCGCCCAGCGCGACCGCCGCCAGTAGCAGACCCGCACCGGGCGCGGCACCGATGAGGACGAGTGCGACCGCGGACACCACCAGCAGGACGGCAAGTGCGCGCCGCGGGCCGATCCGGTCCACGATGCGCCCGCCCATGGGGGACAGCACAGCCGCTGTCCCGAACCCGATGGTGGTGGTAAGGCCCAACACGGTGGGCGATACCCCCAGTTCGTCCACGAGCCGAGGTCCGAGCGCACCCAGCAGGAACAACTGCAGCATCGAGAAGGCCATGGCACAGGTCAGCAGTGCGGTGAGTCTTCGGGCCGCCCACCTGTCAGGCGCCGATGCCGGCTTCGTTGTCGCTCCGCTCGCTGCCGCCACCGTGTCTCCGTTCCGCGCCGCTGTACATCCTTAACCACCGCAACAGGAGTCGGGCGGCCCAACAGGCCGGTTCCCACGCCTCCTTGTGGCCTGCACCACACTTCCAGTCCGGAATGACGGGGGCGGTGGCGGATTCCGTACCGACGGATGACCGGCCGAAAGGGGAATGCGAGGATGAGCCCGCCATGACTTCGGGCCGATGTTGTCGAGCGGTACGGGCGGCTGTGTTCGCAGCAGTCTGTGTGCTGCTTGCTGCCTTCGGCCACATTCTCATGTCCGGAACAGCCGTTCCCTGGTGGGCGATGTCCGCTGTGTTCGGCGCAACGGCGGCCGCGGCCTGGGCCCTCGGCGGCCGGGAGCGCGGACTCCTCGCCGTCACCTCGGCCACTGTCGTGGCTCAGGCAGGGATGCACGCGTGCTTCTCCCTGGGCCAGGCCGTTGTGCACCCGCCGCCGACAGGCAGCTCGTTCGCGCAACTGTGGTTCCAGTACCTTCGGCTGGGGTCACGAGAGGCCGCGAGACCACCCGGTGTGCCCCTTCGGGGCGTGACCGATATCGGCCTGTCCGACCATGCGCACCAGCCCGGCACAACCATGCCGCATGAGGTCATGGGCGGCCACGATCACGCCCTGCACGGGATGACCGACGGCGCCACCGGCGTGGCTGTGATGAGCGGTCACGACATGGGCGACATGTCACCGACCGGAATGCTGTCGGCGCACCTGTTGGCGGCACTGCTGTGCGGTCTGTGGCTCGCGTACGGGGAACGGGCGGCGTTCCGCATTCTGCGCTCACTGGCCGGATGGCTGGTCGCTCCGCTGCGGCTGATGCTCCGTCTGCCTGCGCCCGCGCACCGACCTCGCATCCGCGTACGCCGGGGCCGCCGCGCCCACGCGCCACGACAGCTCCTGCTCGTCCACGCCATCACCTCACGAGGTCCACCACTGGGGATCGCTGTCTTCTGACAGCTGCTTCCCCGGTGCCGCGGCGTCTTCCACGACGCGCATCGGGCATCGGCCGTGCCGTCCGGCAGGCCGTACGACTCACCGGCCTCGTCCCGTCGGGCGCGATGCCGGAACCCGAATTCCCGTAAGGACTTCTGGCGATGACCCCTGCCCAGCTCCCACGGCAACGCCCCGTCGAAACCAAACCGTCACGGCACACACCCGAATCCGACGCGGCCGTCACCCGACTCGCCCTCGCCGCTCGCGACGGTGATCCGGTGAGTGTCGAACGCTTCGTACGCGCGCTGCACCGCGACGTCTGGCGCTACGTCGCCTATCTGAGCGCCGACCCCCAGGCAGCCGACGACCTCACTCAGGACGTCTTCCTCCGGGCGCTCGGCAGCCTCCACCGTTTCGAGGGCCGCTCATCCGCACGCACATGGCTGCTTTCCATCGCACGCCGCACCGTGGTGGACAGCCTCCGTCACGCGGCAGCCCGGCCGAAGATCTCCGACAGGACCGACTGGCAGACCGCGGCCGAGAAAGCCCAGCCACAGCACACTCCCGGCTTCGAGGACGGCGTCGCGCTGGCGGAGCTCCTTGTGTCGATCCCGTGTGAGCGCCGGGAAGCGTTCATCCTCACTCAACTTCTGGGGCTGCCCTACGCCGAAGCCGCCGTGGCCCTCAACTGTCCTGTTGGAACAGTCCGCTCCAGAGTGGCCCGCGCCCGCAACTCACTCATCAAACTGCTCAGTGAACCAGAGTTCACCCTCACCACACCCGGGGAGCGGGTACCGCTCCGGAAAAATACCGGAACCCCGTTCAGGAACAGCACGGAGCTCATGGCAGTTTCCGGCTGACCGCCCCGTCGCCCGGTGGCCCGGGATCCTGCGGCGCACCATGTGCTCAGGTACCCGGGCCCGCGGGCAGGTGCATCACGCCGATGTCGGCGCCGAAGATGAGAAGCAGGCCGAGGGGAGGGTTGACCACGTAGACCAGCAGAGCGTGGCCCCGACGACATCCGTTTCGGCGTTACGTCGGGACCGCTCGGTTTCGAGTGCTGCTGTCAGTGCGGCCAGGAACTCCGGTCGTACCGCGCAGCGTGTCCCGTTCGGAGCGCAGCCGGGCTCCTTGGCCGCCCAACTGTCGGCGTATGACGGCAAGGCCGTCATATTCCACCGGTGTCAAGGCCACCATGGGGTGCCCGTCGACCGTGCCGGAGGTCTCGCTTCGACACATGAAACTTCCGCATCGACTGCACGACTCCTCCGGCCACGTCACCCCTGCCCCGCTCGCGGCCGGCCGGTGGGCAGCCCCGCGGGCTCGTGCGCGCGCGTTTCCCGGCCGGGCGAGATCGGTTCTACCCTCGGCTACAGGTGTCCCCGGAGGCGTTCACCACGTTGGGACAGTGCGTGCCGGTCGCGGCGCGTCCACATGTCCGGCAGGGCCCAGCGGCTCGTCCGCGCCCCTGGCCGACCGGACCGTACCCGCAGGAGAGACGGATGGACTACTACGACCTCGGCACCCACACCCGCCCCGTGACGACCTCCTCCCCGTCCGCCCAGATGTGGTTCGACCGCGGGCTGGTCTGGTCCTACGGCTTCCACCACGAGGAGGCCGTCTTCTGTTTCGAAGCCGCCGCAGCCGCGGACCCGGGTTGCGCCATGGCCTACTGGGGCATCGCCTACGCCCTCGGTCCGAACTACAACAAGCCCTGGGAGTTCTTCGACGGCGACGACCTGGCCCGGACCGTCGAACGCACCCATGCGGCCGTCGAACGCGCCCACGAGAAGGCCGACGGCGCCACTCCCGTCGAACAGGCCCTGATCCGAGCGCTGCGGCACCGGTACCCGCAGGCGGAGGCGGAGGCGGTCGAGGACTGCTCGGTGTGGAACGAGGCCTACGCCGACAGCATGCGCACCGTGTACGAACTCGCCCCCGACGACCTCGATGTCGCCACACTCCATGCCGACGCGCAGATGAACCTCACGCCCTGGCAGCTGTGGGACCTGCGGACCGGTCTGCCGGCGGAGGGCTCCCGCACGCTGGAGGCCAAGGCGGTCCTCGAGCGGGCGATCGGCACCGGGCCCGGAAAGACGCACCCCGGCCTACTGCACATGTACATCCACCTCATGGAGATGTCCCCCACCCCGGAGGCCGCCCTGCCCGTCGCGGACCGGCTCCGCGGCCTCGTGCCCGACGCGGGCCACCTGCAGCACATGCCCACGCACCTCGAGGTGCTCTGCGGCGACTACCGGCGTGTGGTGTCGGACAACACCACCGCGATCGCCGCCGACGAGAAGTACTACGCGCGGGCGGGCGCGATGAACTTCTACACCCTGTACCGATCGCACGACTACCATTTCAAGATCTACGGTGCCATGTTCCTCGGCCGGTCGGCGACCGCCCTGGAGACCGCCGCACAGCTCGAAGCCTCCATCCCCGAGGAACTGCTGAGGGTGCAGAGTCCCCCCATGGCCGACTGGCTGGAGGGGTTTCTCGCCATGCGGGTGCACGTGCTCATCCGCTTCGGCCGCTGGTCCGACCTCCTGGAACTGCCTTTCCCCGCCGACCCGGAGCTGTACTGCGTGACCACCGCGATGCTCCACTACGCCCGCGGCGTCGCCTTCTCGGCCACCGGCCGGATCCCCGATGCAGAAGCCGAACGCGAACTGTTCCGTCAGGCCCTGTCCCGCGTACCCGAGACGCGCATGCTGTTCAACAACACCTGTGTCGACATCCTCACGATCGCGTCGGCGATGCTCGACGGCGAACTGGAGTACCGCAAGGGGAACCACGACGCCGCCTTCGCCGCGCTGGAGCGGTCGATCACACTCGACGACAGCCTTCCCTACGACGAGCCGTGGGGGTGGATGCAGCCCACCCGGCACGCGTACGGCGCCCTCCTCCTCGAACAGGGGCGCGTAGCAGAGGCGGAGGCCGTCTACCGGGCCGACCTGGGCCTCGACGACACACTGCCCCGTCCTTCACAACACCCCGGCAACGTATGGGCACTGCACGGCTTCCACGAGTGTCTCGTGCGTCTGGGCAAAACGGCGGAAGCGCAGATCGTGGCCCAGCAACTGAAGCTCGCGTCCGCCATGGCGGACGTACCGATCAACGCGTCCTGTTTCTGCCGTCTCGAAGCCGTCGCGAGCGCGGCGGAGGGCGGCTGCTGCTGACGACCCGCGAACCGCGGCCGCGCACGTAGTTCGGACGGTTGGAGATCCGCCACGCGAGGCGTTGACGCCCGTACGGCAGCAGGGCCGACTGTCCGGAATTTCCTCGGCTCGGGCGTCTACCGCCGTGGGCTGATCGGGTGCATGCTGTGCGCACCTCGCCTGCGGCTTGCCGCTCGACCGGGCGGGAGGCGCCCCTCCCGGCTCCCCACGGGAGGCAGGCGCATGCCGTGATACGGCGGCTCCCGGATGGTGGATTCCGCCCACGGCGGGCAGGTGCCGCGCTGCCCGCGGGCTCCGAGTCGGCCCGGTCCGGGGCGACGGTACACAGCGCGCCCGGAGGCCACCCGGCGGTGTCGCGATGCGCGCGCGGGCAGCGTCCCGAGAATGGGGGAAGGGATACACATCCGCCGTCGTCACGCGTCGGGGCGACGCCGGTTCGGCCGGTCTCCGGCGGAGAGGAGTGCGCTCATGCCGGCAGGACAGGCAGGGCCGGAGCGCGCGGAGACCCTGCGGCATGCGGCGCGCGTGACGCTCGCCGCGTCGGCCGGCTTCTATCCGCTGGTCTACGTGTTCGACCAGCGCGCGATGGCCCTGTACGCGCTGTTCGCGCCGGTGGCGCTCGGCGTTCTCTCCCCCATGACCGGCTCGGGGAGGCAGCGCGCCGCGGTCGTCCTGCAAGCGCTGCCCGTGGGAATCGTCCTCACCGGCCTCGGGACAGCTCTGGCGGTGAGCACCGCCACCGCTGTGCTCGGCATGCTCGTCGTGGGTTTTGTCCTCGCGTTCGCAGGCGTCGGCGGGCCGCGGCCGGCGGGGGTGGCGCCGGGGCTGCAGCTGTTCTACATCCTGGCGTGCTTCCCGCCGTACGCCCCGGAAATGCTCTGGCAGCGGATCGTCGGTCTGACCATCGGCACGTTGCTGCTCGCGCTGTGCGAACGCTTCCTCATGCCGTCCGCGGCTGCCGCGTCGTACCGGTCGCGGCTCGCCGACGCGCTGTCCGCCGCGTCGTCCGCCGCCGCAGACGCAGCCGACGGACGGCTCGGTCCCGCGGCGGCCGACCGGCTGCGCGCCCTGGGCGTCGCGCTGCGCCCTTCGCAGCTGCCCCCCGTGGAACGCCCCTACGGCGCCGGCCGCTCCCATCGCGGCTTCGCACAGGGGGGGACCGCCACGAGGCGGCTGCTCAACCAGTTGGCCGACCTGGCGGAGAATCCGCCGGGTCGGCCCCGCTCAGGCGTCGACGCGGCGTCGGCCTGCTTGCTGCGGCTGGTCGCGGGGGTCTGCGCGGACACGGCGGCGTCATTGCACTCGCGCCACGCGGCCCGCACCGGCATGTCGCTCGAGGAAGCGATCCTCGACTTCCAGGCGGACCGGGTACGAGCAGCGGCCACGGCGCCGACGGTGCCGAGATCGGTGCTGCGCGCCCAGTCGGAGGTGATGGCGATCGCCGGTTCGGCACGGATCGCGCAGGTGGCCGCGGCGGTCGGCGTCGACGGGAAACGCACGCCGCCGATCCCGCCTCGCGAGCTCTTCTGGTACGCCGAAGCCCCCACGGTCCGGCTGTGGGCGCGCCGACTGGCGGGCAACACGACCCTGCGGTCCGTCGCCTTCCAGAACGCCGTCCGTATCGCGGTCGGTCTCGGCGCCGCGCGCCTGGTCGCCGGCTCGCTCGATCTGTCGCACGGCTTCTGGGTACTGCTCGCCGTGCTGACCCTGGGCCGTACGACGGCGGGCGCCACATGGACCGCGGTCCGCGCGGCCCTCATCGGCACGCTCCTCGGTGCACTCGCCGCCGGGGCACTGCTCTACGCCGTCGGCCACGATCCCCGCACGTACGCGGTGGTGCTTGCGCCCGCGATGCTGGCCGCGTTCTCGCTCGGGCCGCTGTGCGGGATCGCCTGGGCGCAAGGACTGTTCACCCTCGTGGTGTCCTCCGCGTTCGCCCAACTCGCCCCCGCCTCCTGGCAGATCGCGGAGGTGCGGATGCTGGACGTGCTGACTGGCAGCATGATCGGCCTGCTGTGCGGTCTGCTCGCCTGGCCGGCCGGCGCACGGCGCGAGGTGCGCCGCAGTATGGCCGCGCTGCTACGGGGCACCGCGCCCCTCGTCCCGGCCACGGTCTCCGCGGTGCTCGCCGACCGGCCGACGCAGGTCCCGGCTGAGGCGACCGGTCTGGCCACGCACCGGTTGCACCTCGCGGAGGCCGCGTTCGCGCAGTACCGCAGCGAACCCGGAAACACCGAAGGCTCCCCCAGGGACTGGCACATCGTGCTCGTCGCTGCACACCACGTGCTGATCGGGGCACACTGGCTGCCGCGTTTCGACCGGTCGGCGCACGGGGCCGACGACCCGGCGGCCGAGTGGGCGCACGCCGCAGCCGGGCGTGTCGCGGCCGCGATGCGGCGCACCGGCACGCTGAGCAAGTCGGGTGGTGATCAGCCGCCGGCGGCCCTGGCCCCGGTGCGGCTGCCCCCGGGAGCGGGCACGGTGGCCGACGTCGACCTGGAGCACTGGCTGAACACCGTGACCGACGATCTCCGTCGGATCGCGTCCTCGTCAGGGTGACGCGAGCGGCGTGTCCCTGCTGCACGGCGGGGCGAGCCCAGGACCACGACGTAGGAAGCCATCGCCGCGGACCGCGACCGGGCCGTGTCCGGCGGGCCTTCCTACGCCGAGGGCTTCGCCCTGGCTCCCGGCACCGGGGCAGGGACCCCGGAGGCGTAGCGCCCGGGCGTGATGCCCACGACCCGCTTGAAGTGCCGGGTCAGATGCGACTGGTCGTAGAAGCCGGTCGCGGCCGCGACCTCTGCGGGAGGCCGGCCGTCGAGGAGGAGCCGTCGGGCACGGTCGATCCTGCGGGCCGTCAGGTACTGGTGCGGGGCGATACCGAAAGCGGCGGTGAATGCCCGCACCAGGTGCGTGGGGTGGGCATGCACCAGCTTCGCCGCATCGTCCAGCCTCACGCCGCGGAGCAACCGTTCGTCGAGCAGCTCCCGCAGGCTGTGGGCCACACCGAGGCCGGCCTCTGGCGCGCCGGCGGCGAGCCCAGGCCGCAGGCGGTTGCGCAGCCTTTCCCCGACCAGAGCGAGACGGCTCTCCGCTTCCAGTTCGTCGCCCCTGCGGGACAAGGCCGCGTGCAGCTGCCCCACTCGTCGGCGGAGCAGGGGGTCGGTCATGTCGGGCTCGTCCACGGCCGGGCCGATGAAGCTCTCGTCCAGCTGGGTGAGGTCCAGGTAGAGCACCCGCTTGCGGAAGCCCTGCGAGGTGGCCGACGAGCCGTTGTGCGGTACCTGCGGGGGAAGCAAGGACACGGTGTCGTGCGGGGTCCCGTGCTCGCGCCGGTTCAGGTCGTAGCGGACCGCGCCGTCGTCGACGATCAGCAGGGTCCACACGTCGTGGACGTGCATTGGGTACGCGTGCTCGGTGAAATGGGCGTGAAAGACCTCCACGACGCCCGGGATCTGCGGGCGCCACGCGGAAACCTCTTGCCGTACCACCATGCCAAGAACGTACAAGAATGTGTCATGAGGCGGTTGGCAGTCTCGGAGCATGACGATGAGCGAAACCACCCCTGTACGGTTCGACACCAAGATCGCCGTGCTGCTCCGCGACGACCTGGAGACCTGGCAGCGGCTGAACGTGACCGCGTTCCTGGTCAGCGGCCTCGGCTCACAGCTCCCTGAAGTAATCGGCGAACCGTACGCCGACGCCGACGGCACCCCGTATCTGCCCATGTTCCGCCAGCCGGTCATGGTCTTCGAGGGGACGAAGGAGACACTGACCGCCGCGCACGGCCGCTCCCTGTCCCGCTCGCTCCCCCGGGCGGTGTTCACCTCCGACCTCTTCTCCACCGGCAACGACCGGGACAATCGCGCGGCGGTGCGGGCAGTGCCGAAGGATCAGTTGGATGTGGTGGGTCTCGCTGTGTACGGACCTCGCAACGCGGCCGACAAGGTGCTCAAGGGCGCCCGTATGCACCCCTGAGCACCCCCGGGTGGTGACCGGGCGGCCGGAAAGGGGCCACCGCTTCCGAGGCGGGCCGGGTGAGTCCAGGACGGCGTTCACGGGCTTGGGGGCAGGCCGCCCGCTCAGGTGGCCTGCGGCCTGTGGGCGGCCGGTACCTCCTCCTCGGGCGGGACCGGCCCCGGCGGCGTGCCGTCGCCGAACGGCCGACCGCCGAGCGCCGCCCGGCCGTGCGGCTTGAGCCAGTTGGACAGATCCGGGCCGCCCGGCACGATCCCGGTCGGATTGATGTCGCGGTGCACCACGTAGTAGTGCTCCTTGATGTGCTCGAAGTCCACCGTGTCGCCGAAGCCGGGCGTCTGGAACAGATCTCGCGCGTACGCCCACAGCACCGGCATCTCGGAAAGCTTCTGCCGGTTGCACTTGAAGTGGTTGTGGTAGACGGCGTCGAAGCGCACGAGGGTGGTGAACAGCCGCACGTCCGCCTCGGTGATCGTGTCGCCGACAAGGTAGCGGGACCCCTCCAGTCGCTCGGAAAGCCGGTCGAGCCGGGCGAACAGGCGCTGGTACGCCGCGGCGTACGACTCCTGCGACCCGGCGAACCCCGCCCGGTACACCCCGTTGTTGACGTCCTTGTAGACCACCTCGTTGATCGCGTCGATCTCGGGCCGAAGCGCGGGCGGGTAGAGCTCCGGCGCCCCCTCACGGTGGTGCGGCGCCCACTCCAGCGACATGTCGATCGTGATCCGCGCGAAGTCGTTGGTCACGACCTTGCCGCTCGGCACGTCGACGATCACCGGCACCGTGATGCCCCGGTCGTAGCCGGGATCACGGGCGAAATACGCCTCCTGGACCCGCTCGATGCCGAGCACCGGGTCCCGCCCGCCGGGATCGAGGTCGAACGACCAGCTGCGCTCGTCGTGTGTGGGACCGGCGACAGCCATCGGCAGCGCCTTCTCCAGCCCGAGGAGCCGCCGCACGATCACCGCCCGGCTCGCCCACGGGCAGGCCCGGCTGACCACCAGACGGTAGCGGCCGGGCTCGACCGGGAAGCCGTCGGCTCCGTCACGGGTGATCCGGGTGGTGATGTAGCGGCTGTCGCGCGAGTACTCCCCGCCGGGGTTCACATGGCTCACGTAACCGCCCCTACCCGGGAACAACGGCCGCGAACGCCGCACGGCGCGCCGTCGTGCCGGGTGGGCGGGGCTCGGGGCGCGGGGCGTTGCGCGGAACACGGCGCAGGGTGACCGCCGTTTCGGCCGTCGGACGAACAGCTGCCGTGTCCACGTGGATCACGCGTGATCCACGTGGACAAGCGTCCCTCTTGTCCCACTGGCTCCACGAGGCGATGCTCACGTCGCGTCCGCACTCCCAGGGAGACCACATTGCCCAGCGACACCACCCCCTTCGTCGCCGACGACTACCGTGCCCGGATGGCACGGGCGGCGCGGTCCGCCGCCGACGCGGGCCTTGCCGGACTGCTCGTCGCACCGGGCCCCGTCCTGGTGTGGCTCATCTACCTGCCGGGCCGGTTCGGTGTGCGGATCGAGGACATCGTGACGGTGACGGAGGACGGCGGCCGACGCCTCAACAACACCCGCAGGGACATGGTCCTCGTGCGGTGACAGGGCTGCAGCACGGGCTTCTCCCTGTTGTGGCGGGCGGTCATCGCGGCGGGCTCCGCGGTGGCCCCTGCTGTGGGCGGAGGCTGGAGCCGCAGGTCCTCGTACACCAGTCACGGCCCGCGCGCCGGTCAAGACGGGCCGCACGGTCATTCGGCGACGCCTTTCGGGCGATGACCCGTGTCCTTGGCCGATCATGCCGCTCGCCCCGCGAGACTGACCTCATGGAGCCGGTCACCCTAGGGGTGGAAGAGGAATACCTACTGCTCGACGCGGACACCGGACTGCCGGTGCCGCTGGCGGAACAGGTGCGTGCGGCGGTCGGTCTCGGGCCGATCATCGGCGAGGACGAGCTGCAGTCGGAGCTGCTGCAGGTGCAGGTGGAGGTCGCCACACCGGTCTGCGCCCAGCTGGAGGAAGCGGGCGGACATCTGCTGCGGATGCGGCATGCGGTCGGCGCTGCCGCCGAGGCGAACGGATGCCGGCTCGCGGCGTGTGCGACACCGCCGCGGCGGGGGTCGGTGTCGGCACCGGTGACCGAGAAGCCACGCTATCGCGCCATACGGCTGCAGGCGCCGCAACTTGTCGCAGAACAGCTGGTGAACGGGATGCACATCCATGCGGCCGTGCCCTGCCCGGAAGTCGGGGTGGCCGTCATGAACCGGCTGCGCGGGTGGCTGCCGGTGCTCGTCGCCATGTCCGCGAACTCGCCGTTCTGGGACGGGCAGGACACCGGGTTCGCCAGCTGGCGGACCGTGATCTTCGGCCGCTGGCCGGTCAGCGGGCCGCCGCCCGCCTTCAGGGACCTCGCGGACCACAAGGAGCGGATCGAAGCGCTCCTGGGCAGCGGGATCATCTCCGACACGGGACAGCTGTACTGGCAGGTCCGGCTCTCGGACCGCTTTCCGACCGTGGAAGTCCGCTGTCCCGACGTGCAGTTGCGGGTCGACGAGGCCGTCATGTTCGCCGGCATCGTACGCGCGCTGGTCACGACGGCCATCCACGAGACCGAGGCCGGTATGCCGTTGCACGTCGGTCCGCCGGAAGTGGTGCAGGCGGCGAACTGGCAGGCGGCCCGGCACGGGCTGAACGGTCATCTGATCACCGCTACGGGTGAGCGTCGCAGCGCCGGTGACGTCGTCGCCATGCTGATGGAGTACATCACGCCCGCTCTGGACGCCGCGGGCGACACCCGTGAGGTGATCTCGCTCGTCCACCGGCTGCTGCAGCAGGGCACACCTGCCGATCGGCAGCGGCGCGCGCTGGCCGATGGCGGTCTGAAAGCGGTGACCGACATGATCATCGCTGAGACGACGGCGCCCTGAGGGGTGGCGGGGCGGGCCGCTCGCGGAGAGTGCGGGCGTACGCCGCCGCCCCGACCCCGGCCCGTGGCGGTCGGTCCCCGCCCCCGACATCCTCGACCGGCACACGGACCGTCCTCACCTGTATGTCCGCCGCGTCAGGGACGAACATGCCGGCGTCGACACCGCTGCGGAGGTGGCGCGGTACGCTCTCGTTCAGCTTTTCGCCGGGCAGCCGCGGCCGCGCCGGTGGGCTGGGGGGCGGCACCGCCCGCCCCCCGCGCTCAGCCCGTCGCCGCCGGTACGCGGTCGATGACCGCGGCGAGGTCGAGGCCCGGGGGCAGGGTGCCGAAGGCCAGGCCGCGGTCGCCGGCGAGGCGGGAGGCGCAGAAGGCGTCCGCGATCGCGGACGGCGCGTGGCGGACGAGCAGCGAGCCCTGCAGCACAAGGGCCAGACGCTCGACCAGACGGCGTGCGCGCAGGGCCGCGTCGTCGGTGAGTACCAGCTCGCCCTGCAACTGCCGCCAGGCCTCGTCGAGTCGGGCATCCGCACCGGCGGCGGCCTCCACCTCCGCGCGGAAGGCCTCCAGGCAGCCCGGCTCCCGGGTCAGGGCACGCAGTACGTCGAGGGCGTTGACGTTCCCCGAGCCCTCCCAGATGCCGTTCAGGGGCGCCTCCCGGTAGAGCCGGGGCATGCCCGAGGCCTCGTCGTAGCCGTTGCCGCCGAGGCACTCCAGGGCTTCCGCGACCGCCGCGGGCTGCCTCTTGCAGACCCAGTACTTGCCGACCGCCGTCGCCAGCCGCAGGAAAGACCGCTCCCGGGCGTCACCGCGCTGCGCCCGGTCGGCCGCCCCCGCGACCCGGAGCGCGAGGGTGGTCGCGGCCTCCGACTCGATGCCCAGGTCGGCGACGACGTTGCGCATCAGGGGCTGGTCGATCAGCTTGGCGCCGAAGACCGAGCGGTGCCGGACGTGGTGCGCGGCCTGTGCCAGTGCCGTACGGATGCCGGACGCGGAGCCCAGGATGCAGTCGAGACGGGTCATGGTGACCATGTCGATGATGGTGCGCACCCCCTGCCCCTCGGGGCCGACGAGCCAGGCGACGGTGTCGTCGAACTCGGGCTCGCTGCTGGCGTTGCTCCGGTTTCCGAGCTTGTCCTTCAGCCGCTGGATGCGGAACGTGTTGCGGCTGCCGTCGGGCAGCACCCGGGGAACCAGGAAGCAGGACAGCCCTCCCGGCGCCTGCGCGAGGACGAGGAAGAGATCGTTCATGGGGGCGCTGGTGAACCACTTGTGGCCGCGCAGCCGCCAGGTGCCGTCCTGCTGCGGGGCGGCGACGGTGGTGTTGGCGCGGACGTCGGTGCCGCCCTGCTTCTCCGTCATGCCCATCCCGGCGAGCAGTCCGCGCTTGCTCGCGGGTGCGCGCAGACCGGGGTCGTACACCCGGCTGGTCAGCAGGGGCTCGTACACCGCCGCGAGTTGGGGCGCCGAGCGCAGGGCGGGGACGACGGCGTAGGTCATGGACACCGGGCAGCCGTGGCCCTGTTCGGCCGAGCTCCACACCATGAAGCCCGCCGCTCGGGCGACATGGGCGCCGGGCCGGTCGTCGGCCCACGGCGCTCCGCCGAGCCCCTCGCGCAGGGCCACATCCATGAGCGCGTGGTACGAGGGGTGGAATTCGACCTCGTCGATCCGGTTTCCGTAGCGGTCGTGGGTCCGCAGGACCGGCTCGCAGCGGTTGGCCTCCTCGGCCCAGTGCTGGACCTGCTCGGAGCCTGCCAGTCGCCCGATGCGGTGCAGGTCGTCGGTGTACCACCCGGCGCCCTCGCGCCGCAGGCCCTCGAGCAGCACGGCGTCGTCGGCGGCGTCGTGTCCGACCAGCGGCGGCGGCTGGTTGGTGACGTCGTGGGTGCGAGCCGTGGGATTGCTGCTGGGGGCGGGTGCTGCCGGGGCGGGTACGGGGGCGTTCGCCGTTGCGGCGGGGTTCGCGGTCATGGCGGTCACGGTCCTCAAGGTCGTCGGGTGGTCAGGCGGGGGGCGCGGCGCCCGCGCAGCGCAGGGACATCGCCACCAGTTCGGTGACCAGGTGGTCGGCGGCGTCGCCCTCCGCGGGGCCGGACAGGGGGTCCACCAACACCTCGCCGATCGCGCCGGTCAGAGCAGCGGCGGTCACGTCGGGGTCCTGCTCGGGGAGTCGGCCGCTGCCGACGCCCTCGCGGATGACTTCGGCGAAGACCTCGCGGTAGCGGCGCCGGAACTCCAACCGCTCCTGGCCCACGGCCGGTTCGGCGGGGGCGGCGAGCAACGCGTGGGCGAGACCGCGGCGCTCCATGGCGCGGCGGGCGAAGACCTCGACCCCGAGCGCGAGCCGCCGTACCGGATCGCCGCTGCCCTCCCTGAGCACCTCGCCGAGAACCTCGACCTCGTGCCCGGACGCACGGCGGAAGACCTCGACGGCGAGCGCCCCCTTGGAGGGGAAGTGCTGGTAGACCGAGCCGACCGACATTCCGGCGGCGGCCGCCACGGCCGTCACGGAGGCGTTGGCCCAGCCGGCTTCGGCAACGACCGAGGTGGCCTGCTGGACCAGGTGCTCCCTGGCCGCGTCCAGACGGCTCTGCACGGCGGGTGTCTTACGGTAGGCCATGCAACAAGTGAATCACTGTTCAGAGCTTCAATCCAGACCCTCGCGGGACCTCGCCGCGATTCACTCGAGGGACCGCACCTCCGGTACGACTGCGGGCTACTCCTCCAACGCCTCGCCCCCCTGGTCCTCCTCGGCGTCCCTCGGGTCCACGTCCGCACCGATCTGGCCCTTGGACCGCCTTCCGACCACAGCCGCCGCGGCCGCAGCGCTGACGGCGAACGCGGCTGCGAGCACCCACGGCTGGTCGAAGCGGTGCCCGGTGGCGTGGTCGAGGGAGCAGCGGCCGGGGCCCATGACGCCGATCGCGGCCGCCGTGAAGCCGAGGAACGCCGGATACTCATAGCCGCCCGACTGGGCGAAGAAGCCGGCGGGCGCGTGCACGGCCACGGCGCCCGCCATGTTGCCGGTGACCGCGGCACCGGCGGCGGGGGTGGCGAGGCCCAGCGCGAGCAGCGCTCCGCCGCCCGCTTCCGTGAGGCCCGCGGCGGCGGCGCTCCCCTTGGGCGGGTGGAAGCCCATCGACTCCATTCCCTTGGCGGTCCCCTCCAGGCCGCCGCCGCCGAACCAGCCGAAGAGCTTCTGCGTGCCGTGGGCCATGAGGACGGCGCCGGTGCCGACGCGGAGGACGAGCAGACCGAGGTCACGTCGGTTCAGGGGGGTCATGGGTTCTCCCGTTGCGGTGACGTTGGGCGACGACTTCCACTCTCGGCCCGCCGGGACCGCGAGCTGCTGCGTTGCTGGGCCGGACGGGTGAGGGTGGTGGACCGTCGGCCGCGGTCGTCACGCGAGAGTGGTGGACCGTCGTCGCGAAGACGCCGGGCGCCGCCGTCGGAAGGCGGGGTCGCCGGCGGGGCCGCGCGTACCGGGGTCGAGGGCAAGGCCGCCGCGCCACGCGAGTTCGTGGTCGGGAATCCAGTCACCTGTGAACACGACCGTGTCGCATTCCACCTCACCACCGGCCCGCACGCTGCCCGACATGAGCCACGTGGCGCACGCACTGTGGGGCTCACTCCAATTCGCCGACGCGGACCGGGTGTTCGAGGCGCCCGGCTCGACGACCGCCGCCGTGCTGGTGTTCGCCACCGTGTGGTGGTTCGTGGCACGCCGTTCGTACAGCACGCCGTCGGCGTACGGAAACGCACGCGAACAGGCGGAGATCGCGGGGAACACCGTGTGACGCGCACGGCGGCGGAAGGGCCCGACCCATGCGGTCGGACCCTTCCGCACGTGGGCAGGCCCGTGAGCGCCGGCCTCACCACCTGGTCCGACATCAACTCCTGTCGCGGTTACGGGAAGTCATCCCCTCTTCACACCGTGTTGAGTAGAGTTTGCCGTGATCCTGGAGGGGAGAACACATGTCGGAGTTACTGGCGGCCACGGCTGTCATCGCCCCGTTCATCAGCAGCGCCGCGGCCTCCTTCGCCGGCGCCGTCGTCCAGTCCGCGCAGACCAGGCTGGCGGACAGCGCGGTGGAGCGTGGGCAGGTGCTGCTGGGCACAGTGTTGCGCAGGCGGTCGGAAGGCGCTCCCGCGTCCGCCGAGGACACGGCCGCGCTCGACGCCATCGAGCAGTTGTCGGCCGACGAGCGGGAGATCCTGGCGGTCGCGATCGGTGAATGGATGGCCGAGGGTGAGGACCTGAGCGCCGCCGCACTGCGTACACACATCAAGCTGGCGCACCGCGCGTACCACTCCGCCGACAGGATCCAGGTGACGTCGTACGGCGACGGCTCCCCTACGATCGGCAAACTCGACACCGCGACCTTCCACATCAACTCCCGGTCCACCGACGGGGACGGCGGTTGAACGAGGCGCGCCCCGGAGACGACGTCCGCATCACAGGTGAGGGCACGCTGATCGGGAAGGTCGGCAAGCTGTTCCTCAGCGTCTTCGTGGGTGACGTCGTCGAGTTGGCGGACAAGGCGAAACGCTGGAGCGGCTGGAACTGGCCGCCGTTCCTCCTGGTCGTGACGCTGGGGTCCACCGACCTGATCTCGGCGCCGGACGGACCGGTGCGCCAGTTCCTGTGGGTCCACCTGGCCATCGGCACGGCGGTCACTCTGGCGCTGATACGGCTGGTCACGCCCTCCGGCGGAAACAGGGGGCTGCGCCGGCGGATGCTCATGTCCGCGACGGCGGTGCTCTGCGCATTCGCCGGGACGGTGGGCATGGACAACCTCGCGGACCACGGCGAGATCGACGTCACCGGGCGGACCCGTATCTCCCCCGGCACGGCGACGGACGGCTCCAAGTTGCGCCTCACCGTGGACAGCCCCGCCGAACGGTCGCACCTGCGTCTGACGCTCACGATCACGGACGCGTTGCCCGGCTCGCAGTCCTGCACCCCGGAGACCAGTTACTCCGCCCAACTGCCGGGCAACGAGAACACCCGCGTCGAGGGCGTGAGGAGCGGCCAGGCCGTCGAGTTCCCGCTGGGCGGCCTCCAGGGCGAGATCGTCGCCCTGGTCACCATGGCAACCGACGCAGGCTGCCGGATGCGGGTCTCGGTGGCGGATGTTGCCCTGTACGACTGACACCCGACTGAAAGGGGCACCGTGTCCCGCACATCGGAATCCTGGCGCGGCACGGTCCTCGCCCTGCGACCCGTGCTCGGCATCGCCGTGGCACTGGCCACGCTCACTACCGCGTCCGGCTGCTCCGCCGAGGAGCCCGACCCTCTGTTCCTCGGCGTCAACAGAGTCACGGTCGCGATGCACAACGACCTGCCGGGCATCTCCTTGTCGAAGAACTACGACAGGTCGGGCCTGGACAATCTCCTGTTCGAGCACGTCAAGGAGGAGCTGGACGTCGCGTTCAGCGAGCCCGTCGACGTGTCGTCCGGAGACCGGATCGCCCAACTGACGGACAAAAAGGCGGACATGACGATCGCCTCCTTCTCGATCACTCCGGACCGGATGAAGGAGGTCGATTTCGTGGGTCCGTATCTCACCACCCGTCAGGGCTTTCTCGTCGGCCCCCAAGGCTCCGACGTGGCGACGATGGCCGACCTCTGGGGCAAGCGGGTCTGCTCCTGGGAGGGCACGACGTCCGAGGAGACGCTGGACGACATCAAGGACACCACGGGCACCGAGCCGCTGATCCTCGACGACGCCTCCGACTGCATCGACGCGCTCGTCAACGGACAGGTCTTCGCCACGTCCACGGACCAGGCCATCCTTTACGGCTTCGCCCGCCAGCACGCCGCGGACAGTCTGCGCGTCGTCCCCGACCTGACCATAGGGGCACCGCAACACTGGGGGATCGGGCTGCCCAAGGGACACCGCACGGACTGCCAGGTGCTCGAGGCCTGGTTGAAGAAGCACGTGGGCAGCAGCCCCTGGATCAAGGACATCGAGACGTCGCTGCCGCTGCTCCCCGAACAGAATCCGGGCTGGATCAGCAGCTACAAGCCGAGCACCTCCGCGATCGAGGCGCGTTCGTGCCGCGACGAGCCCAGCCCCTGAGACCTCGGCCGCGCGCCGGCGCCACATGCAAAGACAGGGCAGTCGTCCGGCATGGGTACCGCCGCGCCCCGCGGCCCTCGCCCGATCCGGTACAGCCGGGAGGCCGCGCCCGGTGGGCGTGGACCAGCCGCTGCGCTGAAGCGCCTGGCCCGGCGCGCAGCGCTGCGACGCCTCCCCGGCGCAGGTCTTCGTCACCAGGCCGCTGCTCATTCCCAGGTCGAGGCAGCCGCCGCAGTCGCTCCGCATTCTGCCGCCTGAACCGGTGCGCCACAGCCTGCCCGTTGTCCTGTACGCAGTCGCCCACGGAAACGGCCTTGCCCAGCCCGTTGGAGTAGAGGCACTGCCCGGTCTGCTGGTCGTGCGGCGCGCTCCGGCTCGCGTGGCAGGGTCTCGCTGCAGCCGGGATGCCCGGTCGGCCGGGCGGTCAGCGCGAGGGCCGGCTGGGCGGACCTGCCGTTCACGAAGCGGGTCTGCGTGCTTCCGCGAAGCCGTGCGGCGAATTCCGCACTGCCGTGGGCCCGGCTCGCGCCATGAGGAGCCCAGCCCGGCACCTGCGCCGGCACGACCTCCCGCGCACGGGCCGACTTGATCGGTACCTGACTACCCCTCACCAGCCGCCACGGGAACGAACACAACACGGAACATCTTGGGCCACCACTTGCCCGTCAGCAGGAACTGATCGGTCCCCGGAACCGCGGCGATGCCGTTCAGGACGTCCGCGTGCCGCCGCTCGGCTTCGCTGAGCAGTGACGGTACGGCGATGTCCCCGGTCACCTCACCGGAGTCGGCGTCGATGCGTACGATCCGATCGGTGGGCCAGACGTTCGCGTACACGATGTCGCCGACGCATTCCAGCTCGTTCAGCCGTCCCACAGGCTGTCCCTGGGCGGTGACCGCGACCTCGCCCCGTTTCTCAAGCGTTCGCGGGTCGCGGAAGACGAGCCGGGAGGTGCCGTCGGTCGTCACGAGCCGGCCGCGGTGCCGCTGGTGGCAGATCCCCCAGCCTTCCCCCTCGTACGGCACCCGGCGCAGTTCGGCCAGCGTGCCGGCGTCCCGTTCGATGGCGATGCCGTTCTGCCAGGTGAGCTGCCAGAGGGTCGGTCCCATGACAGTGATTCCCTCGGCGAACAACGGTGGGGGCAGTTCGGCGCGCTGCGCCGGCGGGTCACCGGGCCGACCTGCCCTGATCGTCGACCGGCCGGTCATGCCCGTGCTCTCGTAGAGCATGCCGTGGGCCATCTCCAGGCCCTGGGTGAAGCCCGTCGCATCATGAGGCAGGGTGTCGACGACCTGGACCGTCAACCGCTCGGCCCGTGTCGCTGTCTGCCCGGGCGTACCCCATCGGCGGTCCACGGCTGCGTCGCCCATGTCGCACGAGCCGACGAGCATCCCGCCGACCAGTACGACGACCGCCACAGGGACCACGAACGCAAGCCGCATGGCCGCACACTGACACACGGGCCCGGCCGGATCGGGCATGCCCGCCGGACCGGCTCGCGGCGGTCGTCCCCATGGCGCAGCCGCACGGGTGCCACCGCGGCACGCAGCGCCCTGCCGGCCCGGCCCGAAGGAGCACGTGGCCCCCTGCCCTCGGCGCCCCGGAACGGCCAGGTCAGGCGATGCCCTGTGGGGCATCGCCTGACCTGGCCGGACGGCCTGTGCCGAGGACGGCCGCGGCCGTCCGGTTCTACAACCGCGTCTTGGCCGACTCCGGCGCCGTGTGACCGTTCGCGGACGCTCCACGGCGGGGAACCACAGACGCCAGGCGCGCCGATACGATCGCCGAGAGGCGGTCTGCCCTGTCCGGCTTCGGCTGGTACCGGTATGCATAGCCGTGCGCCTCACCGTCGCCTCGAGAGGGAGCCGCGTTCAAGACGGCTCCCAGTACAGGCACGTTGACGCGTTCAAGGATGCGCAGGGTGTCGAGGATCTGGTTCCCGCTCGTCCGTCCGGCACGTGCGACGAGCAGGTAGCCGTCGACGGCCTGTGCCATCGCCGGGGTGTCGGCGAACGGAAGCACTGGAGCGGTGTCCACGACGATGTGGTCGAACTCCTCGGCGAGGTCCTGCAGCAAGGACTTGAATCGGGCACTGCCGAGGATCTGCGTCGGGTTGGGCGGAATCATCCCACTGGTGAGCACCGAGAAGGACCCTGCCGACTGCAGCACCTCACGCACACCGGCCTTGCCCACCAGTGCAGTGGTGAGTCCGGCGTCCCTGACCAGGCCGAGGGCCGAGGCGACGGAAGGGCGGCGCAGGTCGCAGTCGATCAGGCACACCCTGGACCCTTCCTCCGCCAGTGTGGCAGCCAGGTTGACCGACACGCTGCTCTTGCCCTCACGCGGCAGCGGGCTTGTGACGGCAATGACCTTCGGCGGATTGCCCATGTCGGCGAACTGGAGATTGACCCGCAGCTTCCGGAAACCCTCCGCACGGGTGCTGTGCGTGTCGTCGCGCAGGGAGACAGGGCGCCCCGAGGCTCGCGAGTCGTGCACGATGCTGGACAGCACGGGTGGCCCGGCAACGGCAGCCAGGCACTCGGCCAGGGCTCTGGAGTCCCGCATCGATGTGTCCACCGTCTCCAACGCGACGCCGATCCCCAGCCCGAGGACCAGGCCCACGGCCAGGCCCAGTGCGACGTTGAGCATGGTCTTCGGTGACGAAGGGGAGGACGGCACGGTCGCGGGCTGGATGACGGTGAGCCGCACAGGTGACTCGGTCATGTCCCCGTCCGGGCTCTCCAGTTCCCTGATCACGTGGGCGAACCGGGCGGCGACGGCATTGCTGATCCGGGCGGCTCGTGCCGCGCGGGTGTCGGTGACGGTCAGACGGACCAGCACCGTGTTGACCGGAGCCTCTGCCGAGACCCGCGAGCCCAGTTCGCTCGGCGTCATTTTCAGCTTGAGGAACTTCACGACCGGTTCGGTCACCTCTGGGCTGGCCACGATGTCGGCGTAGGACTGAACTCTTGCCTGGGCGAACGCGTTCCCCTGGTTGAGCTGGGACGTGTCGTCGCCACCTTGGATGGAGGCGAAAAGTGTGGTCGTCGCCCGGTACTCGGGAGTGGCAACGCCACTTGCGACGACACCTGCCGCCGTCCCCAGCAAGGCCATCAGGGCAATGACGCGCCATCGGCGGGAAAGGACTCGTAAGTACTGGTGCAAATCCAAAGTCTTCCCCGATCGGAGCGAGTAATTGAACAGTCACCTTAGGGTCCGCACCGAGAATTTCGTGCACACGGCTTGCCTGTTCGGCCACTCGGCACTCTCAGCACCCTCGACGGAGTGCATCGGCGCCTTCTCAGAGGCGCTCGACGGCGCCTGAACGGCAACGATTGCAGGCGTCGAACACGTAATCGGCGACACGCTCGACCATTGCGTAGTCGAAGGCGTCGTGATCGGTGGCGACAACCACTGCGTCGGATGACGTGACCTGCTGCTCCGTGAGTTCGACACACAGAATGTCCTGGGGCAGCTGCGACGGTTCGACATACGGCTCCACCGCGAGGACGTGAGCACCGAGTTTCTGGAGGCCCTGGGCGACGGCTACGGCGGGTGATTCCCGGATGTCACCGGTGTTCCTCTTGTAAGCGAGCCCGAGGACCAGGATCTGGCTGCCGTTGACGGGCTTGCGCCGCGTGTTGAGTCCTCTGGCCACCCGGAGAACCACATGATCGGGCATATGGCTGTTGATGTCGTTGGCGAGTGACACGAAGCGGAAGTCGTGCTGCAGCGCCTGTTTGACCTGCCACGAGAGATACGAAGGATCGATGGGCAGGCAGTGTCCGCCGACGCCGGGCCCAGGCAGGAAGCGCATGAATCCGAAAGGCTTGGTCGACGCCGCGTCGATCACTTCCCAGATGTCGATGCCGAGCGGCCTGCAGAACATCGCAAGCTCGTTGACCAGGGCGATGTTCACATGACGGAACGTGTTCTCCAGGAGCTTCGTCAGCTCCGCCGTGCGCGGTGAACTCACCGGGACGGTGCGGTCCACCACGTCGTCGTAGAAGTCCTGGACGTGCCGCAGGGAGACTTCGTCGACCCCGGATACCACCTTGGGTGTGTTCTCCAGCCGCCAGGTCGGGTTTCCCGGGTCGATCCGTTCCGGACTGTACCCCAGGAAGAAGTCGTCGCCGGCCCGAAGACCGCTGTGAGCCTCCAGAAGCGGGCGCACGACGTGTTCGGTCGTGCAGGGATACGTGGTGGATTCGAGGATCACCGTGGCGTTCGGCCTGAGGTGCGGGGCGACCGCCTGCGCGGCGCTCTCCACGAAACTCAGGTCGGGCGCGCCGTTCTTCAGCGGCGTGGGCACCGTGATGACACACACATCGAAGCCCGCGGCATCCGCGTAGTCGGTACTGAGGAAGTAGCGGCCCGAGTTGAGGGCGGCCAGAAGGCGCGGGGACGTGACGTCCTCGGCGAACGATTCGCCGGCCGCCAGGCGCTTGACGCGCATCTCGTCCACGTCGAGACCCACGACGTTGTGCCCGGCCTCGACCACACGGACAGCAAGTGGAAGGCCCACATACCCCTGGCCGACGACGACCACCTTTTGCTTTGACACCGACACCTGTGACTCTCCTCCCGCATGCCCAGCTGAATTCTCCGGTGGAATATGCGCGATGTATGCCAGGCTTCGCCCGCATAGGCCTGCTGAGTGACACTGCTTCAGGCAAACGGAGTCATCCTGTCCTTCGAGCGGCGGGCAAGTGGACCAACCGATCTGTCAATTCGCTCCGTTTGTGTCGTTCCGGGCTATCGTTGCTCTGCGTCGCCGGTGCACATGACCCTGGCAATGTCCCACCCACAGACATGGAGTGACGGCGTGACGGACAATCCGAAGTGCCTGGTTACCGGAGGAGCCGGATTCATCGGCTCCCATCTCGTCGATGCGCTGCTGGCGCGAGGCGAGCCAGTCGTCGCACTCGACGATCTCAGCACCGGGCGCCTGCAGAACCTTGCCGACGCACGCAGACACGGAAACTTCCAATTCGTCCAGGGCTCCGTGCTGGATGCGCCGCTGGTCGCCCAGCTGGTAGGTGAATGCGACCGGGTCGTGCACCTGGCGGCGGCAGTCGGGGTGAGGCTCATCGTCGAGCAGCCACTGAGGTCGTTCACCGTCAACACCAAGGGCACCGAAACGGTCATCGAAGCGGCGTACCGCCATGGCCGGCCGGTCATTCTTGCCAGCACGTCGGAGATCTACGGCAAGAACTCCTCGGGGCCGCTCACCGAGATGTCCGACCGTATTCTGGGAAGCCCCTCCGTGCCGCGATGGTCCTACAGCACGGCGAAAGCGGTGGACGAGATCCTCGCCGAGCTGTACCGCCGGGAGTACGGACTGCGTTCCACGATTGTGCGCTTCTTCAACACCGTCGGCCCCCGGCAGAGCCCGGCCTACGGCATGGTGATTCCGAGATTCGCCCGTCAGGCGGTACGGGGAGAGCCGCTCACCGTCTACGGCACCGGCCGGCAGAGTCGCTGCTTCCTCCACGTCACCGACGTGGTCGCGGCACTCGTCTCGCTGATCGACCGTCCGGAGGCTGAGGGAGAGACCTTCAACATCGGAAGCGACGAGGAAATCAGCATCCTCGATCTCGCCGCACGCACCATCACATGCGCGAACAGCGCGTCGACCGTGGAGCGTGTCTCCTACACCGAGGCATACGGACCGGCATTCGAGGACATGGACCGCCGGGTCCCGGACACGACGAAACTGAGGGCCCTCACCGGCTGGCAACCACGGCGGAACCTCGACGACATCCTCACGGACACCGTCGCGGACGCCCGCGGCGAAATGCAGCAGCACGAGCCCGTGGCCGATTCCGGTCGCCCGGACGAAGGACACACCGGCGCCACCAACGGGGCGGTGGTGGCGAGTCCGTGTCCGGTGTGAGTCCGTGGATGGTGACGGCGCTCACGGGGCTGGTGGCTCTGGCCGTCGCCGCTCTGCTGACCGAGCCCCTACGTCTCCTCGCCGTGCGGCGCGGATACACCGACCAGCCCGCGGCACGTAAGGTGCATGTCTCCCCCACCCCCTATCTGGGTGGCATGGCCGTCGCAGTGGCGACCGCGGGCTCCGCGAGTCTGGTGATGTTCGTTACGGACGAGAGTGACTCCACCCTCGCCGTCGTGCTGGGAAGTGCCGCTGTGATCGCCGTGCTCGGCCTTGTCGACGACCTGCGTCCGCTCAGCATCCGGGTGCGGCTCTCCGTCGAGGCGGCCGCGGCGTTCGTGGTCGTCGCGTGGTGCGGCCATCCCGTGCTCTTCGGCACATGGGTCGACGCGGTCCTCGCGGTGATGTGGATCCTCTTCACCACCAATGCGTTCAATCTGCTGGACAACATGGACGGCGTCGTGTCCACGGTGACCGCGGCCATCGCGGCATTCCTCTGCTGCGCCGCGCTGTCCGCCGGTCGCATCGGCACCGCCGCGGTCACGGCCGCCCTGGCCGGGGCCTGTGTCGGGTTCCTGTTCCACAACTGGCATCCGGCGCGCATCTTTCTGGGTGACGCGGGCGCGCTCTTCGTGGGTTTCCTGGTGTCGTCCGTGAGCATGACCCTGCACAGGGACAGCACCGCGCTCTCCGGGTACGGCAGTCTGCTGCTCATCACGCTGGTGGTCACCGCGGACACCGGCCTGGTCATGGTGGCGCGGCGCAGGGAAGGGCGGCCTGTGCTGCAGGGAGGCAAGGACCACATCGCACACCGGCTCCGGCAGCTCGGGATGACGGTTCGGCAGGTGGCCGTCGCCATCGGAGGCTTCGCGGCGATGACGAGCCTGACGGCCGTCCTGGTCATGCTCAAGGCCGTCCCGCAGCCAGTCGTGCTGATCAGTGTTGTCGCGGTGACCGCCGTCGTCTGGCTCCGGCTTCTGCGAGTCCCCGTGTACAGCGCGGTCCCGACGAACAGCACCGAGGCCAGTCCCAGCACAACGGCGTGACCGGCCTCGGTGGCGGCCTACGGCCGCTGCGTGACCCGGCTACCACCCACGTCGGCGAGGACGACTGGTGGCCCGCAGGCCGGGTCATGCGGACCTGCGGACGGACCGTGTTGCCCGGTCAGGCGGCATCGGCTCGCGCAGCTGCGACCACCACCGTGGCGTAGCGCATCGTGAACCTGCCTCCGGCCGCTTCGACGGCAGCGCCGACGCCTGCCGGCGCCTCTTCCGGTTCGCTTGACGGGAGCGGTCCGGCAGGGTCGGCCGGCGTCCAGAACTCGGCCAGCCGGCCACCGGGCCGTAGCGCCTGCGCCGCTTCAGCCCCTCCCGCCACCGTTCCCACCCAGTGCCAGGTCTGCCCGGAGACGACCGCATCGAACGTCCGGCCGGCCGGGCCCCTCTCCAGCAGGGCGCCGAGTCCGTGCTGTCGTGCCAGGTCGGCGGCCCGAGCGAGAGAAGGAGGAGATGCACGGTGCCGACGGGTAGCCGACCGCGACGTACGCGAGCGGTTGTTCGTCGCCGTTGAGCGATTCCCGCTCCGGGACCGGGCCAGCCGGGCGGTCAGCACCGAGGCAAGCTGCGCCAAGGGCCTGGACCGGCGCCTCGCCGGCTTCGACGCCTTCCTCGCCGAGCTCGTGCCGGAGTGCATCGCCCGGAGCGACAGTCAGGCCACCAACCTGCGCGGGTCCGCAGGGACCAGCGCCGGAGGCGGGAACCGTCCGCAAGGTCATGGCCTGCGTCGTACAGAACCGCTGCGATGAAGGAGCAGGTCCTCGGTGCCGCCCGTCAGCCCACGTCCACCGGAACGGGCGCAGCGGGCTCCCGCAACGCGTAGTCGGGGAGGGTGCGGAACCAGCTCACCGTCTTCGCGAGTCCCTGCTCCAGAGGCACCTGGCCGATGTCGGGGAAGAGCTCGCGCAGCAGACCGTCCGCGGCCTGCGAATCGCGGACGTCCCCCGCCCTCGGCTGTTCATGTCGGATGTCGGCCGGCAGTCCGGTGATGTCCCCGAGTTCCCGGGCAAGGTCGAGAACGGTGACCCTGGTGCCGAGGGCGAGATTCACGGGACGGTCGCACGAGACCTTGCGCATCACCGCGTCGGCCAGCACCTGGACCACGGTTCCCACATAGGTGAAGTCCCGGCTCTGCAGTCCGTCGCCGAAGATCCGCACGGGTGTACCGCGCAGCATGGCGTCGATGAAGGCAGGGACCACGGCGGCGTACGCATGCCCGGCCGGCTGCAGCGGCCCGTAGACGTTGAAGAAGCGGAACGCCAGAGTGGGCAGGCCGAACGAGGCACCGTAGGCGAGGACGTACGCCTCGGTGGCGAGCTTGCTCGCGGCGTAGGGGCTCAGTGGCCGGGTCGCCAGATCCTCATGCTTCGGCAGGACCGCGTTGGCTCCGTAGACCGAGGAGGACGAGGCGGCGACCACGGGGACGCCCGCGCGCCGGCATGCCTCGAGGACGGTGACCGTGCCGGTCGCGTTGACGTGATGGCTGGCGACCGGGTCGGCAAGAGAGCGAGGCACGGAAGGACGCGCCGCGAGATGCACGACGGCGTCCATTCCCGGCACGATGTCGTCGAGGAGCCCGGGATCGAGGATGCTGCCCTCGACCAGTTCCACGTCGGTTCCCGCGAGGTTGGCCGCGGAGCCCGTGCTCAGGTCGTCCAGGGCGATGACCTTGCCCATGTTCGGACGCGACACGAGCTCTCGGCACAGGTTGGCGCCGATGAACCCGGCACCTCCGGTAACAAGAGCGTTCACTGTGCTCACCTTTCGGACGAGGGTGCGGTCCACCAGCCGCGGGCGACGGCGATGGACGTGTAGAGGGCCTGCATGTCGGCCACCAGGCGCTCCTCACCGAACCGCAGGGTGGTGAACGCACGCGCCCGTGCCCCCATCTCCCGGCGCAGCTGCGCGTCGCGCAGAAGAGTCACCGTGTGGCGTGCGATGTCGGCGGTCCGTGGTGCGGCCAGGAGTCCTGTCGTGCCGTTCTGCACGACCTCCGCGACACTGCCGACGTCGGTGGCCACAGTCGGCAGCCCGGCGAGGCCGGCTTCGATCAGACTCACCGGCATGCCTTCGTTGTCCGACGTCAGCAGCACCATGTCGGCCGCCGCGTAGACGGTCTCGACGTCCGCGCGCCAGCCCAACTGGTGGAAAGAGTCGCCGAGTTCGGCGACGGCTTCCGGATCCGGGCGGAAGTCTCCTGCTCCGCACACCACGAAGTGGGCTTCCGGTACGGCCCGGTGCACCTCGCGGGCGACGGCGAGGAGACGGTCGGGACGCTTGATCGCGGTGACGCGCCCCACGTACGCGACCACCAGGCACCCCTGCGGTAGTCCCAGCGTGCTTCTGGCCTTCGCGGGGCCGGGCGCGGGGGCGAGACTGGTGCCGGGCGGAACCACCGTGTACTGACCGGCCTTTCCGATACCCGCGGCGACGAGATCGTCGCGTACCCGCCCGCCCACGGCGACCAGACGGTCCGTGAGGGCCGCAAGCCCACGTTCTACGGCCACCACGGCCTTCGTCTTCGCCGGGGAGAAATAGCCGTGCAGGAGATGGCCGTGAAAGGTGTGCACTCTTGAGGGCACCCGGGCCAGCACGGCGGCGGTCCGGCCGAGCGCGCCGGCTTTCGCCGTGTGCGTATGGACGATGTGCGGCTGGAACCGACGCATGGCCGCCACGAGTTCGGCGAGGCAGCGTGCGTCGTCCGTGGGCCGCACAGCCCGTCCCAGGCCGTTGATCCGGTGCACCGGGAGGTCGGGCGCACGCTGATCCAGATGGTCCTCCTCTCCCGGACCCACGAAACCGGTGACCAGACGGTGATCGAACCGCTCGGGATCCATTCCACGCGTAAGCGCCGAGACCTGGACGGCCGGACCACCGATGTTCATTCGCGCGATCACCCTCATCACGCGCAAGCGAGGAATTCCGGAACCGCTGGTTGGCTGCGTGGCGGTCGACATGTGCCCGATATTAGGCGGAGCGCAGTCAACTGACCGTCAAGGGCACGGGAAGCCCGCGTGGCGCCCCCGGCGCCCCCGGTCGCGCCGGATATAAACGGCACAGACCCAGCTGGTCCTTCTCATTCAGGTGACGGATGCAAATGCCCTGCCATTTGCGTCGGAAGCAGGAGCCCATGCCGACTACCGTGCAGGAAATGCTCAGACTGATCTGGAACCACCCGGCCAACCGGGGCCATCGCACGGGGGCCTACGCGCGCATGGCGCTGTGGCAGGCACACAAACGCCTGGTGGGAAGGCCCTTCGATCTGAACGTCTACGACGGAATGCGGTTCCGGGCCCATCCTGACAGCACTCAGGTGGGACGCCTGCTCTATTTCGGCGGCCTGCCCGACTTCCAGGCCATGACCTTCATGAAGCGCTATCTGCGTCCCGGTGACGGTTTCATCGACGGAGGCGCCAACGAGGGAATCTTCACCCTTCTGGCCGCCAAACTCGTGTCGGACCGGGGAGAGGTGCACGCATTTGAGGCTCACCCAGTCTATGTGGAGAGGCTGCGTGCGAACGTGGAAGAGAACCGGCTGAGTTCCGTGTCGGTGCATGCATTGGCGGTCGGGGAAACTCCCGGCACTCTGCCCTTCGTGCTGCGCGGGACCGGTTCCCGGATCCGGACCGCCGAGGACGCCGGGGAGGTCGTGTCCGCACGGGTCGTACGTCTCGACGAGACGCTGCCGGACCGCTCCTGGGCCATGGGCAAGCTCGACATCGAGGGCGCCGAGCACTGCGGTCTACGCGGAGCGGAGAAGCTGCTGTCCCGTGCCGAGCCGCCGGTGTGGTTCCTCGAACTCGTCGATCCCTTCCTCGCGCGGTTCGGCTCGTCGGTCAACGAGGTGCGCCAATGGCTCGGGGACCACGGATACGACTTCATGCACTACGAGCCCCGGCTGGACCGGTTCATTCCCGGCCCGGCAGCCAGCGGGCCGGACGTCTTCGCGGTCTCGCGGGAACGCCTCGCGGAGGTCGAGGCCCGGCTGCGCGAGAGCCGCGAGCGGGAAGCCGGCCCGTCCACGTCCCGGGCGGGCAGGCGCGGCGTCCGAAGGGCGGCACGGTGACGACGGCCCGGATCTGCGAGGTCATCAAGACACTCGACGTCGGTGGCGCCGAAGTCCTTCTGGTAGAACGGCTGCGTCGCGCGCCTCGCTCCGAGCGGACCTACACCGTTGTCTTCCTCCGCGCCTCAACCGAGACACTGGCCAACGAGTTGCGTGCCTGCGGAGTAAACGTCGTCGATCTGCGAGCTTGCCCGCGGTGGTTGCGCTACGCCGAGCTGGTGCGCGTCGTGCGAAAGCAGTCCCCCGACGTCGTCAACATCCACTCCCCCGCGCCTGCGGCGGTGCTGCGCCCCTTCCTGTACCTGATGCGTCGCCGCCCGTTCCTGGTCTCCACAGTGCATCAGGTCTGGTACCGCCCCCTCACTATGCTGCTCGACCGGTCGACCCGCTGGCTGGACGACGTTACGGTGGCCGTATCGCCGCAGGTGGCGACCGCTCGTACTGTGCGGGGAGCACGCCGGGTACGGACGCGGATCCACGGTGTGGACCTCGCTGTCCAGCGTTCCTGGGCCCAGCGGGCACAGCAGGTGCGGTCAGAGTTCAAAATCCCCCTGGACTCCTTCCTGTTCGTGTGTGTGGCGAACCTCAATACGAAGAAGAATCACGCACTGCTGATCGAAGCGGCTGAGCAACTGCTCGTCCAGCGCGCTGATGCTCTTTTCGTCCTTGCCGGGGACGGACCTCTTCGGCAGCAAGTGCTCTCAGAGATCGACCGGCGCGGGCTGGGGGAGCGCGTTCGCTTCCTGGGTGTCGTCGAGGGTGCCAATCGCCTGGTGGCTGCTGCGGATGCGCTGGTGTTGGCGTCCACGTACGAAGGGCTGCCCGTGGTGATCATGGAGGCGATCGCGGCAGGCGTACCGGTGGTGTCCACGGCGGTCGGCGGTGTGCCCGACCTGGTCCGCGACGGCGAGAACGGCATTCTTGTGCCGCAGGGCTCGCCGCGGCGGCTGGCCGAAGGCATGCTGCGGGCCATGCATCCGGACGTGCATACGAAGCTCGCAGCCGGGGCACGCTCCAGGGCTGAGGCGGTGGATGTGAAGGCCACAGCGGCGTGGTTCGACGAGCTGTACGGCGTCGCCGCGACGGGCGGTGTCCCAGGATGACTGAGGACCACCATCCGATGGAAGAACATGCGGCCGTGATGCTCGACCATGATTCCACCTCCGACACGTCGTGCGTGCCGGAATTCCGTGTGCTCACCGTCTGCACCGGCAATCTCTACCGCTCTCCACTCACCGAGTGGCTGCTGTGGGAGCGGCTGGCCGCAGTGCGGGAGGCGATCCATGTCAGCAGCGCGGGCACACGGGCCGTCCCGGGCATGCCGATGGACGCCACGGCTGCTTCCTTGGTGGTTGCCCGGTGCGGACACCCGCCGGGGAGGGTGGCTCGCCGGCTGACGGCGGGGCTGGTCGAAAGTGCGGATCTGGTGCTCGGGGCGTCGGTCGAGCATCGGGAGGCAGCCGTGCGCCTCGCTCCCGTCCGGGCCCTGTCGCGGGCTTTCAGCCTGCGCGAGTTCGCGCGGCTGGTGAGAGCGGAGGACGGCGCGGATATGGTGGATCCCGCCGCCAGGTTCGCCGCCCTTGTCGCGGGCGCTGCGGCACGGCGGAGTGCGGCCTCACCGGACGCTGCCGATGACGACGTGGCCGACCCGCTCGGTGGCGGTGAGGCATTGGTGCGGGAGTGCGTGCAGCGCATCGAGGAGTCGGTGGAGCGGATCGCCCTCGCGCTGGGCGTCGGCTGAGGGGGAGTTCCTCCAGGGCCGGGTTGCACACAAGCAAGCGCAGGCGGCGGCCGTCTCGGGTGAGGCGGGCGGCGACGTGCAGCAGCCGGTAGCGGAGCTTCTTGGGTTCGGCGGCGGCCGGCTCGCCGTCCAGCAGCAGGACGCGCGTCCAGGTCAGAAGATCGGTGGCCGCGAGACTGAGTTCGAGCCAGTGCGGGTTGACGGCGATGCAACGGGAGGGAAACGGCCGAAGCCGGTGGACCCCATCCGGTTGTGGTCCTTGACGGTGGCGTGCCCCCGGTGGCGGGTTTCGAGGAACTGGGCCGAGCCGGAGGTGAACGGGTGTCGGCGAGGAGCACCTGATGCCGCAGGTGATCAGCGTGGCGTCGGGGTCCAGGACCAGACCGGAAAGTACCTGTCCTGCGGCCCAGGCCCCGGGTATGCCGGTTCCGGTCTCGGCGACCTGCAGCCAGGCCACTTCCCGTGCTGGGCCGACGCCGTTCAGGCTCCCTCTCCTGGATCACCTGCGACATCTCGGCACTCGCTACTTCTTTTGACCGGGTCACCGATCATCCCAATATACTTATCGCCATAGGCGAAAACGCGAAACTCGGCGTCGTGCTGTGCGACATGGTCGCGGAAGAACAGGTTGTCGTTGATGTCGTCCATGACGATGACCGCGTTCGGCGCAAGATGGTCGGCCATGCGTCGCATGAACCACTCTCTCCCGGCTCGACTCTTGTCCGAGTCATAGTGCACCAGATCCACAGTGACACCCGGCAGCAGAATCTCATCGAGGTTGCGCCGATCGCCCTTCAGCAGCAAAGTCCACGACCCCCTGACTTGCTCTGGTACCAGATATCCTACGTAACGCTCCGGATTAGGGATCCGAAAATACGGGAAGTCGCTGGAGTACAGATGGCCGTACCCGTTGTCACTGATACCGCCGAGGAAGGCGGTGGTGGACCACCCGGCCGCCACGCCTGTTTCCAGCACCACATGCGGAGCGAGCAGCCGTGTCAGGAAGTAGAGCAGCTCATTGGCTCCGCCCCCACCCAATTCCACGCCGCATGCACGCAGACCAGCGATGCGGGGCCGAGCTTCTTCTTCCAGGTGATGCGCGAAGGTAAGAGCTTCCTCCCACAGACCGGGATTCTGCCCGCGCGCCCAGGCATCCATATCCTGCGCTTCTGCTGCGACCCACACAGCCGCAGCATTACGCTCGCGAGTGGTTCCGTACCGTGTACGAGAATACACTTTGCGGGCCATCACGGGAAAGTACGCCGGCCGGATGCCGTTCCGGGCAATTGTCGTCAACTTCATACAGGGCAAGGGTAGTGGCAGGTTGAGTTGAGGACGGAGCTGACTCGACGACCAATCAGGTGCTCCTTGGGTCGTTCGGCCATGTCCGACCAGCCCATTTCCGTGACGGCTGGAGCTTATTGTCTGAAACGGTGGGTGTTCTGGGTCGTTGATCCCGACATGAGTGAACTGGTGGGGGATGCACGGCAGTTGTCGCCGTCGGCACAGGAGGCCCTGCGGCTGCGGGCGTGGCGGCGTTGGGGCGGGCCGGACTCGCGAGGATGTCGCGGGGGTGCTCCAGGTCTCGCTCAAGGCGGTGGACAAGTGGTGGGCGAAGTGGCAGGCAGGGGGCGAAGCGCTCGTGACCCGGCCGCGTGGGCGGCGGGTCGGCGAACATCAGGTTCTCGATGCGGTCGAGCAGCAGGCGGTCCGGCAGGCCGTGCTGGATCACCGGCCCTGTGACCTGGGGCTGGCTGGGCAGCTGTGGACACGCGCCGGCGTGGGGGACCTGATCGCGAAGCTGTACCGGGTGCGGCTGACCGAGCGGGGGCGTGGGCAAGAACCTGCGCCGCTGGGGCCTGTCGTTCCAGCGCGCCGCGACAAGCGGGGCCGTCGAGCAGGGCGCAGAAGCGGTCCGCGTCTGGCGGGAGGAGAGGCGGCCGGCGATCCTAGCCCAGGGCGAAGGCTGAGGGCGGGGAGGTGCCCTTCGCCGACCAGGCCGGCATCCGTTCCGACCAGCTCACTGGCCGCACCTGGGGCGCCAAGAGGTGCGGTGCACCCCGACCGTGCGCCGCACGGGCAACCGGTTCTCGGTCAACGCCATGTCCGCGATCAGCACCAAGGGCCGCTGCACTTCATGGTCTTCACCGAGACCTTCGACGCCGATGTCATGTGCCGCTTCTGGACCGGCTCGCAGGCC
This sequence comes from Streptomyces sp. NPDC027962, assembly GCF_055566095.1. Taxonomy (NCBI): domain Bacteria; kingdom Bacillati; phylum Actinomycetota; class Actinomycetes; order Kitasatosporales; family Streptomycetaceae; genus Streptomyces; species Streptomyces sp. NPDC027962. Next base: position 71,796 of record NZ_JBVHTA010000007.1, read on the forward strand.
ACTTCACCCACAGGGTGCGCCTCGTCGTGGACGGCCACTCCGCAGCCGGAATCCCCCACAAGAATCCGGCGTGCCCGGCGGGTTCGGACGTTTGACGGCCTGGTGGGAGGCTGTGCAGGTCATCGACTCGACCGACTTGCGTCCCTCGTCCGTCAGCCCGCGCAAGTGGACCGATCCCACTGATGCTGATCCGCACGCACGAACGATGGGAATACATCCGCAGCGGATTCCTCCGGACCACACCGGACCGCAGCCAACTCCCCAGGAGGCAGACCCGATCAACAACACAGCCGGTCATTCGGACCCGTCACCGACGAACGAACCTGACAAAGCCCTGCCAGAGGCACCGCAGGCCGGGTAGGGCCCCACATGCGTCCGCAACGGCGTGACCAGCGGCTGGCGCAGGAGCACCGGCGTACGGTCGCTGACCGGCTCCACGAGCCGCAGCGTCAGGGTGCGGCTGCTCTGCGCCGGCAGTTCCAGGTCGACGGTGTAGACCGCATGACCGCGCTCGACACCACTGTGCAGCACCGCGGGACGGCCGTCGACGGTCAGATCGGTCAGTCGCGCGCCCTTGCTGGCGTAGTAGGAGACCAGCAGCCTGTTGTCACCAGGTCGCGTCGGATAGGACGGCTTGTCGCCGCGCTGGGTGACGTACACGGGAAGCCCCGTGGCGGGAGCACGGTTGGTGAGCGTGATCCGCGCGGTGACCAGCCGCCCGTCCGGGGTGCAGCGGCCGGGGATCCAGTGCAACTCGCGGTCCAGATAGTAGTCGAGCTTCCCGCCTGCGGCGTTGTTGACGACAAGCCCGGCGAAGGGACCGGGCGTCGCCGGAAGCGCACCGCTCAAAGGCCGGGTCATCAGCAGCCGTTGCTCGTCGTCCCGTGCGCTCCAGACCTTCAGGCGTTCCTCTGCCATGACGTCATACGTGGCCCGGGCCATTCCTGGGAGTCGCGTGGGATCGTCGAGGGCGTCCATGAGCGTCGCGGCGGCCGTGCGCGCCACATCGAGGAGGAACGACTTGCGCTGCACGCTGTCCGGATAGCGTTCGTACCCGGTGCGCTCGGCGAGGTCCAATGCGTTGTCGGCGGAGAGCACCGTACCGTCGGGCATCCGCGCGGGACCGGTCGCCCGCAGCAGCCGTGCGAGTCCGCTGGGGTCGAGGGCGATCGCGCCGTCCACCCGCTGCCCGCTGTGGTGGTGCCAGGCCGCCGCCCAGATGCGGGCAGCATAGGGAAAGTGTGGGCTGACGTTGGAATTGGCCCAGGTGCCAGCGGGGTCCATGCGTCCGTACTGGGCCCTGTACTCAGCGCCCAGATCGATCGAGGGTTCGGCCTCCGCCAGCATCGAGTCTGTGCCGAAGGTTTCGAAACGCGGTTGCCCCTGCTCGATGGTCATGACGGCGAAAGCTCCGGGCAGCCCGCCCGTGCCGCGCGCCTCGGCGGTGTTCTGGAAGACCACGAGATACCGCCGGGGACTGTCCGCTCCCAGCATGGGCGGCACCACACGTGCCGCCACGGCGGCGTCGGTCATTGCCGGGGCGATCCGCTCGAGTTGGCGCACCAACCGGGCCCGCGCCCGGTCGGCGGCCCCCACCCATGTGGTGGGTGGCAGTTCATGAGTGTCGTTCCTCATGTCGGCCGCCACCTGTGCCGCCCGCTCGAAATCCGGAGCCGTCTTGTCCAGCCTCGTCAGCATGGCCTGAAGGCCACCGTCCCGAAAGTCCTTGCTTCCCGCCGCCATGCTCACTACCGGCGGGAGCACTTCGTGCGTCAAACGGTGGGCGGCATGCGCCACACCGCGCGCCGTAGTGAAGGGCCGGCCGATGAAAGGTACCTGCGCGGCGACGTACCAGGCCGGGCCGGTGGTGAGGCGATGGGCCTGGGCGGCATGCCCTGCTGCGGACCGCATCGCCGCCTTCGGATCCGCCGCGCCCTCCGCACCGGCCGCCGGGGCGGCGTTCGCCGCAGGCCCGGAGAACGATTGCCGCAGGGCGTCCAGGGACCGCTGGGCGGCGAGGAGTTCGGAACGGGCGATCAGGCCGGTGACCACAATCCAGCCGGCTCCGGCAAGACACAGCAACGCGGCCGCCCCGACGACGTATGCGGCCCGCCGCCGGAGCGACGGCCCTGCCGGATCCGCTTCGGCCGGCCGGCCGAAGCGGATCCGGCCCTTCCACTCCATCCGGGAGCGCCGAAGACTTCTCATCGGAGTGGCCGGGGCAGGTCCGACGGCACCTCACGAGAAGTGAGCGAGGCGGAACGCCATCTGGACGGGGCCGTCATCTCTTCGCGCTCCTCAGGTCAGGTCGGCCGGTCGGTCGGTCGGTCGGTCCATTGCACATCGCGACCTTTCGTACCGATACAGATGCATACATAACCCTCGTGTGGTGCCCGAGCGGTCCGCCTCCCCGAAACCACCGGATGGCGTAGAGCCCACCCGCAGGACGCTCCGATGTGCAGGCACCGCTCCGGCGTCATGCTGCTGCATCAGGGTGGTGCCGGACGAACACACACAAGGAGTCGGGATGGGCGCCCTGCGGGCATGCGTCAATGACCCGGAAAGGGCATTGAGGAGCGTACGGAGTGCTGAAGGTGTGGCGAAGCGCGTCCAGTGAACCGCGGGTTGTGGTCGCCGCAGGGCTCGTCGCGGTCGGCCCTCGTGCCGTCGGTCGCACGCTCGCCGTGAGCCCGTGAACCCGTCGCGGCCGGTCGGGCGCCGTGCCTGGAAACGCCACCTGCGGACCTTTGGCTCGCTCACCGTCGCCGGCCAGGCGGAGGCGGCACTCTCGTTGGTCACCACCGCCGCGCTTGTGCGGCAGGTGGGCGCCGCAGAGTCGGGACAGGTGCTCTTCGTGCAGTCCCTGGCAACCGTCTGGTTCCTGCTGTGGGATCCCCGCTTGGAGGACGCGCAGCAGCGGTTCGTGCCGGCGGAGCAACTGCGCGGTGCGGGCCGAGGCACCCAGCTGTACCACCGGCTCGTCCGGCTGGACTTCGTCTCCGGGCTGCTGGCCACCATCGTGGGCGTGGCGGTGGCCCTTGCCGCCGCTGCCGCGGGATGGCTCTCCGCCGAGCAGCTCCGGCTGCTCGTTCCCGCCGTGCTCGGAGCCGGTGTCGCGACACCCGTGGGAAGCGCCTCGGCCGGCTACGCGCTCACCGGCCAGCTGTTCCGGTTGGGCACTGTCCGTCTCGCGCTCGCCGTCTTCGGGTGTCTGGTCACCCTGACGGGGCTGCTGGTGGCCGGCCCGGTCGGCTACCTGACGGCGACCGTGGTGACCGGTCTGGTCTCCACGGTCGTGCTCACCACCGGCGCTGTCCAGCAGGTGCGTAAAGCATGTGGTCCGCCTGCCGCCGAGCCCGTCGCACTGCCACCGGGCCTCATGACGTTCCTGGTGAAGACATCGGCGACCGGATCGGTCTCCGCTGCTTCGGAGAGCGGCGTTACCGTGCTCGCCGGAGTGTTCGGGGGCCCCACACTGGTGACGTATCTGAAGGTGGCCACGTCGATGGCCCGTCTCTTCATGACCTTCGTCAGCCCTGTCGCAGCGCAGCTCTATCCCCGCCTGGCGCTGGCGGGAGCTCATGGACACCGTTCAGCGGTGATGAGGGACGCCCTCCGCTCCAGTGCGCTGACCGGGGCGGTCGGGGCGCTGGCGGTGGCGGTCGCGGCTCCCCTCACCGGACTGCTCCTGGGCTTGGTGTACGGCGCCGCGTACACGGCGCTGTCGACGGCGGCGGTGGTACTCCTGGCCGGGGCCGCGCTGCGCGGCACGGTGATCTGGGGCAAGGTGCTGCCGGCGGCTCTGGGGTTTCCCGGCGTACGGCTGGCGTTCCTGGCGGCCGAGGGCATCTGCCAACTGGCCATGCTGGTCGCAGTGACCCAGCTGTGGGCGGGCCCGGAACGCATGGCCCTGGCCTACGCCTCGAGTTGTCTCTGCCTGCTGGCGTTGAGCACGGCGTGCTGGTTCCTCGTGCTGCGGGTGCTCGTCAGGTCCCTGCCACATGCAGGTCCGTCGACCGCGCCGGCCGGCAAGCCCGCCGGAACGACGCCCGCATAGGTGGCAGGGCCCTCCGCCGACGCTCGTGAGGACCCCTCTCCTGCCGTCGTCGGCTGGTCCGACGGCATGGGCGCATCACCTGCCGGGGCCAGCCCCATACCCGCGTAGGTGAAAAAGAGCAGCGTCAGCATGGACCCTGCGTACAACGTCATCTCCGTGAGCGACATCGCGAGCACCGCGACCGTGAACAGCAGCGGAGCGCCGCGCCTCGCCACCAGACGGTGGAGCAGCCGGCACAGGAAGAGCGCCAGCAGCAGCACGCCCGGTACGCCCACCGAGGCGAAGACGCACACGAACAGGTTGTACGGAAGGACTTGGTCCACTGCCTGGTAGAGGTAGGACGGCACCGAGTGGTCGTTGCCGAACGAGGCGTAGCCCCATCCGCTGCCGAAGAGCGGGCTTTCGAACCCGCGACGCAGGCCGGCTTCGATGCTCTGCCAGCGGTAGTCCGCGCTGGTGGAGTTGAGCCCGAACACGCTGGTGACCCAGCTGACGGCCTGCAAGCCCAGCAGGCCGAGCACTGTGAACACGACGAGGAGCCTGGACAGCGTCACCCGCTTCAGGGCCCAGACGACGAGCACGACGACCGTTGCGAACCAGACGCTGCGGGTCTGCGTGAGGAAGATGCCGGAGAGCAGCACGGCGCCGACAAGCCACGGCCAGGGCGTCCGGAGTTCCGATGTCAGCAGAGGGCACAGTGCCGCCAAGAGCAGGCTCCCGGTCTGCGCGGGATCTCCGATGTCCAGGCCGACCAGCCTCGTCTGGTCCTGAATCACTCCGCCGACGACGCTGACCAGGGCGTAGCAGGTGACGATGGCGTAGACCGGCTTCCGGTTCGTCCGGTGACGGGCGAGGAGGAGGAACACGGCGCCGTAGACGGCCATCCGGAGCAGCGGGGTCGCCGATGTGCCCGCGTGGAGTGTGGCCAGCAGAGACCAGCCGAAGAACAGCGCCAGGCACACGGCGAGGTACCCGTCGAGCTTCACCTCGCCCGCACGCCGCCGGAGGAGACAGCCCAGGCACGCGAGCACCAGCAGATCGCGCAGCAGCAGCGGCCCCACGAGAGGGGACTGGAGAGCGGTGAAACCCAGGCCACTGCCCGTCACGACGGCTGCCACCAGCAGGGCTTCGGGTGGCAGGAAGAGCGCGGAGAGCGTGATCACGGCGATGAGAGCCACGGGGAGCGGCCCGCCGGAGCCCGCAAAGTGGGCGATCAACGCCACCGCAACCGTGAGTCCCAGAATCGGGACGGCCTCCCGGGACAGGACCCGCATCATGTGTTTCCTCCGCCGCAGACGGGACAGCTCCTCGTGTGAGTCCCGCCGAGACGTCGCAGGTGCGGACGGAAGAACATCGAGCAGGCGCCCTCGGACATGTCGAGTGCCGAGTATCGCCGTGCCGCGGACCGTTGCAGATCCGGCGCGCGGAAACGCCCTACCCCTCCGCGTGCAACGACGCCCGATGATGTCCGCCAGAGGGGTGTACGGACGTCCGCAGCGGCCCGGTCGGGGACCCCACCCGTGTCCGCCGTGTCAGGCTGTGGCGGCTTCCACAAAGCGGAGGGGCCGAGCGGGGAGCATGCTCAGCGCGCTGCGTCGACGCAGGACGAACAGGCCGCCCCTTCCATGGCGCCGACCGGGCAACTGGCTATTTGGAGGAAGATGTGACGCCTCGGGACAACCCGACGTTCACGTGTGCCGTACTGGGCGGCGGCCCGTCATGACCGCGGGACTCCACTCCGCCGAATCCGTATCCGTCGTTCCGGTGCAGAGCCGGATCACGGTGGTCACGCTCTCGGGCTCCCGGCAGGCGGACGTCAAGGATTCTGCGGACTTCCGCACCTGGAGCGCGCTTGCGAGCCGTCTCGGCACCGCCGAGTGCGTCTGGGCGGGCCCGGACCTGGAGTGCCGGCGAGGAGCGCTGCACGTGCTCAGGCGCCCCCGAGGCCCGGGAGTGCTGCGCTCGCTGGTCTGGGCGGCCGGGTCGGCACGCCATGGGGTGCGCGTCGCGCGGGCCGCCCTGCGCAGGGGGGAGGTCGTCGTGGTGAACGGTGCGGAACCCTGGGGGTGGCCGTCCGCCTGGATCGTCGCACGCGCCACGAGGTGTCCGCTGCTGATCGACGTCCACGGGGACCTCCTGGCGCTGCCGGTCGCCGTCTTCGGCCGCTGGCGGCGGATCGTGCTGCGGCAGGCCGCCGTCACCTTCACCCGGCACGCCGAGGGCTGCCGGGTCGTCGCCCGGTCGATGCAGGACGGGCTGGCCAGGCGAGGCATCCCCTCGGTGCTCGTCCCGCCGCGGCTACTGCCCGTCTGGGAGGAGCCGTTGCAGCGGGACAGGCCGCCGCTCGCCGATCCAACGGCCCCTCAGCTTCTGACGGTCGGCCGGCTCCACCCCTCCAAGGGCCTTGACCTGCTCCTGCCGGCCATGGCAGACCTCGTGCAGACGCTCCCCTCGGCGCGGCTGCGGATCGTGGGGGACGGACCGCTACGGGTCCCCCTGACCGAACAGGCCGCCCGGCTCGGCCTGGCGGACCATGTGGACTTCCTCGGCGCACGCGGCGTCGACGAGATCCGTGCGGAACTGACCCACGCGGACCTCTTCGCCATCTCCTCACGGGACGAAGGACTGCCGAGGACCCTTCTGGAGGCCACGGCCGCCGCGGTTCCGGTCGTCGCGACCGCGGTGGGCGGCATTCCGGCCGCCGCGGCACGCTGGGAGAGCGTGACGCTGGTGGCACCGGACTCTGCCTCGATCGCGGACGGAGTACGCCGGGTCCTCGCATCCCCGCCGAGCAACCAGCAACTGTTCGCGGTACGCGACGACGTTCTCGCGCATTACGGCTTCGACGTGAACATTGACGCCGTGGCCGCCCTCATCCGCTCTGTCGGGGCCACGTAGGGCGAAGGTCCTTGGACGGCACCAGCGAACAAGAACAGCGAGGAGGTTGTCGTGGACCGAGCGTCGGCGGACGGTCAGCAGGCGCGGGAGTGCGCACCGGTCCCCGAGGCGCGGAACCCGCGCGCGAGGCTGGTCTATGTGGTCCCCCATCTGTCCGAGACCGAGTCGGAGCACTTCGCCCATATCCCGGCCCTGCTCGCGGCCCTTGGGCAGCGGATCGACGTCGCGGCAGCCGTCGAGCGAGGGAACCCGCCGGCTCGCCTCGCCGGCGTGCGGCTGCTGCTGCGCGTTCCCGGCCGGAGCCGTCTGAGCCGCTTCCTGGGCACCGTCCGCACCGTCCACCGCTGTGCCCGGGCCGGCTACCGTACCTATTTCCTGCGCTACTCCACACTGTTCGTGACCGTACTGATCCTCACGCGCCCGGTGTACCGGCACCGCATCCTTCTGTGGCGCAGCGGTACGGCGGATGTGCCGGTGCCGGGCGAGCGCATCACGTGGCACCAACGGCTGCGTCGTCTCCTCAACCGGGTGACGGCACGGTCGGTGCACTGCCTGGTCACCGGACCGGAGTCGATGATCCCCGTCATGGCCGGCCAGTGCGGCGTGCCGAGTCACCGGATGCGACTGCTCTACAACGACATCGACGCCGAGCGGTTCGCCCCGCTGGCCCCGGAGGCACGACGCGCGGCGCGGGCGAGGCAGGGGTGGGGCGACGCCGAGTTCGTCCTGCTGTACGTCCACCGGCTTTCGTACCGGAGAGGGGTTCGTCTCCTGGTGCCGCTGCTCACTGCGCTGCGCTCGCAGGAGGAGGTCCCGACCCGTGACGTCCGGCTCGTCGTCGTGGGCGACGGCCCGGAAAGGTCACGGCTGGAACGTGCGGCGGCCGATCCTGTGCTCGACGATCGGATGCAGGTAGTGGGGCCGGTGCCCAACCGCGACCTTCCCGAGCTGTACGCGGCGGCGGACTGCCTCGTCATGCCGAGCTACGAGGAGGGGTTTCCACGAGTGCTTCTGGAGGCGATGGCCTGCGGCACTCCTGTCGTGACGACGGACGCAGGCGGATCAGCCGACGTGGTGGGCGCCGACTACCCTTACGTGGCACACGTGGGTGACCTGGACACACTGACCGGCCACGTCCGCGCCATCCTGCTCTTGCCCCCGGAAGAGCGTCGCGCCCTCGGGCATCAACTACGGGAACGCGCGTGCAAGGAGTTCTCACCACAGCGCGCAGCCGCGATGCTGGAAGCGATCCTGTGACGCCTGCACCACCGTTCCCCGGCGCAGGATCCCGGGACCCGGACGACCTGGGCCGCAACATGGCACGGCCCAGGCCTCGGCATCATCCGACGGGTGCAAGCAGCGCCAGATAGGTGGAACCCAGCAGGTTGGGCCAGCGGCACACGACCCGCCCGATACGCTGCGTCTGCGGACCTGCCAGCACCCGCTCGTCCGCAACCCGCCAGCCATGCTCGCGCCCCGAGTTCCGTACGAACGCGCGCGCCTCGTCCAGCGAGAAGAACCAGCGGTGCCGGTCGCTGGGCCGCGCCATGGGCAGTCCGTACTTCTGGGAGATCGGCTTCCCTCGCAGATGCCTGAGACGGGTCCTCACCTCATAGGCGTTCGGGAGCGTGATGACGACATGCTCGCGCGCCACACGGCACAGCTCCGAGAAGGCGTTATGGAAGTCGTCGGTGTGCTCCAGGACATCGAAGGCGGTGACCACGTCCACCGACCCGTCGTCGAAGGGCAGACGTTCCCCGAGATCGGCCACCACCTCCGCCGACGGGTCGATGTCCACACCTACGTATCGCACCTGACGGCCCTTCAGCGCCGTCTCGAGCTCACGTGTGCGGCATCCGACATCGACGACGGTGCCGCGCCAGATGGACGGATAGACACGCACGATACCGGCCGCCTTCTGTAGTGCCATGCCGCCCTCGACCTTGGCGATGTCCATCGTGCGCATCGGTACTCCTTCTGTCGTTTCGCATTCATGTGAGACATGCCCTTCAGCTGCAATGTCGTCCCAACGCCGCTGCGTAGCAGTCCTCGACGCGGCCCGCCACCGTAGGCTGGCCCAGTTTTGCCGCCGCCCGCCTGCCAAGGTCGCTGATCCGACTACGGGCGACGCGTCGTCGAGCAGGGCGCGCAGCCTGGCGATCAGGTCCGTCCTTTCCGCGGTGCGGAACACCCGGTGGGCCCCGTCGGCAAGGGCTCCTCGTCGTCTTGACCGGAAGCACTCGATGCCCGCCCACCGGCCGCGGGGGGGGGGGGGGGGGGGGGGGGGGGAGAGGGGGGGGGGAAGGGGGGAAGGAGAACGCAAAGAGGG
>NZ_JBVHTA010000007.1:81089-273141 GCF_055566095.1 Streptomyces sp. NPDC027962
CCGACACTTCCCCCCCTCCCCCCCCCCCCACACCCCCCCCCCCCCCCCCCCCCCCCCCCCTCCCCCTCCCCCCCCCCCCCCCCCCCTTCCGGGACAGCGAATACGCCGACACCAGGTGTGGCGGTGATCTGCTGTTGAACAGCTCGATGCCCCGCCGGGGCCACCGAACCGTTCAAAGCCGGTGTCACCGCATCCGCCGGAGCTCCTGGGGCAGAACGAGCCGCCGAGGAGTTGGACGATCCAGGTCATCGGCGAACCGCACCGATGACCTTCCTACGATCGAGGAGCAGGGAAGGACTCGTTCCGTTCCTGTGACAGAAGTCCAGGTACGCACGGCTGTCGTCGACATCGTCACTGGCGAACACGCTGCCCGGTGTCATGAAGCGCCACGCCTGTTCGTACTCAATGAGCTGGCTGAGGTAGCGATGGTCGCTGTCATGAAAGAACAGGTCGATCGCCCCGAGCCGGGGCAGTGCTCTGACGAAGGCGGACACTGCCTCCTCTGCCTTGGAGATCTCCAGATGCCATTGCGGGTGAGGCCCCACCAACTTGCCCACCTGGGGTTTGATGTCGAAGCTGTACAGAGTTCCGCAGCCGTTCCGCTCGAGAGCGGAGATGATGATGAACGAAGAGCGACCGTCCGCAACTCCGGTCTCGACCACGACCTTCGGCTTGAGCAACCGAGCAACAGCGTAGAGGAAGGCGCCGGTCTCGGCTTCCACGCCGTGGGTCACGGGAAACTCCAGCGCACATTCCTTGTAACGCTTGTTCAGTCGTGACTCGACTTCCTGATATTCGTCCAGCACCTCTGAGATCTGAGGCATGCTCCATCCCAGCGTCTGGACGAAGGCGGCCGCCGTAGTAACGAGGGATTCAGCATGCTCGACGAAGTCGGCAATCGTCGGCGCCGTATACCGCCGTACTCCGGTCGGAACGGCATGCACGGCGAGATATCCGCTGGCCAGCGAAGCGACAGGAATCAATCCCGAGTACTTGACCCATTGGCGGACCATCGACAAGCGACCCACGAAGTCACCCACATTTCCACGGCAGCTGAACCGGACAGACAAGCAAGGGGTCAAGCCAAGGCGACTGCGAGGGCCATTCATTCGCATCCATTTCAGGAAACACCCGTCAGGACAGGGCGCTTGTGGATGCCGACTCGTGAGTGGACAGCCAGTCCCACTGCCGCTCAATTCCCTCGATCAACGACACGGAGGGGTCATATCCGAGCAGGGCATGTGCCTTGGTGATGTCAGCGGCAGTGACCTGGACGTCGCCCGGCTGCTGCGCATCGCTGAGGATCGGGACCTCCTGCCCGGTGACCTTGGCGACGCGACGCAGGACGTCGAGCATGGAGACACTGTCGCCACCACCGACGTTGACCGCCTCTGCGGTCGCCGTCGCCGTCGCGGCAGCGAGGGTCGCAGCCACGATGTCCCCGATGTATGTGAAGTCCCTGCGCTGGCGGCCGTCCCCGTACAGCCGCAGCGGCCGACCGGTCAGCACGGCGCGCAGCATGCGGCCGATGGCCATGTCCGGTCGTTGCCGCGGGCCGTACACCGTGAAGTAGCGCAACGCGACCACGCTGGTGGGGCTCTCCGGCGCGAGGGCGTAGGCGAGAGCGAGGCGCTCGGCGGCGAGCTTGGTCACCCCGTACGGCGAGAGCGGGGCTGTGAGACCGTCTTCACGGAACGGGCCCGGGCCGTCGCCGTAGACACTGGACGAGGAAGCGAGAACGACACGGCGGACGCCCAGCGAGACACACGTCTCCATCAACCGCTGCGTGGCCAGGACGTTGCACTCGAGGTACTCGGAGAACGCACCTCCCCATGACGGCCGGACCCCCGGCACGCCGGCGAGATGGAAGACCGCGTCCGCGCCGTTCGCCCACGGTTTGATCTCGTCGCTGACGAGGTCGCATTCAACCAGCTTGAACGCAGGATGCTCCAACGCCTTGGAGAGGTTACGTGCCGCCTCGGGATCTTCTGCGGGCGATCGACGGTCGACGCCGACCACCCTCGCGCCACGCTGCAGCAGAGCGTCGACCACGTGTGAGCCGATGAATCCAGCGGCTCCGGTGACCACTGCGTCCTCGATTGCCGGTGCTCCACTCATCGCGCTTTCCCTCTCTGCAGTTGCCCACCCGCACCCATCGAAATAACCCTGAGTGACTGAACAGCCCCAGTATTCCGATCTGCCCCGTTATTGCACCGTTGGACACGCCATTGCGCCGCCGAATGACCCGGATCACGCGCACGAATGACGACGTTCCAGCGCCACGCGAAACCAGTCCTCGACCCTTCCCGCGACCACGGGCCAGCCCAGCTCCGCGGCCGCACGTCTCCCACGCTCACTCATGACGCGTCGCCCCAGGTCGTCGTCGAGCAGGGCGCGCAATGTGCCCACCAGATCCGCCTTCACTCCGGCGCGAAAGACTCGGTACGCGTCCGGGATCGTGACCACCGGGTCGAGTGAAGCCTCCGACGACACGACGACCGGGGTGCCCAGCGCCAACGCCTCCAGCGCGGCTGTGGGTACGCCCTCGCCCTTCCCTGGCAGACGTCGCGATGCCAGGACGAACGCCTCGGCGCGGCGCACCAGTGCGTAGACGTCGTCCCGACACAGCGCACCGGCCAGTTCTACTCCCGGTCCGGCAGCCGCGAGTTCAGTAAGCCGTTCCCGCTCCGGACCCTCGCCCGCAATGACGAGGCGCAGCCCGGGTCGACTACGGGCCAATTCGTGAAACGCTTCGATGAGCAGGCCATGGTTCTTCATGGGGTCCAGCGCGCCAACACTGACGATCAGTCCGCGCTCCCGGCTTTCGGGGCCGACGGCCGGTGGCATGCGGGACAGCTCGAGACCACTGGACATGGTGAGGATGCGTCGCTCCGGCACGCCGCACGCCACCAGATCACTCGCGGCCCCCGAACCGAGAGCGATGAACGCGTCCACGAACCGGAACGCGTGCGTGGCCAGCCGCCGTCGCCGGTCGGACAGTCTGGCATGGACCGTCATGCACAGCGGGATGCCGAGGCGGCGGCCCAGGGGACCCAGCCACAGGGCCTCGATCTGGTCACCGTGCAGATGGAGCATGTCCACGCCATGCGCATGTGAGCCGCCGACCAACTTCGGGATCGCCGCCGACGCCTCCGCCGCGAAAGCGGCTTTGTCGGATCTCAGCGCCAGCAAGCGGGACAGAGCAGTCCTGCTCAAGGACAGGCGCGCAGCCCCATCCGGCACCGCCGTTCCGTGACGAAAGGCCAAGGTCACACGGTGCCCGCGGCCCAGTTGCTCCCGCGTCAGGCATTCCACATGCCGTTCCATCCCACCCGGCATCGGGGGAACTCGGTAGCTCAGACGCAGAATATGCACGACAATCCGCTCCATTCATGTGCCACCTCTGCTGCGGGCTTGTTCAGTCGCCACAGTTAGGGCGACGCCCTGCGCGGCGATTGAATCGAATGTCAATCGAGCATCGCGCCACGCGACGCATGATCCCATATCGCGTGTTGACCAGGAGCGACACACGACCGAGTTGTAAGGGCCGCAGCGAAACCGTAGGAAATGGCGATGGCAGCCTTTCCCACCGCAATGGCCACTCACTCCGTGTGAGCGGCGGCTCCGCGGCCTGTGAGCCGGTCACAGCAAGGCGCACTTCCTCGTACGGCTCGAGCGGGCTTCCGGCAGTTGACATTCGCGCGCCAATGCCATGCCGGCATGCTCGTTGGCTCGGCCACCTCAACGGAGCTACAGAAGCGGGTCACCGGCAGCGAGCAGCCGCCGCGTCGTCTGCTCGGCATGGTTCGTCGCCTCAAACAGGCAGAATCTCGGGCAGCTGTGTGCTGTCCGAGATTCTGCCGATGCTACGCGCAGGTTTCGGCTTACTTCTGCTGAGCCCCCGTACGCCGACGCTTCGCAAGCACCAGCGCCCCTCCGCCGAGCAGCACGAGGCCGCCTGCCGCGGCGAGCATGGCCATCGTTCCGTCCGACGACCCGGTTGCGGCGAGCGAGGAGTTGTCGCCATCGGACGGTTTGCCGCCGCTATCAGAGTCGCCGCGGTCCCCCTGGTCATCATGGGAATCGTCGTGGCCGTCGTCGCCACCGTGTCCGGGTCGGCCGTGGTCACCGTCACCGTGTCCGGGTCGGCCGTAGTCCTCGCCACCGTGTCCGGGTCGGCCGTGGTCACCGTCACCGTCACCGTTGCCGGGTCGACCGTGGTCACCGTCACCGTCGCCGGGTCGACCGTGGTCACCGTCACCGTCACCGTTGCCGGGTCGACCGTGGTCACCGTCGCCGTCACCGTCACCGTCACCGTCACCGTCGCCGGAGATGGTCACCCGCGCGGTCTGCACGAGACCCGACTCCTGACCTTCGAGTTGAAAGTCGTACTGGCCGGGCCGAGCGTGCCCAGGAATCGTGACCGTGTCCTCCACGCGGCCGTTCTCGTCCGCGAAGTGGGTGTCGAGTTCCACTACCTCCCGACCGCCGTCGCCGTCGCCGTCCCCGTCGCCGTCGCCGTCGGATTGGGTGCGTTCGGCCGAAAGGGCCTGCGGGAATGCGGGCGATCCTCTCAGTGCGGCCGTGTTCGCCGCTCCGGCAGCGCCGGCTCCGCCTCCGTCCACAGGAAGGAGACTTGATCCGGCCTGTTCGTTCGGCTGATGCCCGGTCGCGACGAAGTTGATCTCATCGCCGGGAGACACGGTGACGTCATCGAGCTGAAGACTTGGGGCCGGCGGGTATTGCGCGAGCGCCGGCTCAGCAGCAATGAGGGGAACTGCGGCAACGAGGCCTACGATGGAGGCGGCCAGGGCGACTCGCCATCCGGAGCGTCTGGGCATGGTTTCGGGCTCCTTCGGACGGTGCTTGATCAGGGATGGATTTCTTTTTTTGTCGACCGGCGTCTGCCGTCCAGAACACTTCGGATCCATATACCTGGACGACTCCCTCCAAACAGGCGCGCCACGGGACTCGGCAGGACGGTGTACAAATGGCACTCGTGTGGCCCTCATCGCTCGCGATCACGTTCCGGATCTGCTGCGGTCCGTCGCACGTCGCCGGTGGGCGTCGAGGCAGCCGAGCGAAACCCGGTCGGGCCGTGGCGCCCAGTTGGCGATGATGAGCTCAGGCCCCTGATGGAACCCTTGCCCGCGTCGATGCGGACCTGGCCTCGGCCGGGATCCCCCTCGCGCGTCAGCGCCTGCGCGGACAGGTTTCGCCCTTCCCGCGCCAACTGACACTTCGCCCCCCCTTGGCCGAGGTGGGTTGCACGGCGATCCCGCGGAGGCGAGACGGTGGATGTACTTGGTGGAGGACCGGGACGCGGACGAGACCTCTCTCTTCGAGGCCAGGCACCGTACCCCTCGGCAGCACATGCGGGCGCTGGCGTGGCAGGGCCCTGCGTCATCGGCCCCTCGCCCTTCGCCCTTCGCCCTTCGCCACGGAACAGTTGGTGGCCCTACGATCAGCCTGCTCCGACGCCGTGGGACACCCCTCGACCGGGGCAGCGTCCCCCGTGCCTGCGACGACGAGCCGGACGCCCGCGGCGGGCCGTTCACCGGCTTCCCTGCGGGGGTCTGATGCCTCGTCGCCGTCCTCGCCTTCCTGGCGGTCTGGGTGAGCGGACTCGTCGCACTCTTCGACTGACAGTGAGGATGAGTCATGGCATCGCCGGGAGGTCTTATTCTCCGACTGACTGACGCTTCGGCTGTCTTTCTGGGGACTCGTCGGAGTGCCGGGGAGGTGACGCAATGACCACCGACGTCACGACCGGGGACGGGATGAGGCGGCGCGACAGCGCCCGCCTGGCAGGAGCTTCGAATCGGTCGGCCAGCAGCACGCAACCAGCAACCAGCAACACGAGGAAGACCAGGCCGCTCCATGGCGCGTACTGCTCCACCCGAAGGCCGAAGAACTGCAGAAGGATTCCGCAGCTGAGCATGTACAACCTCTTGTGCAGGGCGTACACCGCGTACGAGGCGAGTCCGATCCTGCTGCACAGAAAGGCCGTGCCCCCCTGCGGCTCGGCCTTTGCTCCGAGCAGGACGAGCAAGGGAAGCACCACCAGTGCACAGAACAGCTGGCCGACGGTGCCCAGGTCGAAGGCGGCAAGCGCCGGCAGAACTCCGAGCAGTAGGAGTGGGTGGATTCGAGGTACGCGTGCGGCGCGGTGGAAACGATGGAGCAGAACTCCCAGCATGAACGAGTACAGAACTCTCACGAGACCACCGGCGAATGTGTGCCAGCCGACGCCGAGAGCGGTGGAGTCCCACCAGAGGGCAGCGCCGGTGAAAAGTGCCCCGGAGACCAGGACGACACCAACGAGAACCTTGGTGGATTCGAGGAGACGGCGGGACAGTACCCACACAAGGTTGGCGAGCAGTTCGAAGAAGATCGACCACATGATGCCGTTGAGTGGGAACAGCGCAGCGGCGAACGGATCGGGAAGCATCAAGGCAGCGAAGGGAAGATCCAGCAGGAGTTGGGACCACGTCCAATGCTGTTCCGGATGGTTCTCCATCACCTCCTGCCCGTGGTACCACATCATGCACAGCGCCTGCACCAAGCCCAGAATGATGCCCAGCAGGTACACCGGATAGAGCCGCGCGTACCGCGACAGCATGAAGCGCCAAGGACTCATACCTTCGCGGAAGCGCTCCTCGTAGGCGTGCGCGAGGACGAAGCCACTCAGCACGAAGAAGAGGTCAACGGCCATCTGCGCGGATGGCAGCGGGTCCCCGAAGTACCGGTGCGAGTGCAGAACGACGATGCACAGCGCGGCGACACCGCGAATTCCGTCGAGTGTCTTGAAGGCTCGATCCTTCTTGCGTCCATCCACTTTCGGCACCACGAAGTATCCCCAGTCGGCCAGGATCGGTCCCTTGACGGGGCAACGCTATGCCGCCGAGCCGGACAGCGAATCGGGATCCGAAGTCACCCGAACGTGTTTCAGTGGGAATTCACTCACGTGCCGCACGGCACGGATCTCGGAGGCGACGCTCATACTGGAATTGCGGTTGACAACACGAGCGACGCCCGCGTCGGCCAATTCCGACGCCCGGATGTTCACCGGGCTCGGGGACGAGCACCCACGCCGTGAAGCGCTCGCGGGGCCCGCAGCCCGCTGAGGCGGGCGGAGAACGCGACTCCGCAGCTGTGATCCTTATTGACCGGCGGCAGCCGCATCGCTGGGGAGGTGGTGGGCGGGCGTCGGCCTCGGCCGCGGCTTGGACGACGACGAGGTTGAGACCTGGCTTCGACGTGCGGCGGTAGCAGCCGAGACCTTCGACATTTCGAGCCCGCGCTTGAGGCACGATCCGTACGTCCATAAGATCACCGCAGTCGGCGCCGCCCTCTCGGCCCGCCTCAGCGCGCTCCGCGCGCCTCGGTCCCTGCCGAGTCCGATCGTGGTCGCCCGCTGACGCGGTCAAGGCGAGTTGGTCCCCAACTGGCCCCAAAAACGATCAAAAGGCCGTGTCGGATTCCTCCGATACGGCCTCTGACCTGCGACTCTTTCGAGTCGGGACGACAGGATTTGAACCTGCGACCCCTTGACCCCCAGTCAAGTGCGCTACCAAGCTGCGCCACGTCCCGATGCGCGTTCCGCCGGTTTCCCGGACCGAGTGCGCAAGAGAACATTACCTCACTCTGCGGGGTCGGCTGTCGCCCGGCCTGCGGTCACGCTCCGGGGCGGTCACGAGCGCGACGGTACGGTGCCGGGAAGGGGGACAATTGCGGCATGGACCAGTCACGCAGGGACCGCGACGCCGCGGGCCGCGCCCGTAACGCCCGCCCGCGGGACGGCCTCGGCCGCCCTCTCCCCCATGGCGCGCCCGGCGTGGAGCGCCAGCCGGAGGGCGTGCTGCGCACACCCGAGCAGACTCTCCTGGAGGCACAGCACCTGCTAGACGCGGGTATGCCGTTCCACGCCCACGAGGTGTTCGAGGACGCGTGGAAGTCGGGCCCCAAGGATGAAGGCGAGTTGTGGCGGGGGCTGGCCCAGCTCGCGGTGGGCCTCACTCACGCGGCCCGCGGCAACACCACGGGCGGCGCCCGGCTGCTGCTGCGCGGCGCCGACCGGATCGCGGAGTCCCCGGCCCTTCACGGTATCGACGTGCCGGGGCTGGTCGCGTGGGCCCGTGATCTGGCGGGCCGGCTGACCGGCCCGGTGGACCCTGCCGCGGAGGCGCCGCGGCTGGTCCAGTAGCAGCGATTCAGCTCAGCAGCAGGACCACCTCCAGGGTGCGGGGGCCGTGCACGCCCTCGACGCGGTCGAGTTCGATGTCGCTCGTGGCGGACGGGCCGGAGATCCAGGTCAGCGGACGGGTGGGGTCGAGCCGCGGCATCGCCTGCGGTACGGACGCCACGACCTGCTCGGGGACGCGGACGACGCAGATGTGCAGGTCCGGTACGAGGGTGAGAGCGCGCCTGCCCTGGGCGGGGCCCGCGTCCAGGACGATCGTGCCCGTCTCCGCGATCGCCAGTGCGCAGCCGGTCACCACGGCGTCGGTCGCATCCAGCTCGTACGGGGTCAGGGCCAGGTCGCGGCGCTGTTCGGCATCGGTGCCCGCGAGCCACGCGCCCGGCAGCCCCTCGGGGACGGCCACCGAACGCGCCCCGTGTCCCACCAGCAACCGGGCGAGGAGTTCCGGCAGTTGCGCCTCGGTGCATCGGTGGACGATGGCCCGGTAGTCGGCGAGGTTCTCGTGCAGGAGGTCGAGAACGACGGAAGGATCGTCGGGAGAGTGACTGTCCAGGTAGTCGCGGGCCGCCTCCGGCGCCTGCGGGGCGTCGGCCACGGCGGCCCGGACCCCGGCGAGGATGCGCTCGCGGGTTCCCTGCGCGGGAGTACCGGTGCTCATGTGCGGTTCTTCCTCCACCACTCGCGGAACGATTCGGCGGGCATCTGCGGCAGTTCCCTTGACGCGGTCCACGCCCCCGCGCCCGGCGGCTTCCTGGGGTGCAGCCTGCGCGTCCTCGACGCGGCGCGTTCACCGGCGGCGAGCGCGGCCGGATGGTCGAGCAGCCAGCCCGCGGCCTTGATGGCGGCCTTCTCCAGGCGGTGGCCCTTTCCGCCCTGGTCGGCAACTCGTTCCCGGAGGTGGACCAGTACCTCGGGGATGTCGATGGCGACGGGGCACACCTCGTAGCAGGCGCCGCACAGCGAGGAGGCGTACGGCAGGGAGGCGTCGATGTCGCTCCGCGTGCCGCGCAGTTGGGGGCTCAGGATCGCGCCGATCGGGCCGGGGTAGACGGAGCCGTACGCGTGGCCGCCGGCCCGTTCGTAGACGGGGCAGACGTTGAGGCAGGCCGAGCAGCGGATGCAGCGCAGGGCCTGGCGTCCCACCTCGTCGGCGAGGGTCGCGGTCCGGCCGTTGTCGAGCAGCACCAGGTGGAAGGTCCGGGGGCCGTCCCCGTCGGCCGTCCCGGTCCACATGGAGGTGTAGGGGTTCATCCGTTCGGCGGTCGAGGAGCGGGGCAGGGTCTGCAGGAACACCTCGAGGTCCCGCCAGCTCGGCACCACCTTCTCGATGCCGACCACGGAGATCAGCGTCTCCGGCAGCGTCAGGCACATACGGCCGTTGCCCTCGGACTCGATGACGACCATGGTGCCGGTCTCCGCGACCATGAAGTTCGCCCCCGAGACCCCGACCTTGGCGCGCAGGAACTTCTCCCGCAGATGCAGTCGGGCGGCCTCCGCCAGGTCGGCGGGGCTGTCGGACAGCCCCTCTGGGGCCGGTCGCCCCCAACTGCCCATCGAGCGCGCGAAGATGTCGCGGATCTCGCCCCGGTTGCGATGGATGGCGGGGACGAGGATGTGCGAGGGCCGGTCCTCGCCGAGCTGCACGATCAGCTCGGCCAGATCGGTCTCGTAGGCGGCGATACCCTCGGCCTCCAATGCCTCGTTGAGGCCGATCTCCTGGGTGGCCATCGACTTGACCTTGACGACCTCGCGCTCTCCGGTCGCCTTGACGAGGTCGGCGACGATCCGGTTGGCCTCCGCCGCGTCGGCGGCCCAGTGCACAGTGCCGCCTGCTTCGGCAACTGCGCTCTCCAACTGCACGAGGTAGCGGTCGAGATGGCGGAGCGTATGGTCCTTGATCCGCTTGCCGGCCTCGCGCAGCCGCGCCCAGTCGTCGAGTTCCGCCACGGCTTTGGCCCGCTTGTCGCGGATGGTGTGGGTCGCGTGGCGGAGGTTGGCGCGCAGGATCGGGTTGCCCACGGCCCTGCGTGCCGCTTCAGGGAAGGACGGCATACCGAGAAAGGCTCCGCTCATGCGGGGGTCTCCTCCGTCTTGAAGGGGTGTTCCTCCGTGCAGGCGAGGATGTCGGCGATGTGGAGGGCGCGCAGCGGCTCGTCCTGGCGGCGCAGGATGCCGTCGATGTGCATCAGACAGGAGTTGTCGGCCCCGCACAGCACCGAGGCTCCGGTGGAGACGGCGCTGCGGACCTTGTCCCGGCCCATGGCGGCGGACACGTCCGCGTTCTTGACGGCGAACGTGCCGCCGAAGCCGCAGCACTCGGCCGCGCCCGGCAGTTCGCGCAGCTCCAGCCCCTTCACCGACTCCAGCAGCCGGCGGGGCCGGTCACCGAGGCCCAGCAGCCGCAGGCCGTGGCACGAGGGGTGATGGGTGACGGTGTGCGGGAAGTACGCGCCGACATCGGTGACTTGGAGGACGTCGACCAGGAACTCGGTCAGCTCGTACGTCCTCGAGGCCAGGTCCGCGGCCGCGGGGCCGCCGAGCCGGGGGTAGTGGTGCCGGACCATGGCTGCGCAGGATCCGGAGGGCGTGACCACGCACTCGTACCCCTCGAATGCCCGGACGGTGCGGCGCACGAGCGGCTCGGTCTCCCGTCGGTAGCCCGTGTTGAACTGCGGCTGCCCGCAGCACGTCTGGGCGGTGGGGAAGTCCACCTCGACGCCCAGCCGCTCGAGGAGTCTCACCGTCGCGATGCCCGTGGCGGGGAACACCGCGTCATTGACGCAAGTGACGAAGAGTGCGACACGCATGGCCGGAGGATATGCCGCTTCAGGCGCTGTGCGAACCACCCGGGCTGACCAAAACATCGGACCATTGGCCATTCACTCCGAGGATCGGCACAGCAACAGCGGCATTTGACCGACGGAGGTTGCTGAAAACATCGGGTTGGTCATGGCTTTCCTCGCGTCCGACGAAGTCGTATGCGAAGAACACCTCAGCGCGCCCGCAGGCCCTGGAGGAGCTTCTGCAGGACGGACGTGTGACTGCGGTCGGGCTCCTTGGCCGCCGTCAGCAGGGTCAGCGGGCCCTCGGCCACGAGGGTACGGAGCCGCTGGAGCGCCTCCGCGGCGGCGGGCCCGGCGAGTTCGGCCTCGTAACGGCGGCAGAACTCCTTGTACTCCCCGTCCGGCCCGTGGTACCAGCGCCGCAGCTCCGCCGACGGCGTCAGGGACTTGGGCCACTCGTCGACGCGGGCGTCCTCCTTGCTCAGGCCACGCGGCCAGAGCCGGTCGACCAGGACCCGTACACCGTCGTCCGGCCCGGGCGCTTCGTAGACCCTGCGGACCCGTATCTCCGCCTTCCCGCCGCCTCGCTGCATGCCTCCCAGGGTCACAGACCGTCGCGCCGCCCGCATGCGGACGGCGCGACGGACGTGCCGCCCGCCCTCTTTCGGCGTATCCGGCACGGTCCGTCCTCGCACGGGCGGCCCCTGCCCGTCATCCTGGTGTTTTCCCGCCGCCACCTTCGTCTCCTGACTAGCTCCCACCCTGCGAACAACGGCAGCATGGGAGCAACGCGGTACCTGACCGCGCGTGGAGGCGGTGCGCGCTTTGACACGGCAAAACTTTGCGTTCTGCGGGGCTGAGCTGGTCGCTGTCTATGTGCTCACGGAGAGCGGCGACGAGCTGCGGCTGACCGAGGTCGTGGGTGAGCGCGGCGGAGCGTACGGACTGCCGGCATTCATCAACCTGGGGAGCCGCTCCCCCGCCACGGACGCCTACCGTGCGGCCCGGCCCGTGTGGCTGAGCCCGGGGGAGCTGTCCGCGTACACGCAGGGCGAAACCACTGGTGGACACCCGGTGGGCGCCGGAACGCTGCTGCCCAAGTTCTCGCTCGGAGCGCTGCCGCTGGGCCGCGAGGCCACCAAGCTGGGCTGCCTCATCGTGGCGGGCGAGGTGGCGGACGGCTTCGACGCCGACCGCCGCAGCCTGCTGGAGCTGTACGCCGATCAGGTGGCCTCCGGGCTCGAGTCGGCGGGACTCGTGGCGGGACGGGTGGCCCAGCCGCGCCCGCATCTGGGGCCCACACTGGTGCCGCTCCAGGGCGGGGCGTTCACGCTGGAACTGGAAACCGGCCTGATGGACGCGGACGCCCAGGTTCTCGAATTGCTCGGGATCGCCCCGGAGGACTTCGACGGGCGGGTGGAGACCCTGCTGGCCTGCGCCGTCCCGGACGACATCCCGGCCCTGATGTCCATCGTCGAACCGGGTCGGCTGTCGTCCGCGGGCGAGCAGCTGGCCTTCCGCATCCGCCGCCCGGGCGGTGAGCTGCGCTGGCTGGGCCTGCGCTGCCGACTGCGGTTCGGCGCCGACGGCACGCCGGAACGAGTGCTCGGCGTGGTCGCCGACGCCGTCTATCTGCGCCCCACCGACCACGAGGTGTCCATCGTGCAGGGGCTGTCCGCGCGGCTGGCGGGAGCGGCGACCGTACGGGACGTCAGCAGGCTGGTGGTCGAAGCCCTGCGCATTCCGCTGGACGCGAGCCGGATCGCCGTCGCCGAGCTGGAGGCCGACCGGCTCCTGGTCACCGTCCTCGACCCGCCCGAGCCGGACGCGTGGCCCGGCGTGTGGCAGGCCGAATGGCGCTCCGAGTGGCCGGACGCGTCGTGCCACGCCCTGCCCACACTGCAGAGAGCGATGCGCCAGGGCCATATGAGCCTGTGGCCGCCGGGCGCCGAGCTCGAGCCCGGTCTCCTCGGCATCGGCCCCGGCGGACTGGCGGTCCTGCCGTTGCCCGCCGACGGGCGGGTGGTCGGTGTGTGCCTGGTGGGCTGGAACACGGAGCACGAGTTCACCCCGGAGGAACGGTCGCTGCTGACGGCGGTCGCCGGCCTGGTGGGCAGCGCCCTGAGGCGCGCCCACGCGCTGGACGCGGGGCACGAACTCGCCAGGATGCTCCAGCGCAGTCTCCTCCCCCGCAAGTTGCCGGTGCTGCCCGGAGGCGTGGCCGTCGCCCGTTATCTGCCGGCAACGGTCGGGCTGGAGGTCGGCGGCGACTGGTACGACGTGATTCCGCTCGCCGACGGGCACGTGGCGCTGGTCATCGGCGACGTTCAGGGCCACAGCGCGGGAGCCGCCACCATCATGGGCCAGATGCGCACGGCGGTGCGGGCCTACGCCGTGGAGGGCCATCCGCCCGACGTGGTGGTGTCCCGTGCCAACCGGCTGCTCGTCGGCATGGAGACGGACCTCTTCGCCACCTGCCTCTACGCCGACCTCGACATGGAGGAAGGCATTGCCCGCTTCGTACGGGCCGGGCATCTGCCCCCGGTACTGCGTCACCCGGACGGCACGACCGAGGAGCTGGTCGTGGACGGCGGGCCGCCGCTCGGTGTGCTCGCCGATGCGGAGTTCACCATGACCGAGGCCGGCCTCATCCCGGGCACCCTCGTCACGATGGTGACGGACGGTCTCGTGGAGTCGGCGCACCTCCCCCTGGAGCACGGGATGCGCCGCGTGCGCGATGTCGTCGGCGCCGCCGACCTGTCCGACATCGGGCGTGTCGCCGACGAGCTCCTCCGCAGCGCCAACGGGCGCGACGACGACGTGGCCGTGCTGCTCCTGCGCTACGACGGGACGCGGGTCCGGCCCGTACGGACCCACTGGACGGTGTGGCGGCTCCCCAACGCCGTCCAGCACGCCCGCCGCTTCGCCGCCCGCACCCTGCGCGCCTGGGGTCTGGCCGAGGAGAAGGACAGGGCCCTTCTGGTGGTGTCCGAGCTGGTCACCAACGCCATCGCGCATACGCAGGGGGAGGTGCGGCTGGACCTGACCCTGTCCGCGGACCGCCTGCGGATCGCGGTGAACGACGCCTCACCCCGCAGCCCTGTGAAACCGGCGAACGTGGACTGGGAGGCGACCGGCGGCCGCGGGCTGCTCATCGTCGAGGCGACGACGGCGGCGTGGGGCTCGGTGCCGCTCAGCGGCGGAAAGCAGGTGTGGGCGGAGATGATCGTGTCGGGCGACGCGGGCTGACACGTCCCCGGCGCCGGTGCCCCGCCCACGAGGCAGCGCTCGGCCGGCACCGACGGTTTCGCACCGCGGGACGGCACCGCTCGAACCTCAGGGGCGCAGCGACTCGCCCTGCAGGGAAGCGGCTCGTCCCTCAGGGACACAGCTCGTCCCGCAGGCAGGCTCGTCCCGCGGGGAAGCAACCCGCCGAGTGGAACGCGCCCCTCAGGGAAGCAGCTCGTCGAGTGCGGCGCGGCCCTTCTCCGCCAGGCGGCGCTCCGCCCACGCCAGGCTCTTCGGCGTGATCTCGCGGCCCGAGGCGAGAACCACGTCCTCCGCGGTCACCTCTCCCTCCGAGCCGGTGTGGAGCCGGCTGTCGGGTGTCACCCTGTCGTCCGGGTTGGCGTCTGCGTTCATGGTGCCTCCGTGCTTCGTTCGGCTGAGCCGTCAGGTGCTCCGTCGCAGCGACGGGCATCGCTGGAAAGTTCCACTCGACGCTCGCCCTGGAACCTCCGTGACCCGGCTGGGCGAAGGCCTCCGGCCGGCGGGCTGCGCCGGATCTGCGGTGTGCCGCAGGACCAGGGGCGCACGGGTGCCCGGGGCGGCCAGGGCGAAACTCGCGGATTCGGGGCAGGTGACCGGCGACCGGCCGGCCGACGGCCACCCGATATGACGGACGTCACGGCATACGCATGCCATCAGGTCATCATACGACCCGATCGCTGCACGAACCCGAAGGCCGGGCCACGCCCGGACGGCACAGCAAGGCGAGGGCGGACACGAAGGGGGAGGACAGGCCGGTACGGCCGCGCGTGGGCCTGGCGGGCCTCGGAGCCATGGGGCCCGGAATGGCCCGTAGCCTGCGGGCCGCGCGATGTTCATGTCCGCCATCCCGGTGGCCGGCATCTTCGGCGACCCGCTCTCCGGCTGGATCATGGAGCGGTTCCACGGCGCGAACGGCCGGCAGGGCGGGCAGGGCGGGCAGGGGATGTTCCTGCTCGAGGCGATCCCCGCGCTCGTCATCGGTGTCGCCACGCTGTTCCACCTCGACAACGGCGTGCGCAGCGCCAAGTGCTCACCGACGGCGGGAAGGCCGTCGTGGAGCGGCGATCGCCGACGACGCCGCGCACCAGACGGTGCACGGCCGGGTCTGGGACGACTTCCGCGACCCCAAGGCGTGGCTGATGCGCACTGCCCCGGCCGCGAGGCGGAGGTGCGCTCCGGGATCGACAGGGCGCTCGAGTACGCCGCGGCGCTGGGCTGCCCGCGGGTGCACGTCATGCCCGGTCCGGTGCCGCCGGACGCTCAGCCGGCGGAACTCGCCGAAGCCTGCGACACCTGCCTGGCCAGCCTCGCCCACGCCGCGGAACAAGCCGCGGCGGTGGGCGTCGACATCCTGATCGAGCCCATCAACGGCCGTGACATGCCGGGGTACTTCCTGCACAGGCAGGCCGAGCCCACGCCGTGGTGCGGGAGGTGGGCGCCGCGAATCCCAAGGTGCAACCCGACCTCTACCACTGCCAGATCGTCGAGGGCGACCTCACCACGGCCCTGCGACGCGACCTGCCGACCGGCCGCGTCGGCCATCTGCGGATCGCGGGCGTTCCCGACCACCACGAGCCCGACCTGGGCGAACTCGGCGTCCGCCACCTGTTCGACGTCGTCGACGCCCTGGGCTTCGACGGGTGGATCGGCTGCGAGTACCGCCCCCGCGCCGGCAGCGGGGGGCTCGGCCGGCTCGACAACTACCGTGAGGACTACGCATGAGGATCGTCATCACGGGTGGCTTCGGCTTCCTGGACCGCTCCGCTCCCGTGCCCTTGGCATCGGGAAGAACCACCTGCACCGCCACCCCAGAAGCAGCCGGTGGAACACGGATGCAGCGGCTCACGTACCGGACGTCGAGGTGCGACACGCCTCTCGGCCCCTGCCGTGCATGCGAGTTGGCTGCCATGTGGTTCGTCGCACAGTTGTAGGGGGTGGTGCGGGGGGACGGTGATCTGGGATGCTTCCGTCCGACAAGCGACGGCGGAACGAGGAAGCCGGTGAGATTCCGGCACGGTACCGCCACTGTGTAGGGGGAGCGACTCCGCCGAAGCCACCGCCCGTCTGGGTGGGAAGGCCGGGGAAGCATCGATCCCGAGTCAGGAGACTCACGCCGTCGCACCTCGACGTACCGGGGCGGATCTCCCCGAGAGAGGACGGTGGCACTCGTGTGCCCACGTGCTTGCGTGAAGTTTCCCCTCCTGGCCGACCGTCGAGTACGGATGCGCCGTAATGCCGCTGCGGCCGTGTCGGCCTGGCGCTGAACGGCCTTCCGGCGTCCGGCGCCTTTTCGGCCTTTCGCCCTTTCGGCTTCCGGGCCCTCTGACCTTCTGACGATCTGACCTTCTGAGAGTGCACCTCTCGGTCACCTTTCCGCGTCCGATGAACCGGGCGCGCATCGACGCATGCCAGGAGCCCTCGTGCCCGTAGGACCAGCCCTCCCTGTCCGCCGCCGTGCCCTCGCCGCGGCTCTGCTCGCGCTGGGGCTCACACTCACCGCGTGCGGTGACGGTGACGCTCCGCCCGGGGACTCCCGCGCTTCCGAAGACGGCGGCTGCATCGACGACTTCGACCCGGCCAAGGACTACTTCCCGGTCAAGTCCACGGTGGAGCACGCCGAGAACTTCTCCCTCCGCTACGAAAGGAGTTACCAGGTCCTGACGGTGAAGGAGCCGTTCCCCAAGGGGAAACCGGAGTCCTACGTCCTGATCAAGTGCGGTGCGCCCAAGCCGAAGCTGACCGGTGACCTGGCCGAGGCACAGCAGATCACGGTGCCGATCAAGAGCCTGTACTCCGCGTCGACGACACACCTGCCACTGCTGACGGATACCGGCACCCTCCCGGTGCTCACCGGTGTGGCGAACGGAGCGTTCATCAGCTCCGCGGAGGTCCGTGAGCGGGTGACGTCGGGCAAGGTCGCCGAGTACGCCAAGGACAACGCGCTCAACGCCGAGCAGGTCATCGGCGCCAGGCCCGACGTACTGATGACGCAGGGAACCGACGATCCTCAGTACCCGAAGCTGCGGCAGGCCGGCATCGCGGTCGTCGCCAACGCCGAGTGGCTGGAGTCCAGCCCGCTGGGGCGCGCCGAGTGGGTCAAGGCGATGGCCGCACTCACCGGAGCGGAGAAGCGCGCCGGTGACGTCTTCGACACGGTCGAGAGCGACTACGCGAAGGTCGCCGCCAAGGCGGCCGACGCGGTCTCCAGGGCCGAGCCCGTCAAGGTGCTGCCGGGCACGATGTACCAGGGCACGTGGAGCATGCCCTCCGGCGGCAGTTACCTGGGGAAATTGCTCAAGGACGCGGGCGGCACCCACCCGTGGGCCGACGACAAGAGCACCGGCAACCTGCAGTTGAACTTCGAGGCGGTCTACGCCAAGGGCGGTGATGCGCCGGTCTGGCTGGTCGGCGAACAGTGGAAGTCGACGGGCGCCGCACTCGAGGCCGACCGCCGGTACGGCAACCTCCGCGCCGTGAGGTCCGGCGAGGTGTGGACGAACACGAAGGCCCAGCCGCCGGGCGGCGGCAACGACTTCTACGAACGAGGCGTGCTGCGCCCCGATCTGGTCCTTGCCGACCTCTTCGCACTCCTCCACCCGGATCAGGCCGAAGACCACAACTTCACTTTCTACGCCAAGGTGCCCAAGGCGTGACCGCCCGAACGGCGGCACCACCGGCCGTGGCTCCGCATCTGCCGGCAACACGGCGTCGACGCACGGTCGTAGTCGGCGCGTTGGCCGTCGGCACTGCGGCACTGTTCGTCCTCACGATCGCCGTCGGCTCCTACCAGGTGCCCGTCGGTGACGTGATGCGCGTCCTCATGGGCGACCCGGGAGCCGATCCCCGGTGGACCGTCATCGTCGGGGAGGTGCGGCTGCCCCGTGCGCTGACCGCCACCGCCGTGGGCGCGGCTCTCGCCGTGGCCGGCGTCCAGATGCAGACACTGTTCCGCAACGCTCTCGCCGACCCCTTCTCCCTGGGGGTGAGTTCGGGGGCGAGCATGGGCGTCGCGGCGGTCGTGGTCAGTACAGGAGGCGTTGCCGGAAGCTTCACCGGTGACCTGGCCGGGCTGGGGCGCATCGGTGTGGTGCTCGCCGGATCGCTCGGGGCCGGAGCCGTGCTGGCGCTCGTGCTGCTCCTGTCGCGCTGGGTGCGTTCGGCGGTCACCCTGCTCGTCATCGGAGTGATGATCGGCTCGGCGGCCACCGCAGTGGTCAGTGTGATGCTCGTGTACGCCCAACCCGAGCGGGCGCAGCAGTTCGTGGTGTGGGGACTGGGCAGTTTCAGTGCCACCACCTGGCCGGACCTCGCGGTGATGCTGCCCGTCATCGGCACCGGACTGGTGGCCGCGTTGCTGACCACCAAGAGGCTGAACGCCCTGCTGCTCGGCGAGGACTACGCCCGCACGATGGGCCTGAACGTGCGGCGTGCCCGCGACCTGGCGCTGTTCGGCACCTCCCTGCTGGCCGGGGCGGCCACCGCGTTCTGCGGACCGATCGCTTTCCTCGGACTTGCCGTTCCTCATCTGACGCGTGTCGCCCTGCGCACCTCCGACCACCGCGTCCTGGTCCCGGCTTCCATGCTCGCCGGGGCGTTCCTCGCCCTGAGCTGCGCGCTCCTGAGCCAACCACCCGGTATGGACGCGGTACTGCCGCTCAACGCGATCACCTCGCTGTTCGGCGCACCAGTCGTCATCGCGTTCCTCATCCGCAGTCGCCGTGGACTGCAAGGAGTGACCTCATGACCAACGCGACCGACACGACAGGGACGACCGGCACGCCGGTGCAGCACACATCCGCCACCGGCAGGACCCCGCACCCCGGCGGGCTCGCCACGGACGGACTCACCGTCGGTCATCGGACGCGCAGCACTTGGCGGCGGGGGGGCCGGCAGGCGGTGCTGTCGGATCTGGATCTCGAAGCCAGCGCCGGTGAGCTGACCGTCCTGCTGGGACCGAACGGCGCCGGCAAGTCGACTCTGTTGCGCACCCTGTGCGGGCTGCTCCCGCCTCTCTCCGGACGCGTACGGCTCGGTGGCCGCAGCATCACCGACGAGTCCCCCGCCGCACTTGCCCGGCGTCTGGCCGTTGTCCTCACCGACCGCGTGGATGCGGGGCTGCTGTCGGCGCGGGAGCTGGTGGCGCTGGGCCGGCACCCCCACACCCGCTTCACAGGCCGTCTGACATCCACCGATCACGCCGCGGTGCAGTGGGCGCTCAAGGCAGTGGGTGCAGCGCACTTGGCCGAGCGGCCGGCCGCCGAACTCTCCGACGGTGAACGCCAACGGGTCCTCACCGCCCGGGCGCTCGCCCAGGAACCCGAGGTCGTCCTCCTCGACGAGCCGACCGCCTTCCTCGACGTGCCTTCGCGTGTCGCGCTGACCGTGCTCCTGCGCGACCTCGCACGGGAGAAGGGTCTCACCGTCGTGGTCAGCACCCATGACCTCGAACTCGCCCTGCGGGTCGCCGACGCCGTCTGGCTGGTCGACCGCTCCTCCGTCGTGCACAGCGGAGCCCCCGAGGACCTGATCCGTACCGGCGCCATCGGCGCCGCCTTCGACGCCGACCACCTGGCCTTCGACCCGCTCTCCGGCAGCTTCGGACTGCGCCGGGCTTCCCGCGCCGAAGTGACGGTGAACGCCCCGGCCGGCCTGCTGCCCCTGGTGCAGCGCGCGCTGGAACGCGAGGACCTGGCCGTCCGGACCACGGCTGCGGGCGGCGAGGCGCAAGTGAGCTCCGACGCCGACGGCAACCTGACGCTGCGCCGGGACGGCACGGCCGTGAGCACCGCGTCCTTCCGGGAACTGACCCGGTCGGTGCGCACATGGTGAACACCACAGCCACCCTGCTGGAACAGGTGTCCACGATCGGCCCGTACTTCGCGGTGACCTGCGGCGAACGGCAGGACGCCGCCTCTTTCCGCCCCCTTGCCGAGCTGTACACGGATACCGGAACCCTGCGCGAGTGCGTGCAGGACGTTGCACGCCGGCTCGACACCGATCAGATCCGCGTTGCTGCGTCCACCGTCCAGCTCGGAACGGCCTCACGGCTCTGGTCCGTCGCGCTCGCTTCCGCCGCCCTGACCGGACGGGTCCCCGACCTGAATCCGGAGACGCTGTGGTGGCGACCGGCCCTCGCCGGTCCCATCGACCTGTGGCTTCCCACTCCCCGCGAGCTGTCGGGTGACCCAGGCACGGTCCTGCACGACACAGTCGCGGGGCAGAACCTGATCCCGCTGGCCGACGCGGTCCACCGGACCTGCGGTGTGTCCGCCCGGATCCTGCGCGGCAACGCGGCATCGGCCCTCGTCGGCGCACTGCGGGTACTGACCGCTCGCGCTCCGTCGGCGTCCTCGTCCGCCGTCGGGTTCGCCCGCGGCCTTCTCGACCGGGACCCGCTCGACGGCGCCGGCACCTTCGCCGTCGACAGCCGCGGGAGGATCGCCTTCCGCCGCCGCAGCTGCTGCCTCTACTACCGTGTGCCCCGAGCGGGCACTTGCGGCGACTGCGTCCTCAACACCAAGGAGAGAACCCGATGACCGCCACGCAACCGACCGTCGTCGAAACCGAGAGCGGCGGCACCCAGCACGTCTGGGCCCTCCCCACGGACGAGGCAACCCTCCTCGACCTGATCACCACCCTTTTCACCGACCACTGGCAGCAGATCAATTTCGGCCCCATCATCGAAGGCGCTGCCTGGGAAGTCGGCGCCCCCTGCGCGCCGACCGCCATCACCATGAACGACGGCTACGCCACCGTCGACTTCGGCGCCTGGCACTTCCACCTCTGCATCGGTGACCACACCGCCTCGGGCCCCGAACTCGGCCGCGTCCGCCGCTGCTCACGTGCTGAGCTGTACCGCAGCGTGAGCGCCGACGGCACCCCTGTCAGCTGGGGACTGCGCCTCTTCAACGGCCGCGACGAACAAATGATGACCGTCCTGCTGCCCAACCCCTTTCTCACCGATCAGCAAGGCATCCGGGACACTCCGGACTTCAGCCGGCTCGCCGCCTGGGACGCACTGCGCCACCGCTACCTCGGCCTGCCGGCCGACCCGCTGGACCGCAGTGGGAAAGGCTTCTCGCACAGCAGCTGACCGGCCGGACCGTTGCGCATCCGGGGACGGGCACCCTCGGGGCCCCTCGCTCGGACAGGCCCGTCCACATCCATGCGCCACGCAAGGTCGCCGGCACGGTTCGCCGACGACCACCGAACGCCCTACCCGCACCCCGACCTCCGCAGGATCACGGTGCTCGGGCCCCGCTCTTCACCCGACTCGCGGCATACCGGGCCCGCGACCACAGAACGCGACCGTCTCCTGACGCGCGCGAGAAGGCTGGTGCCGCAAACGGCCCGAGCATGATCGAGGGGCCGCTTCAGATTGCTCTGAAACGGCCCCTCGATCTGCGACTCCTCCGAGTCGGGACGACAGGATTTGAACCTGCGACCCCTTGACCCCCAGTCAAGTGCGCTACCAAGCTGCGCCACGTCCCGGTGCCCGTCTGACCTGGGGTTTCCCCCCGCCGAACGGACATGAGAACAATACCGCACTCCGGCCACTGGTCACGAACCCGTATTCCACGACCCGCCGCGCTTGACCTCAAGCAAACTTGAGGTTGCACGGTGGGTGGCATGACGAACACGGCTTCCACCTTCGCGTCCGGCGCCTCGGCATCCAGCACCCGGGCGTTCGGCTTCGACGACCTCGACCGGCTGATGGCCCTGATGACGGGCGACGAGAAACACGGGCCGGCCGCCACATCCACGCTCGACGCGCTCTGGGTCCTCTACCACCGCGTCCTGCGCGTGTCGCCGGAAACCGCCCACGACCCCGGACGCGACCGGTTCCTGCTGTCCAAGGGGCACGGCCCCATGGCGTACTACGCGGTCCTCGCCGCCAAGGGCTTCGTACCCGTCGCGTGGCTGCCCGGTTTCGGCTCCTACGACTCGCCCCTCGGCCACCACCCGGACCGGGTCCTCGTGCCGGGGGCCGAGATCGGCAGCGGTTCACTCGGGCACGGACTTCCGCTGGCGGTGGGCACCGCTCTCGGGTTGCGCGCACAGGGGCTGACCGACCCACGGGTCTGGGTTCTCATCGGCGACGCCGAGCTGGACGAGGGCAGCAATCACGAGGCCATCGCCTACGCCGGCCCCGCCGGGCTCGACCAGCTCCACGCGCTCGTCATCGACAACTCGTCCGCCACGCACGGCTGGCCCGGCGGGATCGCGTCGCGGTTCGAGGCTGCCGGCTGGTCGGCCCGGACGGTCGACGGCCGCGACCACAATGCACTGTTCGCCGCCTTCACGGAGCCGCATCCGGGCAGGCCGAGGGCGGTCGTCGCCCGCGTCGAACCCAAGAACGTCTGATTACGTACGTCACCGCCGAGAGGACTGTCGACCATGGACACCATGCGTGACCGCTTCGTCGCCACCACCACCCGCCTCCTGGACGAGGACCCCCGCCTTGCCCTGGTGCTCGCGGAGATCAGCGTCGCGGGGTTCGAGGAGGCGCAGCGGCGCCATCCGGAGCGGGTGATCAACGTGGGCATCCGGGAGCAGCTGCTGATCGGCGCCGGCGGCGGTATCGCGCTCACCGGGATGCGGCCGATCATGCACACTTTTTCGAGCTTCCTCGTCGAGCGGCCGTTCGAGCAGGTGAAGCTGGACTTCGGCCATCAGGGCACCGGCGGGGTGCTGGTCAGCGCAGGAGCATCCTACGACTGGCCCGCGGGCGGCTACACGCACATGGCGCCGGGTGACGTGGCACTGCTGGACACCCTGGACGGGTGGACGGTCCACGTCCCCGGCCACCCGGACGAGGCCGAGGCACTGCTGCGGAGCGCAGCTGCTGGTGACAGCCGGGTGTATGTGCGCCTGTCACTGCAGAGCAACGCCGAGGCCAGGCCGTTCGCGGGCGGCCGGTTCCTTGCCGTGCGCGAGGGTCGCGGCCCGGCCGTGATCGCGGTCGGCCCCATGCTGGACAACGTCCTCGCGGCGACGGAGGGCCTGGACGTGACCGTGCTGTACGCGACGACAGTGCGCCCCTTCGACGACGAGGCCGTCCGGCGGGCGGCGGGTGACCGGGCCGATGTGGTGATCGTCGAGCCCTACCTCGCGGGCACGTCGACGCCGGCTGCGAACGGCACCCTCGCGGACGTGCCGCACCGTGTGCTGGGCCTGGGGGTGTCCCGGCGCGAGCTGCGCCGGTACGGCACGATCGACGAGCACCTGGCCGCCCACGGACTGGATCCCAAGGCCCTGCGCGCCCGCATCGCGGCACTCATGTGACGGCGGCGACAAACCCTCGGTCACTTCCGCAGCTCGGGGGCGGGGCCCATGACGATGACCGGCCGCCTGCCCGGGTCGAGCGCGCGCAGCAGCTCGCGCATCCGGTCCTTGGCCAGCGAGATGCACCCCTGGGTGGGCCCTTCGTGGTCCACGTGGACCCAGAGCCCGTTGCCCTTCTCCGGTCCGAGCGGTCGTTCCTTGTCCAGCGGAGAGGTGCCCGACACCCGGTTGTAGTCGATGGCGACCACGTAGTCGAAGGAGCCCTCGAGGGGCTCGCCGAGGAAACCGGTGCCCGAGGCCACGAACTCCTCGTCCTCGTCGTACGGCAGCCGGGTCCCGGGATCGGGTGAACGCCCGCCCGCGTCCCCCAGACCGAAGACGCCGATGGGGGTGCGCAGGTCGCCGGCGTAGTGGTCGTCGGTCCAGCCGCGCACGCCGTTGTGCGCGGGCCAGGGGCCGGCGACGGACCGCCACGACCCACCTGCCACCCGTTCGTACAGCACCGCTGTGGCGACGTTGGTGTCCGACGTCTCCCCGGTCACCACGAGTGCCTGGAGGGTGGCGTCCGGAATCCTGGAACGGAAGTCGGGCCCCAGGCCGGGGATGTGATTGGCGGGCAGGGTCCGCGGGTCGGGGCCGGGACGTCCGGTGGGGCCGCCCTGGGCCTTCGCGCCCGGCTCCGGAGCGGGCGGCGGCTCCGTGCAGCCGGTGAGCAGCAGTGCGACACAAGCAGTGGCGGCGAGGGTGTTCGCGGCGCGTCTGGTGGCGGGCATGGGCAGGTCCTCCCGGCGTCGTGGAACGGCCCGGCAATGCGTACCCGGTCCGGAAGGGGAAGCGGTTGCCCTGCGCCCTCACTCACCCGTCCGAGGCACGGGCCGCGCGTCCATCCGGCCCGGCGGACGGACCGGGTACTCCCCGCAGACGGCCCCGGACCGCGTCCCACGGAGGGCCCGGGCGCGCCCCCACCCCCTGGCGTTGCACCCCCGACCATCGGACCGCACGCCTGACCACCCGTCAGTCCGACGCCTCATCGCTTCGGAGGAGCCAGTTCCGGATGGGCGTCGAGCAGTTTCCGAGGTGCCGCTCTCCCCCGCTGCGGCCGGCGGGCCGGGGGCGCGCACTGACGTGACTGCGACCGACACGCGCCACGCGCGCCGGTCGCCACCGCGGCGCGCGCCGGAGCTCTGACCACCGGTTGGACCATTACCCCACGAAACCTTTGCCGTTGGCATGTGGCAGGAGGACGTTTCCTGGGAATGCCGTACGAATGGACAGGACCGGTCGTGTACCACGCGCATCACTTGATCAATCAAACGTCAATGGACTTTATTTCGGCCAAAGATGACATCGACCTTGTTCCCCCATGAAAGGGTCAACAGGCTGAGGAGGTCGGCCTGTTCGGGACGGTAGCACTGCCGATGCACCACCTGCTCGAACAACCGCGCGAGCAGGCGTTTCGGGAGGGGAGCTCGTGATGGACGGATACTTCGCCAGTCGGCTGCATCACCAACTTCGGTCCATCGTCAGGGAGTTCGCCGAGAGAGAGGTGCGACCACGGATCCCGGCCATGGAAGCCGCCCGCTCGGTCCACCGGGAGCTGTCCGACCTGATCGCTCGGCAGGGCTGGATCGGCGCCACCATCAGCAGCGAGTACGGCGGTATGGCGCTGGGCCACCTTGCCAAGACCATCATCATCGAGGAGCTCTCCCGGGTCAGCGGCGCCATGGGCGCCATGGTGCAGGCATCGCAGCTGGGTGTGGCCAAGATTGTCCATTTCGGCAGCGACGAGCAGAAGAAGACGTGGCTGCCTTCCATCGCCGCCGGGGAGTGCCTGCCGACCATCGCCGTCACCGAGCCGGAGTCGGGCGGACACGTACTGGGCATGAGCGCCACCGCGGTGAGGGACGGCGACGACTACGTCCTCAATGGCCGAAAAGTGTTTGTCGGTAACAGCCACGTCGGAGATCTGCACGGCGTGGTGGTCAGGACCGGCCCGGGGTCGAAGGGGCTGACGGCGTTCCTCGTCGAGTCGGACCGCCCCGGAGTCCGGGTGGGCGACGAACAGCCGACGATGGGGCTGCACGGGTTCAGCTTCGGAGAGCTGTACTTCGACAACTGCAGGGTCCCCGCCGCCAACCGGCTCGGGGACGAAGGCGACGGGCTCGCTGTCGCGTACTCCTCGAGCGTCCTGTACGGAAGGGCCAACCTGACAGCCGTGTCGCTCGGCATCCACCGGGCGATCCTGGAGGAGACCACCCGCTCCTGCGAGGAGCGCCACCGCTACGGCAAGCCGCTGCACGAACTGCCCACCGTGAAACTGAAGCTCGGCTTGATGCAGTCACGGCTGATGACGTCCCGGCTCTCCGCGTACCACGCCGTGCATCTGCTGGACGCGGGTATGCCGTGCGATGCGGAGCTGATGAACGCCAAGTTGGTGAACGTCGAGTCGGCGATCGACTCGGCCCGCAACGCCATGGAGATCCACGCCGCCGCGGGCCTGTTCACCGACTGCCCCATCGAGCGCTATCTGCGCGACGCGCACCATATGTTCGCGCCCGCCGGCACGTCGGACGTCCAACTGCTGAGGCTGGCGGAGGTCGCGCTTGGGACGGCGAAGGGGCAGTGGTCGCAGCGGCTGTCCGAGGAGGCACGCATGGTTCCGGCGGGCTGACCGCCGGCCCCGCCGGTGGGGTCGCGTGGCGCCGGCGGGGTCGCCGCGGCAGACCGTCGGCCCGGGCCCACCGGCCGGCCGGCCCGGAGGCGGCCCGGGCCGGCCGCGGGACGTCGCCTCAGATGCCGCGGTCCTCCCGGCGGTGGATCTGCTCGATCAGCTCCGCCGCCAACGACTTGATCGTCTCGAGCCCGGCCCGACCCCACGGCCGGGGCTCTGTGTCGACGACGCAGATCGTGCCCAGCGCCATCCCGGTGCGGTCAATCAGCGGCGCCCCCAGATAGGAACGGATGCCGATCTCGTCGACGACGGGGTTGCCCGCGAAACGGGGGTAGTCGCAGACGTCCTCCAGGACAAGCGCCTTGCGGCGCACGACCACATGGGGGCAGTAGCCGTGGTCGCGTGCCATGAACCGGCTGACCTCGGTGCCGCTCGTGGCCGCACCGCTGTGGCTGCCCGAGGGAGTGTGCAGCCCCGCGAAGAACTGCCGGTTCTCGTCGATGAAGTTGACCATGGAGAACGGGGCGCCGGTCACTTCGGCAAGCTTGCGGGCGAAGTCGTCGAAGGCCGCGTCCGGCCGGTCGCCGAATCCCAGCTGGCGCAGCCGCTGCACGCGGGCCGGCGCCTCGCGGTCGACGGGCGTCAGCAGGAGGTGGCCGGTGGGGTCGTACGTCATGTCGGTGCTCCATAGCTCGGTGCCGGGCCCGGCACGACGGTGGTGGTGAGCAGATGCTGAACGAGGGTGACCAGCGTCCCGATGCCGGAGCTGGCGATGCGCGCGTCGCAGAGCACGACCGGCACCTCCGGCCTGAGATCGATCGCTGCACGCACCTCGTCCGGCTCGTAGCGGTAGGCGCCGTCGAACTCGTTGACGGCCACGACGAATCCGATGCCGCGCCGCTCGAAGAAGTCGACGGCTGAGAACGAGTCCTCCAGCCGGCGGGTGTCGGCGAGCACGACGGCCCCCAGGGCGCCTTCCGAGAGCTCGTCCCACATGAACCAGAAGCGCTCCTGTCCGGGTGTTCCGAAAAGGTAGAGCACATGGCGGGCGTCCAAGGTGATGCGGCCGAAGTCCATGGCGACCGTAGTGGTCGTCTTGGACTCTATGCCGTCCAGGCTGTCCGTGGCCACGCTGACCTGGGTGAGCAGTTCCTCGGTACTGAGCGGGTCGATCTCGCTGACCGCTCCCACGAAGGTCGTCTTTCCGACCCCGAACCCCCCGGCGATCAGAATCTTGAGCGCCGTGGGGAATTGGTCGCCGTCGTCGGCGCCGTGGTTATCAGAGCCGTCGTCGTAAGCCATCGAGCACCGCCTCCAGCAATGAACGGTCCGTGGATGTGTCGTGGCTGCGCGGTGCCCGCGCGGTGAGGGCGCCGCAGTCCACGAGGTCGGAGAGAAGCACCTTGGTGACAACGGCCGGGAGCCGTAAGTGGGCGGAGATCTCGGCGACGGACGTGGGGCCGTGGCACAGTCCCAGCGCCACGGTGTGCTCCGGACCGAGATGCACCTGCGGCGCGTTCCCGGTGGCCATCACCATGGAGAGCAGGTCGAGCGCCGCCGTCGGACGGGTGCGGCCGCCGCTCACTGTGTACGGACGGATCAGCCTGCCCGCCGCGTCGTCGAGAAGCGGCCCGTCCTTCGGCGAGGGCATGGTCATCGTCCCGCGGCGCCCGGTGCTCCGGCGGACTGTCTGACAGGCGTGGCCAGGTACGGGCGAACGCTCTTGACCAGCATCGCCATCTCGTATCCGAGCACGGCGGCGTCCGCTTCCCGTCCGGCGAGCACGGCGAGACAGGTACCGGAACCGGCCGTGGAGACGAACAGCAGCGTGGAGTCGAGCTCGACCACGACCTGGCGCACCTCCCCACCCTCGCCGAACCGCGCTCCTGCGCTGCGGCCCAGTGAGTAAAGGCCGGAGGCGAGGGCGGCCATGTGGTCGGCACTGTCGTTGTCCAGGCCATGCACCGACTTCACCAGGCCGTCGGAGGAGAGCAGTACCGCATTTCGTGTGTACGGCACACGCTGGACCAGACCGCTCAACAGCCAGTCGAGGTCCGAGACATGGCCGTTCGGCACATCGCTCGCCATGGTGCATCTACTCCTTGGTGGTCGGGTCGTGGCTCAGGGGGTCGTGGGGCCGGGAGTGGCGGGACTGGGTGTGATGGGGCTCTTGTCCGGAGTGGTGCTGCTGTTCAGGGCGATACTGTTGTCCGGAATCGTGTGTCACCCGCTCCGGCTGGACCTCCGCGAGCCCGATACCCCGCTGGAAGGCGGCCATCAGGCCCGGGTCGTGCAGGGCGGGCTCGTTGTCCGTACGAGGCGCCGGGGTGTCCCGCAACTGCGGGACCAGGTGTTCCTGGCTACGGCGCTTGGGCAGTTGCGGACGACCCATGGTGCCGCGCACGACCGGGCCGGACGGCGGTTCGACCGTCGCCGGGCCGGGCGCGGGAGCGGCGCCGTTCGGTGGTGCGGTGTGGCCGGCGCCCGGGCGGGCGGCTGCCGGGTTCGGACGGGCGGAGTGCTCCCCCCTGACGGGCAGCGGCTCATGTGCCATGGCGGCAGGGACCGGTTCGCGCTGCGCCGGCACCGGTCCCGGCTGAGCAGGCAGTGCCGGCTGGGGCATGGCGGGCGGTGACATCGCCGCGATGTGGGGTGCGCCCGTGTGTCCACCGGCGTATCCGCCGGTGTGTCCATGGCTGTCGCCCGCGTGCCCTCCGGCATGGGCGGCGGCGACCGCCTCCGGCCTGCCCGGCTTCTCCCGCTCGGCACCCAGCAGACCTTGCGGCAGCACGAGCACCGCCTGGACGCCGCCGTAGATGTTCGACTGGAGCCGTACGGCGATGCCATGACGGCGGGCCAGCGCGGAGACGACGAACAGACCGATCCGGCCGTCCTGCAGCAGATGGGCCACATTGACCTGGTCGGGGTCCGTGAGCAGGGCGTTCATCTTGTCCTGCTCCTGCAACGGCATGCCGAGGCCGCGGTCCTCCACCTCGACGGCCAGTCCGGCTGTCACATGCTGGGCGCGCAACAGCACCTGGGTGTGCGGGGCGGAGAACAGCGTGGCGTTCTCCACCAGTTCCGCCAGCAGGTGGATCACGTCGGCGACCGCGTGGCCGCGCAGTGTGCCGTCGATCGGAGGCACCAGCTTGACCCTGGGGTACTGCTCCACCTCGGCGATGGCGGATCTGAGTACCTCGGTCATGGTGACCGGGTTGGACCACTGCCGGCGGGAGATGGCGCCGCCGAGGACGGCGAGATTCTCGGCGTGCCTGCGGATACGCGTGGCGAGGTGGTCGACGTGGAAGAGGCCCTTGAGCAGCTCGGGGTCCTCGACCTCGTTCTCCAGCTCGTCGAGCAGCTGGATCTCGCGGTGCACGAGGGACTGAAGCCTGCGGGCGAGGTTGACGAAGACCTCGACCTTCTGCTCGTTGCCCACGCTGCTGGAGAGCCGGGACGCCTGCACGACCGCCGTCACAGCGGCGTCGTGCGAGTGTGACAACTCCTGTGCCAGCAGGTCGAACTCGTCCCCCCGCGCGGGCGACCGCGCGGACGACGCACGGTTGGGCGGCGGGACCTCACCGCGTCTGAGCATGTCGACGACCGTGCGGAGCTCCGCGTGGCCGCGAGCGGTGGAGCGACGCAGCTCGGAGCATCGGTCGAGCACGGACTTGGCCGTGCGGTCGGCACCGCGCGCGGCAACGGCCACGGCGGTTATGGCCAGGGCGGCCATGGCGGTCAGCACGGCCCACAGGCCGGCGGACGGTTCGGGAGTGGTGGCCCGCAGCGTGACGACCACCGCTGTGGCGCCGCTGAGGGCGGCCACCACGGTGGGCAGGACGGCGGTGCGCAGGAGTTGGGGTCGTATGCGGGCTTCCGGCTGTGCGGCCGCGGACGGCGTCCTGCCCGCGGACGTCAGGGAGCGGGCGCCTGGCCGGCCGTGACGTCCGCCCTCTCGGCGGTCGGACCGCGCGGCTGGTGCGCGTAGTTGAGACATCAGCGTCCTTGGTACGGGGGGCCCCAGGAATCGGCGTAGTGCGTGTGGTCGGCAAGACTCCACGGCGGAACCCGGGCACGCGAACGAGAGCCCACCGTCGATCACCGGCCACACACGGTAGTCGTGCGGCGTACATGTGCGATGGGCAGTTGCCAAAGTTGCCCGCTATTCGTCCCGCTCTGGTATGAGGGCTCGCACGACAGCACGAACTACCGGCGGGCGGGCGAGGCGGGCACGGTGGGCGGCGCGGACGGGGCCGCCCCGCCCGCCTCTGCCGACCGACGGCTGTGGGCCCCGCTTACCGAGCCGGCCTCAGGGGCGCCTTGGTCCCGGCGAAGTCCGCGCCGGCCTTCCGCGGACCGCCTCGCTGTCTCAGCCTTCGGCCACGGCTTCAGAGGTGGTTCTGTCCTCGGGCACCAGGTCGAGTGCTGGTTCCGGCTTGCGCCACGGCCGTGCGATCGAGTGGGCCACCTCTCGCCACCAGGGGTCGCTGGGGACGGGGCCCGCAGGCTCGAACGGCTCGCCGGGCCGGGGGGACGAGACCAACTGACCGACCTCTTCGGCCGCGTCTCGTGTCCATTCGCCCGGCTCCGCCCACGCGTGCGGGGCGAGGTTGAACGTGCCCCAGTGGATCGGCAACATCACACCGGCCGGGCGGCCGCCCTGCAGGTCGAGGTGCGCGCGCATGCCCTCCGCCGGGGTCATGTGGATGTCGGGCCAGTACTCGGAGTACGCGCCGATCTGGATCATCGTCGCGTCGAACGGGCCGTGCGCCGCACCGATGTCATGGAAGCCGGGGAAGTACCCGGTGTCGCCGCTGTGGTAGATGCGGTGCTCGGGGCCCGCGACGGCCCAGGAGGCCCACAGCGTGTGCTGCTGGTTGCGCAGTCCGCGTCCGCAGAAGTGCCGCGCGGGCGTCGCGGTCAGTCGGATGCCGTTGACCTCTGTGGACTCGTTCCAGTCCAGTTCGCGCACGCGGTCCGGGGACACGCCCCACCGCTCGAGGTGTGCGCCCACGCCGAGCGGGACGGCGAAAACGGTGTCCGTGGAGGCGAGGGCGCGGATGGTGGGCAGGTCGAGGTGGTCGTAGTGGTCGTGGGAGATCACGACGACGTCGACGCTGCCGAGGGCCAGGAGAGGCGCCGGGACGGGGTGCAGCCGCTTGGGTCCCACGAAGGCAAAGGGAGAGCACCGCTCTCCCCAGACGGGGTCGAACAGCACACGGCGCCCGTCGATCTCCGCGAGGACGCTCGAATGCCCCATCCAGGTGAGCCGCAGCCCGGAGGCGGCGGGCTTGGCCAGATCGGCGAGTGTCGTGGGGTGAACGGGCACAGGTCCGACGGGCACGCGGCGGGCCCTGGTCTCCTTGGCGAAGTAGATCTTGGCGAATTCGACCATGGAGGCCCCTGACGGCCTGGTCCTGGCCCCCACCGGGTTCTGGAAGACGCCGTCGGAGAAGTTCGGCGAGCGGCGGATGCGTGCCATGCGCTCGCCGGTCGGATCGGCCCCGAAGGCGGCCGATCTGAGCGAGCGCAGCCGGGAACTCAGCGAGTGGGTGGAACCTGCGCCGGACACGGCACCTCCTGATGCTCGGATTTTTCCATTATGTGCGGTTATGGGTACGTGTGGTCATGGGGGTGACGACCCGGTCACGGTCCGACGTCGGCCCGGTCACGTGACCGGGCCGACGTCGGACGCAGCGCCCAAGGACCACGCCGCACGGTCGCGCCGGTCGGAAGGCCCTGATCCGGCAACGCCCACCGGCACCCCGGTGTTCCTGAAACTCCCGCCGCCCCGATGTCACATTCCTGAGCAGCCGTTCCGTCGTATCCGTGAAACCAGCCGGCTTCACGAACGAGGAGCACGTCATGGCCCGCATTTCCCTCGACCCGCGCCGCTCGCTCTTCCTGCGCGCCACGGAGTGGTACTCCAGGCGCACCTACGGCAAGGCCCTCGACCCGGTCCGCGCTCTCGGGCACAATCCCCGGGTACTCCGGGCAGATCTGCGTTTCGAAATGGCGGTCGGCAAGTGGAACAAGCTGGACCCGGACCTCAAGGCGCTCGCGGTGATGGCCTCCGCCGCGTCGATCGGCTGCAGCTGGTGCATGGACTTCGGGTACTGGGAGAACCGGCGGCGAGGCATGGACGCCCGTAAGGTGCACGACGTGCCTGTCTGGCGGGAAAGTGACGCGTACACGCCGCTGGAGCGCGACGTCATGGACTTCGCGGAGGCCATGACGTCGAACCCGCCGGAGATCGACGACGAAGTCGCGCAGCGGCTGGTTGCCGCGCTCGGTGAGGCGGCGTTCGTCGAGCTGACCGCGATGGTGGCGGTGGAGAACCTGCGCTCGAGGATGAACACCGCCCTGGGCCTGACCAGTCAGGGTTTCAAGGACCACTGCGAGGTGCCCGCTCGCGGGCCGGGAAAGGCTGCGGCCACAGCCGAATAGGGGGTCCGGCCCGGTCGGAACCGCTCTCCTGAAAGGCCTGGACTTCGTCCAAGATCGGCTGTGTACTGTGACGCCGTGGCCAGAGTTCGGTTGAGCGTGGCGGAGAGGCGCGAGGAGCTGCTCAGCGCCGCGGTCGAACAGATCGAAGAGCGGGGTGTGGCGGCGGTCAGGATCGCGGACGTCGCCGCGGCCCTGGGCGTGAGCAGCGCCCTGGTGCTCTACCACTTCTCCACGAAGGAGAAGTTGGTCGCTGCCGCCTTCACCCATGCCGCCGACGCGGACCTGGCCCATCTGCGCAAGCTGCTCGGCCGGCGCACCTCCGCCCTGCGCCGCCTTCGCGCCGCGGTGCGCTGGTACGCGCCGACGGGGCAGGCGAAGGGCTGGCGGCTGTGGATCGAGGCGTGGGCCGTCTCGCTGCGCGAACCGGCGCTGCGTGACGTCTCCCGCGGCCTCGACCAGCAGTGGAAGTCGGCCCTGACGGAGGTCATTGCGGAGGGCGCGGCCGCCGGCGAGTTCCCGTGCCCGGATCCCGCGGCGGCGGCCTGGCGGCTGACGGCGTTCCTGGACGGGCTGGCCGTGCAGATGACGTCGTACGCCGGGACGCTGACCCGCGCGGCGATGCTCCAGTGGACCGACGAGGCCCTCGCCCGCGAACTCGGCATCGACCACGCCGCGTTGACGGCCACGGCACGCTGAACCACCGCCCCCTGCGGGGAAGGAGTGGCTTCAGGTCTGCTGCAACAGCTCATAGGCGTCGGCCTGTATGCCGAAGGTCCAGGCGACGCCTTCCTTCGCCGTCCCGGTCGTGGGCGGCACGCGCAGCCAGTATGTGCGGTGGGTGCCGTCGGGTTCGGGTGTGGAGTTGACGACCTCGACCGTCACCACGTCCTCGTCGTCCGCGAGGGCGATCCGCCACAGGATGCCGGTCTCGTCGCGGTGCACAGGCTCGGCTCCGGACTCCGCGAGGTAGCGGTCGTATCCGTAGTACTCGAGCATCACGCGGCGCAGTTCCGCGTTCTCCTGTGTGCGTATCCGTTCCGGCGTCAGGGCGGTGAGCTCCTGCAGGAATTCGGCGGGGACGGGCATGCCGCGCCAGGCATGGAGGGCGAACCCGTCCGGGAAGACCAGCGCGGGGCCTTCGCCGCTGTCCAGGCGGCCGGCCTCGTCGCGATGCAGCTGCGAGGGCCGTTCGCAGATCACGACGGCGTTCTCATACGGCCACCACCAGCCGGCGTGGGCGGCGATGCGTGCGAGGCCCTCCAGCCGCTCGCTGCGGCCGTCGAAGGCGGCGAGCCATGCGGCGTCGTGCTGTCCGAGGATCGCGTCGAGCAGGACGACACGGACGCCGGTCTCCACCTCGGCGCGTTGGGGGCCTTCCTCTGGCGCCTTCTCGAGGAGAGCGTCCACCACCCCGGAGCGTATGCGCTCGGCCAGAGCTCGGGTGCTGTCCCACAGCAGCGCTCCGGTACTGCTCCACAGCGCGGTCCAGCCGCCCGGGCCGAGCTCGTCGTGGACGCGGCGCCGTTCGTCTGCCCAGGGGCGGGTCCGGACGTCGTCGCGCACGGAGCGTCCCGGGTCGGCGAGGGCCCGGACGGCGTGCATTCCCGCCAGGGGCGAGTCGGCCCAGATGATCCGGTCCGGCGCTGTGAGCCCGGCCGTACGGTAAGCGAGCCGTACGCCCTTCTCCGCGGCCGCCCTGTCGGCCGGTCCGGTCGCCACGGCGATCGCCCGCCACTTGTCCGCATACAGCATGTAAGTCCCGTCCCCTGTTGTCGTTCGATGTCTGCTGCCCGGCCGACGTG
This sequence comes from Streptomyces sp. NPDC027962, assembly GCF_055566095.1. Taxonomy (NCBI): domain Bacteria; kingdom Bacillati; phylum Actinomycetota; class Actinomycetes; order Kitasatosporales; family Streptomycetaceae; genus Streptomyces; species Streptomyces sp. NPDC027962. The sequence continues at coordinate 115,551 of NZ_JBVHTA010000007.1, forward strand.
CCCGCGACGGGTCAGTCGGCGACGATCCGCACTGCTCCCGGCAGGTACTCGCGCTGGCGCACCACCCGGTACCACCCCTTCGGCAGCGGTATCGCCGCGTGCTCCTCGTGCACCACCCGGCCGCCTTCGGGCAGATGAAGGAGCATGGGCCCGAACGGGCCCGGCTCGCGGACCAGTCGGCCCGGTCCCGTCACCGCGTGGGCGTGGCCGGTGACCTCTCCGAGGGCGAGCACCATCCGGCCGCGGGAGTCCCGTGGCTCCGCCGGCGCCTCGGTGACGTGCGGCGGTACGGCGTCCTGCGCTACGGGCACGATCAGCACGTCTCCCTGCCGGTACATGGCTCTCCCCTTCCCGTCGGGTCGCCGAGTGCGTCCGACCTGTTCTCGAAGTTAGGCGGAGGGTCTGACAACGGCGCTCGCCACCACCCCGCGGCCGACCCGCGAGCGTCGATGTCAGTGCCGCTTGGTAGAACTGCTCGCACGTCAGCGATCAAGCCTCGTCCGGTGTCTGGAGCCCGTCATGACCATCTCGAACCATCTGCAGGAGTGGTACGGCCTGCCCGCGTTCGACTTTCCCGATGCCGATGCGCAGGCTGCCGGGAAGGCGGAGCTGCCGGCGCCGGCGAGCGTCGCGTGGCGGATCTCCGTCGACTCGTACGAGAGCGATGAGGACTGGCCGGATGCGTTCGCCCGTTTCGCCGCGGCGGTGGACACCACGCAAGTGCGTGCACTGATCGTCGGTTCGTGGAGCGACGCCTACGACGCGGGGCCCGATGAGGTCATAGCCGCGCTGCTCGCCGCGAAGGAACGGCTGCCGCGGCTGCGGGGGTTGTTCCTCGCCGACATCACGTTCGAGGAGTGCGAGATCTCCTGGATCAACCAGGGCGAGGTGACACCACTCCTCGACGGTTTCCCGGAGTTGGAGCAGTTCGGCGTGCGCGGCGGACAGGGGCTGGTGTTCCCCGCGGTGAAGCACGAGCGGCTGCGTTCCCTGGTCGTCGAGACGGGCGGCCTGGACGTGGAGGTGGTGCGCGGTATGGCGGCGAGTGAGCTGCCCGCGCTGGAGCATCTCGACGTCTGGCTGGGCACGTCCTGGTACGGGGCGAACGCGGATGTGTCGGACCTGGGGCCGTTCCTGTCCGGCACTCGGCTGCCCAGTCTTTCGCACCTGGCGCTGCGCAACAGCGAGATCCAGGACGAGATCGCAGTCGCGGTCGCGGGCGCACCGGTCGTGGCCCGTCTGAAGACGCTGGACCTGTCGATGGGCACGCTGGGCGACGACGGCGCGGAGGCGTTGTTGACCGGCCAGCCGCTCACCCACCTCAAGAAGCTGGATCTGCACCACCACTTCATGAGCCAGGCGATGGTGCAGCGACTGTCCGACGCCCTGATACCCGCGGGGGTGGAGCTCGACGTCTCGGAGAGCGAGCGCTCCGGTACCAATGACAGGGAAGACCGCTACACGGCCGTGGCGGAGTGACCGGCTCCGCCGACGACCGCCCCCGTCCCGGTCCCCGTCTCGCGGTCGTCGGCAATCCGGACAACCGCCGCGTCACGTTCTTCCAGGACGCGCTGGGCGCCGCCGGTCTGCCCGCTGCGCGGGTGGTGCCCTGGCTCGACGTGCTGCTCGGCCGGGCGGAGTTCCGCCCGGCCGAGCTGGTGCGGATCGACTCGCCGGGTGAGGACCCCCGGGTGGAGCGCGCGTTGCGCGGTACGGACGACCCGACGCGTGTGGAGGGCACTGCGCTCTGGTACGAGCGGTTCACGGCCGCCGTACGGGAGATCGAGATCCTCGCGGACGCCGGCGGTGCGGAGCTGCTCGACCATCCGGCCGACCTGGCTGTGCTGTTCGACAAGCGGCTGTGCCACGCGCGCCTGATGGCGGCGCATGTGCCGGTACCGGCGTCGCCGACATCGGGTGCCGTTTCGCCGCCGGTGCGCGGCTGGGACGACGTGCGCGCACTGCTGGCGGCGCACGGGTTGCGGCGGGTGTTCGTCAAGCTCGCGCACGGCTCGTCCGCTTCCGGCGTGCTCGCGCTGGAGACGGCGAGCCGCGGGCGGGTGCAGGCCACCACATCGGTGGAGCGGGCGCCGGACGGGAGCCTCTTCAACTCCCTGCGTGTGCGGCGCTACAGCACCGAGCGCGAGGTCGCCGCGCTGGTCGACGCCCTCGCGCCCGACGGGCTGCACATCGAACGCTGGCTGCCCAAGGCCTCGCAGCAGGGCAAGGCCGCCGATCTGCGGGTCGTGGTCGTCGCCGGCCGGGCCACGCACGCGGTGGTGCGCACCAGCCGCTTCCCCATGACCAATCTCCATTTGGGCGGTGGACGCGGCGACCTTGCGGCCGCCCGGGCGGCGACGCAGGCGGCGGGCGGGAGTTGGGCCGGCACGCTCGCGTTGTGCGAGCGTGCGGCGGCGTGCTTCCCCGGCGCCTCCCGCGTCGGAGTCGACCTGCTGCCCTCGACCGGCTGGCGGCGCTTCGCCGTCGGCGAGGTCAATGCCTTCGGGGACCTGCTGCCGGGGCTGACCGGCCTGCCGGGCAGTTGCGCAGAGGGCCTGGACACCTATGCGGCGCAGGTCGCCGCCGTACTACGCAGGACGAGGAACCACCACCGTGCAAGCGCATGACCACCACACTGTTCCGGACCAGCAGACAGACGTCACCCCCGACATGAACGAGGTGGTCGGGAGGGACGATCTACTGCTCGTCACGCTCGACACCTTGCGTTTCGACGTCGCCGCCGAGCTGGCGGCCGCCGGCCGGATCCCGCATCTGGCCCGTCATCTTCCGGGCGGCGTCTGGGAGAAGCGGCATGCGCCCGGCAGCTTCACCTACGCCTCCCATCAGGCGATGTTCGCGGGATTCCTGCCGACCCCGGCGTCGCAGGGTCCGCATCCCCGGCTGTTCGCGTCCCGGTTCGCAGGCAGTGAGACGACCGCCGGCCGGACCTTCGTATTCGACACCCCCGATCTTGTCTCCGGGCTGGCGGAGGCCGGCTACCGCACGGTGTGCATCGGTGGTGTCGGGTTCTTCAACAAGCAGGGGCCGCTCGGGTCCGTGCTGCCCGGCCTGTTCCAGGAGAGCCACTGGGAGCCGGAGTTCGGGGTCGCGTCGCCCACGTCTTTCGAGGCGCAGGTGGCGCGCGCCGAGCAGGTCGTGGCCGGGCTGCCGCGCGACCGCAGACTGTTCCTGTTCGTCAACGTCCCCTCGTTGCACCAGCCCAACTGGTTTCATCAGCCCGGCGCGACCAGCGCCGCCCAAGACTCCCGCGAGACGCACGGGGCGGCGCTCGAGTACGTGGACCGCCACATCGGCCGGCTGTTCGCAGCCGCGAGCAGTCGCCGCCGGTGCTTCGCGATGGTCTGCTCAGACCACGGAACCGCGTACGGCGACGGCGGTTTCACCGGCCACCGCCTCGGTCACGAGGCCGTCTGGACCGTCCCCTACGCCCACTTCTTCCTCGAGGCATCCACATGAGCACCCCCGCCGCGCACCCCAGCCCGCGTCCGTACCAGAGCTATGTCTACGCCTATCCGCACAAGACCGCCTACCGCCCGCTCGGTGAGGAGCGGCCGGCACTGCGCCGGCTGTGGGCGCACGAGCGCAAGGACGCGCTCTCGCTCTATGTGCACATACCGTTCTGCGAGGTCCGCTGCGGCTTCTGCAATCTCTTCACCCGGATCGGCGCGCCGGGGGAGCTGACCGGTCGGTATCTGGATGCCCTCGACCGCCAGGCCGTCGCCGTGCGCGACGCCCTGGGGGACGACGCCCCGGTGCGCTTCGCGGCGGCCGCGTTCGGGGGCGGGACGCCGACCTTCCTGACGGCGGAAGAGCTCGAGCGGCTCTGCGACATCGCCGAGAAGCGGATGGGCGCGGACCTCGGGGCGGTGCCGCTGTCGGTCGAGACGTCTCCCGCGACGGCGACCGCGGACCGGCTTTCGGTGCTTGCCGGACGCGGCACGACCCGGATCAGCATCGGCGTGCAGAGTTTCGTCGACGCGGAGGCGAGGGCCGCCGTGCGGCCGCAGCGCCGAGCCGATACCGAGGCGGCCCTCGGCCGCATCCGGGACACCCGGATCCCCGTCCTCAACATCGATCTGATCTACGGCATCGACGGCCAGACCGAGCGGACCTGGCTCGCCTCGCTCGACGCAGCGCTCGCGTGGCAGCCGGAGGAGCTGTACCTGTATCCGCTGTACGTGCGTCCTCTGACCGGTCTCGGCAGGCTGGGCGAGGCAGCCGGGGGCGCGACGGAGGATGCGGACGCCGCCTGGGACGAGCAGCGGCTGCGTCTGTACCGCACGGGCCGCGACCATCTTCTCGCTCGCGGGTACGAGCAGGTCTCGATGCGCATGTTCCGCCGCGCGGGCGCCCCGCCGGCCGCCGCCGACGACTACGCGTGCCAGACGGACGGCATGATCGGCCTGGGCTGCGGCGCCCGTTCCTACACCTCGGCTCTCCACTATTCGTTCGACTACGCCGTCGACATGCGGGAGATACGCGGCATCATCGACGGCTACACCCAGAGCGAGGACTTCTCCCGGGCCGAGGTGGGCCGGTACGTCGACGCGGACGAGGCACGGCGTCGGCATCTGCTCCAGTCCCTGCTCCAGGCCGAGGGGATGGAGGTGGCCGACTACCGCGAGCGGTTCGGCGCGGACCCGGCCGACCACTTCCGTTCGGAACTGGAGCGGTTCGCCGCCCGCGGCTGGCTCGACGGCGCGGCGGCACCCGACCGGCTGCGGCTGACGGCCGAGGGGCTCGCCCACTCGGACGCGCTGGGCCCCGAGCTGTTCTCGCCGGCGGTGCGCGCCGCCATGGCCGCGTACGAGCTGAAGTGAGCCCCCGTCCATGGACCTGACGATCCTTTACCGCGGACCCCTCGCGTCCTGCGACTACGACTGTCCCTACTGCCCGTTCGCCAAGCGCCGCGACAGCCGCGAGCAGCTGCGCGCCGATCGTGCGGCGCTCGAGCGTTTCGTGGCGTGGGCGGCGGCGCAGGGCGACGACCGTCTGTCGGTGCTGTTCACCCCGTGGGGAGAGGGGCTCGTCCGATCCTGGTACCGGCGGGCCATGATCGAGCTGTCACACCTTCCGCACGTCCGGCGGGTCGCGATCCAGACGAACCTGAGCTGCCGCACCGACTGGATGTCCGACGCGGATCCGGCGAAGCTCGCCCTGTGGTGCACGTACCACCCGGAGCAGACGCCGCATGAACGCTTCCTCACCAAATGCCGCGATTTGAGCCGGAGGGAGATCCGTTTCAGTGTGGGGATCGTCGGCTTCCCCGGCCATCTGGAGCAGGGGCGCCGGCTGCGCGCGGACCTCCCCGAGCACGTCTACCTGTGGGTGAACGCGCCCGAGGGCCAAGAACTCACGGACGCCGACGCGGACGCCTGGACCGAGCTCGATCCGCTGTTCCCCTACAGCCGCCATCCGCACCGCTCGGCCGGCCTGCCGTGCCGTACGGGCGAGTCGGTGATCTCGGTGGACGGCGAGGGGACCGTCCGCAGGTGCCACTTCGTGCGGGCGGAGCTCGGCAATCTGTACGACGGCTCGTACCGCCGGGCGTTGCGCCCCCGCGCCTGCCCCCTCGCCGTCTGCGACTGCCACATCGGCTACGTCCACCTGGAGACGCTCCCGCTGTACGACGCCTTCGCGGGCGGTGTCCTCGAACGCATCCCCGCGGCGCTCCCCGCCGCGGGGAGCGCCCTGCCTCAGAGCGGGAGCAGGTCGGGGCGCTTGGCAGCCACGTGATCGCCGGAGCTCTCGCCGCGCAGTCGGCGTCCGATCCAGGGGACCAGGTGTTCGCGCGCCCACTGGATGTCGTCGCGGCGCACCTCGAACGTCCCTCGCGGGGGCAGCGGCGGCCAGGACTGGTCGGGGTCCGCGGGGACCTCGAGACCGAGCACCTGCGCGGCGCGCAGGGCCACCCGGGTGTGGCCTTCCGGCGACAGGTGCAGCCGGTCCGCGTCCCAAGCCCGCCGGTCCTGGACGGATTTGAGCGACCACAGGTCGAGCACCGGGCAGTCGTAGCGGTCCGCGATGGCCCGCACATGGGCCGTGTAGGTGGCGATCCTGCCGCGCAGATGACGCAGGACCGGCACGTCACGGGTATCGAAACCGGTGGTCACCATGACGGTGCCCACCGAGCGCGTGAGGTCGGCGACGGCCCGTTCGAAGCGCTCGGCGACGGCGTCCGGGTCGGAGCCGGGCCTGATGATGTCGTTGCCGCCGGCGCAGAAGGTCACCAGGTCCGGAGCGAGTTCCTTCGCCCTCGGCACCTGTTCCTCGACGATCTGGTCGAGGAGACGCCCGCGTACGGCGAGGTTGGCGTACCTGAAGGTGTGTTCGGGCCTGCGGTCGGCGAGCAGGACCGCGAAACGGTCCGCCCAGCCGACGTATGTCCCGTCGGGCCCCGGGTCCCCCACGCCCTCGGTGAAGCTGTCACCGATCGCCGCGTACGACCCGAATGCGTTACTGATCTCTGTTCTCGAATCGTCTGCCACGGGAGCACATCTTTCCTTTACGGATGTGACCTACGCGACCGTAAGGAGGGGTTGACGCGGAGTGATCTTTGCCACCGGTCAGGATTCTGCCGATCCGGAATACGCGGAAGCCCCCGCTCCGCAATGCGTGGCGAGGGCTTGCCATGTGGGCCGGCCACCGGTGCTTGCCGCTCCGGAGGCCGACGCCATGTCAGATCAGCTGGGACCCAAGGCGATCGGACGGGTCGGATCGGACGGATCAGAGGGAGACGCCGTGCGCCCTGAGGTAGGCCAGCGGGTCGATGTCGGAGCCGTAGCTCGGGCCGGTCCGGATCTCGAAGTGCAGGTGCGGGCCGGAGGAGTTGCCCGTGGAGCCGGAGAGGCCGATCTGCTGACCACCGGACACGGACTGACCGCTGGAGACGCCCAGCGAGGAGAGGTGGGCGTACTGGGAGTAGGTGCCGTCCGTGTGCTGGATGACGACCTCGTTGCCGTACGCGCCGCTCCAGCCGGCGGAGACGACGGTGCCCGCGGCGACGGCCTTCACAGAGGTGCCGGAGGGGGCGGCGAAGTCGACGCCGGTGTGGTAACCGCTGGACCACATGGCGCCGGAGGCGCGGTACTGCGTGGTGACGCCGGCGTCGACCGGGGCGGAGAAGCCGGACGCCGGCGCCGGGGTGGCGGCTTCCTTCGCGGGAGCCTCCTTCGCGGGAGCCTCGGCCTGCGGAGCGGCGGGCCGCGAGTCGTCACGCGAGGGACGGGGCTGCGACTCGGCGCGGGGCTCGGGGTCGTTCTTGACCTTGGACTTGGCACCGATCGTCAGCTCGAGACCCGGGTGGATCAGCGCGGGGTCGGCGCCTATGGCGCGGCGGTTGTCGTTGAAGAGCTGCTTCCAGCCGCCGCGGACGTTCCGCTCTTCGGCGATCTTCGACAGGTAGTCGCCGGGGACGACGGTGTACGTCTGCGGGGCCTTCTTGGCGCCCTGAAGGGCGGCGGCCTCGACGGCGGCAGGGGCCACGGCGGCGGCCTGCTCCGGAGCGGTGGCCGGAGCCGCCGCGGGTGCGGCGTTGGCAGAGGTGGCGCCGAACAGGGGCAGCGCGATGGCGGCGCCACCCGTACCGGCGACGACGAAGCCGCGGGTGATCGGGTTGGTCTTGGGACGGCGGTGCTTACCCTTTGCGGGCATGGCGCTTTCCTCTCCGGCGCCTGCGAGGTGAGCTGTCGGGTTCGGGCTGGAGATGCCCGGTCGCGAACGTGCACGACTTCACCCCAAGCCGTCCGAATTGACCGGAATCGGCGTACTACCTGGGTCCCCCGCTCCTGCCACACGTGGGTGGGTTCGAATTCCGGGCGGCGGCAGGATTAGGCGGTCCGTCCGGATTGAGCGTGACCGTAGGCGAGTCGGGCAGTCCCGGACAAGCCACGATTTTCCCCGATCAATGACGGGACTGATATCAACGGGGATTTCCCGGTCACCCTCCGTGGACAACGGAGCATCAATCCCCTTACCGAGAAGGGAACTCGCGCGCCGGACGCGGCCACAGAACGTCACAGATATGACGCTGCTCACGGACCGCAACCCATCTCCCCTGCTTACGGGGCACGTTATGCCGAAACGAGCAATTCGGACAGAAGATGCATTTAGTCATCTACTCCCGCACTTAACGCAACGCACTGTCGCCCCTCGCTTCCACCCCCATCGAAGGAACGGGAATGCGGTGCCGGTCATGGCAACGGGAGGCCGAGATCACCCCCCTGTCACCGTCGCCCGAAATGCTCGCACTCTATACAGATGCACCATTTCGCCCCCTGGGTGTGGAGGCTCGCCTTCGCAGGACCGCACAGGTCCGCACATCACCCGCCGCGCGGACCGCCGGGGCCACGCCCCGAGGAAATCGGCGCGCGGCCGTCAACACCATTGGTTCATGGCCGAGATGAGTGCCTCATGAACGGGTGTCGTATCGTCGGAGCCGCGCCATCGTCGGCGAGCAGCGCCGACGGCAGTACCTGAAGGAGTCCTCGTGACGCAGCAGCTGCCGCAGGCCCCCTCGACAGAGCCGGATCTGACCGGCGTCCGCAACTTCCGGGACGTGGGCGGACTGCCGACTGTGGACGGGCGGCGGGTGCGGCACGGCCGACTGTTCCGCAGCGGACACCTGGCGCACGCGACGGCGGGCGACGCGACGTTCCTCACGACCCTGGGACTCCATACGATCTTCGACTTCCGCAACGCCGCCGACCAGCGGCTGGAGGGCCCGGACGTCGAGCTGCCCGGCGTGCGCAATGTGAATCTGCCGCTGAGCGACCCGGCCGACGGCGCCGAGTTCTGGAAGATGGTCCGGGACGGCAACCTCGATCAGCTCAAGGCCATCCTCGACGACGGCAAGGGCGCCGGGCGGATGATCGCCTCCTACCGCATGATCATCAAGGAGCGTACGGCCGAGCACAGCCAGGTTCTGCACGCCCTGGCCGAGGACAGCGTCCCGGCCCTGATGCACTGCGCCGCCGGCAAGGACCGCGCCGGGCTGTCGATCGCCGTGTCACTTCTGGCCGTCGGCGTGGAGCGGGACGCGATCGAGGCGGACTACCTCAAGTCCAACGATCCGCACCGCCGCTACAAGGTCCGGCGCACCGACAGCTCCCCCGACGCCATGTCCCCCGAGGTGATGGAGCTGCTCAGCCCGCTCTTCGACGCCCGCGCCGAGTACCTGGCCGCCGCCTTCGACGCGATCGAGCAGAACTGGGGCACGCAGGAGCGGTACCTCACCGAGGGCCTCAAGCTCTCCCCCGAGACCCGCAAGCGACTGCGCGCACGGCTCCTCGACGAGGGCTGAGGCACCGGTCGGCTGCGGCAGCGGGCTACTGGTTCTGCCCGCCCACCAGGAACAGCAGGTAGAGGAATCCGGCGATGACGTGGCCCGCGATCAGATAGAGGAAGAGCCGGATCACCAGCCCGCGGGGGAACCGCTCCTCGCGGGAGCTCCCGCCGCCCGAGGCGCGTCGGTCCAAGGGGTCGTGGGACATGGCCTTCGATCGCCTTCCTTACCGCGCAGAGGTGGCGTGCAGTTCCGAAGCCTGCAGCAGGGTGTGTACGAACAGTAGCTCGACCCCCTCGGGGCCGGCAGCCGCGATGCGGTGCGGGGTGAGCGAGTCGAAGTGCGCGCTGTCTCCGGGAGCCAGGTCGTACACCGTGCCGCCGAGGGTGAGCCGGAGCCGTCCCTCCACGACATGGAGCCACTCCTCGCCGGGGTGTACGCGTTCCAGATCGCCCTGGGTTCCGTACGGGACCGTCACCCGCAGGGCCTGCATCGCCCGGCCGGGGGCGCCGGCCCGTTGGTAGTGCCAGCCGTCGGCCGCCGCGGGTTCGCGGCGGGCGCGGACGACCGGTTCCTTCTCCGGTGGCTGCTCACCGACGAGCTCCGCCACGGTCGTACCGTAGATCCGGGCGAGGGCGAGCAGCATCGGCAGCGACGGCTGGCGGCGGCCCGTCTCGAGCCGGGACAGGTGGGCGGGCGACAGTCCCGCCCGCTGGGCGGCCGACTCGAGGGTGAGACCGCGGCGGCGGCGCAGTTCGCGCAGCCGGGGCGCCATCTCGGGCAGCCCGTCGGGCGGCGGCTCGACGGAGGTGGTCATGCCTCCATTGCGCCAGATCCCTGCCTCTGTGGCAAATTCCTTACCTCAGAGGCAAAGGACCCGCTCAGCGGTTCGCCACCGCCTGCTTCACGAGTGTCTTGCCGAAGTCCCACATCAGACCACTGCCGCCATGGGCGTCGTCCATCACGGCTTCGAACGCCGTCACGAAGCGGTCGACCTCGCATTCGCCGATGATCAGCGGCGGAATCAGTTTGATCACTTCCATGTGGTCCCCGGACACCTGCGTGAGAATCCGGTGCCGCTGCATCAGCGGCACCACCACCATCTGCGCGAACAGCCCCTTGCGAGCAGCCTGCAGCACGGTCCAGCGGCTGCGCAGCTTGATCGACTCCGGGCGGCCGAACTCGATGCCGATCATCAGGCCGCGTCCGCGTACGGCGTGCAGTAGCTCGTAGCGGTCGACGAGCGCCGCCAGCCGGGCGCGCAACAGCTCGCCGGTCACCCGCGCGTTCGCCACCACATGCTCGTCCTCCAGCACGGAGAGCACGGCGAGCCCGGCGGCCATCGCCTGGGCGTTGGAGCCGAAGCTCGCCGAGTGCACCAGCACCCGGTCCATCGACGAGTAGACCTTCTTGAAGATCCAGTCCCTGCCGAGGGTGGCGCCGACGGGCACATAGCCGCCCGACAGGGCCTTGGCCACACAGACGAGGTCCGGCTCGACGCCCGCCTCGTACTGGAAGGCGTAGAAGTCACCGGTGCGCCCGAGACCCGTCTGCACCTCGTCCACAATCAGCAGGGCCTTGTACTTGTGCAGCAGCTCCTGGGCCGCGCGCAGGAATCCCGGCGGGGTGGGGTGCACGCCCTTGCCCTGGACCGGTTCCACGACGAAGCCCGCCACGTCGCCGCGCACCAGCTCACGCTCGAGTGCGGCGAGGTCGCCCATCGCGATCGCGGTGTCGGGCAGCAGCGGGGCGAAGCCGTCGCGGAACGCGGCCTCGCCGTTGACCGAGAGCGAGCCGGTGGTCAGCCCGTGGAAGGCGTGCGTGCAGTACAGGATCCTCGGTCGGCCCGTGGCGTATCTGGCAAACTTCAGTGCCGCCTCCACGGCCTCGGTTCCGCTGTTGCCGAAGTAGACCCGCTCCAGGTGCGGGGTGTGGACGAGCAGCTTCTCCGCCAGCAGCCCCGGCAGCGGCTGGCAGTCGAAGCGGGTGAGGTCGGCGAGCTGGGCGTCCAGAACGTCGTGCAGTGCCTTGCGTACGACGGGGTGGTGACGGCCGAGCCCCATCACGCCGAAGCCGGCGAGCATGTCGAGGTAGTCGTTGCCTTCCGCGTCGTAGAAGTAGGCGCCCTCGGCCCGCTGGTAGACCTTGTCGAATCCGATGGTGCGGAGCATCCGCGGCAGCTGGTGGTTGAGGTGCCGGGTGTGCAGCTCGTACCGCTCGGCACCGCGGCTCGCAAGGAGCTCCGCCAGATCGAAGCCCTTGGGCTGCTCGGTCATTGCTCGACCCTCCTTGACCTCGGTCATTGCTCGGCCCTCCTTGACAGGGGCGCCTCCCACGCCCGGGGCGCGGGAGGGGCGGGTGAAGGTCACGCGACGACGGTCAGCGGCTGCCCGACAGCGTCTCCCGGGCGGCCCGGAGGGACTCCTTGAGCGAGCCCATGGTGGCGAGCACGGCGGTCGGTTCGTAGCCGCAGTGGGCCATGCAGTTGGCACAGCGCGGGTCCTTGCCGCGGCCGTACTTCCCCCAGTCGGTGTCCTCGACGAGCTCGCGGTAGGTCGGGACGTAACCGTCGCTCATCAGGTAGCAGGGGCGCTGCCAGCCGAAGAGGGAGTAGTTGGGGATCGCCCACGCCGTACAGGGGAAGTCGGCCTTGCCCTCCAGGAAGTCCAGGAAGAGCGGCGAGTGGTTGAGCCGCCAGCGGCGCCGGTTGCCGCCGGCGAAGGACTTCCTGAACAGCTCCCTGGTCTGTTCGACGCCGAGGAAGTGCTCCTGGTCGGGTGCCTTCTCGTAGGCGTACGCGGGCGAGATCATCATCTCGTCCACCTGGAGGTCGTCGTTGAGGTAGTTGAGCACCTCGATGACGGTCTGCGGGGTGTCCGTGTTGAAGAAGGTCGAGTTGGTGGTGACCCTGAAACCCCGGCTCTTGGCCTCCTTGATCGCCTCGACGGCTTCGTCGAACACGCCCTCCTTGGCGACCGATTCGTCGTGCCGCTCCCGCAGTCCGTCGATGTGGACGGCGAAGGCGAAGTACGGGGAGGGCTTGAACTTCTCGATCTTCTTGCGCAGCAGGAGGGCATTCGTGCAGAGGAAGACGTACTTCCTGCGGGCGACCAACTGGCCAACGATCTCGTCGATCTGAGGGTGCATCAGTGGTTCGCCGCCGGCGATGGAGACCATCGGGGCACCGGACTCCAGCACCGCTCCGACCGCCTGGGCCACCGGCATCCGCTGCTTGAGCACTCCGGCGGGGTGCTGGATCTTCCCGCAGCCCTCGCAGGCGAGATTGCAGGCGTAAAGCGGCTCGAGTTCGACGATCAGAGGGAACTTGTCGCGCTTGCGGAGCTTCTGTTCGAAGAGATACGTCCCGACCCTGATGGTCTGGCGGAGCGGCATGGCCATCTGGCTCACCTCCTGGGGAGCAGCAAAGAACGGTGCCATTCGAGAAAAGCGGGCGTTACGGCACGAAGAACGCGGAAGGCTGATATTCCACCGCGAAATGTTCCAATACGAACCAGTTCATGCTCCGGTGCGTCCACGACCACCCGGACGGCCGCAACCGGACGCGGCCCGGCCCGAAGCGCACTGCCTACCGTGGCCGCGGACTCCATGTCCCCGGCGATCACTCCCGTGGCCAGCAGGTCGGCACGTTCATGGCCGCGTACGACATGGTCCAGGCCGGTCAGCGGCCCGGTGTGCACCGTGCGTCCTGGTACGGCCCTTGCCACGGCCCGCACCAGGACGCCCGTGTTGCTGCAGACGGTGGACATGCCGCCGAGCCGGGTCTCCTCCGCGACCACCAGGTCCCCCGGGTGCATGCCGGGGGCGAACCCGGCGCAGAAGCCCGAGGCGACGACCGCCGCGTCCCGCAGCGGCCCGGCCGTGCATGCGTCGCGCACGGCGCGCCCGGCGTTGACCGGCCCCATGCCCGTGCGCAGGACGGTCACGTCGCCGCAGGTTCCGCCGCGGTCGCCGGCGCGCAGGGCGAACTTCTCGATGCCGAGCGCACAGGCGATCAGCAGCGGCACGACTGAGCCGGCCGGCGGCTCTTGTGAGTCGCCCATCAGCCCCCCTCGCGGGCGCCCGCACGGTCGGCGAACGGTACGCCGTGCACATAGCGGCCGAGCGCGGTGAGGGGGAAGACCTGCCGGTAGAGGTGGTAGTTGATGGAGAAGTCCCAGGGGAATCCGGTGCCGGTGAAGTACGGCTCGTCCCAGGAGCCGTCCGGCCGCTGCGTCCGCGCGAGCCAGCCGACGCCCCGCTCGGCCGCCTTGCTCTCCCGCTCCCCCGCCGCCAGCAGGGCGAGCAGCGCCCAGCCGGTCTGCGAGGCCGTGGACGCGCCACGGCCGATCGACCTCTCCTCCCGGTAGGACCGCAGGTCCTCGCCCCAGCCGCCGTCCTCGTTCTGGACGGACTCCAGCCAGGCGACGGCCCGCCGGATCGCCGGGTGGGAGGCGGGGAGCCCGGCGGCGGTCAGGGCCGGCACCACGGCGCCCGTCCCGTAGACGTAGTTGACGCCCCAGCGGCCGAACCAGGCACCGTTCGGCTCCTGCTCCGCGAGCAGCCAGTGGATTCCCCGCCGGGTGCGCGGGTCGTGAGCCAAGCCCTCGAGGGCGAGCATCTCGACGACGTGCGCGGTGACGTCGGCCGACGGCGGGTCGATGACCTCGCCGAAGTCGCAGAACGGCAGCCGGTTGGGGAACCGGCTGGTGTTGTCCGCGTCGAACGCCCCCCAGGCGCCGTTGCGGGACTGCATGCCGAGGCTCCAGCGGGCACCGCGGGCGACGGCCGCATCCACACGCTCCGGGTCGGGGTGCTTGACCCGCCGGAGGGCGAGCACGACCTCTGCCGTGTCGTCGATGTCCGGGTAGTTGTCGTTGTGGAACTCGAACGCCCAGCCGCCGGGGACCAGTTGCGGCCTGCGCACGGACCAGTCGCCCGGCCGCACGATCTGCTCGCTCAGCATCCAGTCGGCGGCCTTCACCAGCGCGGGGTGGTCGGCGGGCAGATTGGCGTCCGCGAGGGCGATGGTGGCCAGGCAGGTGTCCCAGACCGGGGACTGACACGCCTCGATCATCCGTACGGGAAGGCCGTCCTCCGCGTGCCAGACGGCGAAGCGGTCGAGGGACTCGAGCCCTGCCCGCATGACGGGGTGCTCGAGGTCGTACCCCATCAGATGCAGGGCGATCACCGAGTACACGGCGGGCGGCTGGATGCCGCCCCAGCAGCCGTCGTTCTCCTGCCGCTCGATGATCCAGCGGGCGGCGGCGTTCGTCGCCGCACGACGCAGCCTGCGGGGGGCGACCTTGTGGTAGAGGTGCAGTGCCTTGTCGGCGCGCTGGAAGAAGCCGTCCCAGCTGGCCGCGGGGGCGAGCCGCCGCTGCGGGTTGGGCATCGCCGGGTCGGTGTGGAGCTCCTCCAGGGCGAACGGCGCGGGGCGTACGGGCCGCTTCGCGGAGACGACGGTGAGCGGCACGATGGTCTGCCGCGCCCAGCAGCCGAAGTCGTAGATGTTCAGCGGGAACCACTTCGGCAGGAAGACCAGCTCGGGCGGGAGTTCCGGCAGGTCGTCCCACCTCCACCAGCCGAACAGGGCCAGCCAGATCCGGGTGAAGACACGGCTCGCGGCGATGCCGCCCCGGCTGCGCACCCACGAGGCGGCGCGCTGCATGTGCGGGTCGTCCGGCCGGTCTCCGGCCAGTCGGAGGGCGACATAGGCCTCGACGGTGGTGGACAGTTCGCCCGGTCCGCCGTGGAAGGTCGTCCAGGTGCCGTCGTCGCGCTGCTGCCCGCGGATGAAGCGGGCGGAGGCCTCGACGGTCTTCGCGTCCTGGATGCCGAGGAACTGCCGCAGCAGCAGGTCCTCCGCGTCCATCGTCACATTGGTCTCGAGGTCGCCCTTCCACCAGCCCTGGGCGTCCTGCCGCGCGAGCAGGTGCTCAACGGCCCGTTCGGCGGCCCTCGCAGCCGCCCCCCGTGCGTCTGTGCCCGCAGCGGTGGTCCTGGCGGCGGTGGTCGAGCTCGTGTCGCCGGCAGCTGCGGCGCCGGCCCGCACGGGCCCGCTGCTTCCGTCGGTCGTCGCTGTCATGGCTTCCCCTTCGTGGCAGTGGTCTCTGCTGAGCTGGGGTCTGACGTCGGCCGGTGACGGGTGAGTCACCGGCCGGCGACGCGCTTCATATGGTGCGGCTGTTGCTCCGGGTGGTCCTGGCGATGCTGATGGGGATCATCTCTTTCGTACGACGACGAAGTCCGCGAGCGCGACGAGCTGCGCACGGACCCGTTCCGGCATGTCGACGGCGCTGAGGGCCCCGATCGCGACGGCGTGCTGGCGACGGGCCTCCTGGGAGGTCCACTCGCGGCCGCCGGCCTCCTCGATCAGAGCCGCCCGGGTGGCGAACTCCTCCTCGGAGAAGCTGTCGACGTCGTTGCTCTTGGCGTCGGCGGCGAGCAGAGCGCCGAGCCGCTCCGAGGCCGGCCCGCCTGCGGCCAGCGCCGCGACGACCGGCAGGGACTTCTTGCGCTGGCGCAGGTCGCTCCAGGTCTGCTTGCCCGTGGCATCCGGGTCGCCCCAGATGCCGAGCAGGTCGTCGACGGCCTGGAAGGCGAGGCCGAGGTGGTAGCCGTACGCCTCGAGCGCGTCGGCAGTCCTGTCGTCGGCGCCGCCGAGCACCGCGCCGATGGAGACGGCGCACGCCAGCAGCGCGCCGGTCTTGTTGCCCTCCATCTCGAGGCACTCCTCGACGGTGACCCGCTCGCGGTGCTCGTAGGAGATGTCCTGTGCCTGGCCGTCGATCAGCTTCCGGGTGGCGGTCGTCAGCCGGCGGGTCGCCCGCCCGGCCTCCACCGTGCCGATCTCCAGCAGCACCTCGTTCGCCAGTGCGAACAGCGCGTCGCCGACGAGGATCGCCTGCGCGGGGCCGTGCACCTTCCAGACCGTGTCGCGGTGGCGGCGCTGCTCGTCGCCGTCCATCAAATCGTCGTGCAGGAGCGAGAAGTTGTGCACCAGCTCGACGGCGACCGCCCCCGGGATGCCGATCTCCGGTGCGGCGCCCGCCGCCTCCGCCGACAGCAGCGCGAGCGCCGGGCGGACGGCCTTGCCGCCATCGCCCTCTGACGGCTGTCCCTGTGCGTCGATCCACCCGAAGTGATAGGCGGCGACGGTGTCCATGGGCGGCGCGAGCCGCTCCACGGCGGCGCGCAGCACCGGCGTGGACATGGTGCGTCCGCGCTCCAGCAGCGCGGAGACGTCGATGTTCTCCGGGCTCTGTGCGGTGTCGTCAGCCGGGTACGCCGAGTGCACTGTCGGCACGCTTTCTCCTCTGGTTCCAGTACTGGTGCTCACGCCGCCTCCTTGAGCGGATGTTCATGGCGGCGGCCGAGCGCGAGGAGCGCAGCACCAGCGGCACTGAACCCGCTGCGCACGGCGCCCTCCATGGTCGCGGGCCAGCCGGTGGCAGTCCACGCGCCAGCAAGGTACAGGCCGGGGGCACGTGTGTGCGCATCCGGGCGCAGGCGGCCGACGCCGGGGGCCGGCGCGAACGTCGCTGTCCGCTCCCGGGTGACGAAGAAATCTCGCACCCCGGCCCCGCGCGCGGCGGGCAACAGCCGTACCAGCTCGGGCAGATAGCGGCTTCGCAGGGCGGCGACAGGCTCGTCGATCTCGTCCTGCGCGGCCGACTGCGAGAGAGCCAGATACTGGCCGTCCTTCAGCCCGGACGCCTCCGTGCGGTCGAAGACCCACTGGACCGGCGTGCCGAGCGCGGCGAAGAACGGGCGGCGCAACACCTTGCGGTCGTACACGACATGGACGTTGAGGATCGGCGCAGTGCCGATGTCGAGGAGCCGGTCACGGTCCGCCAGTGCGCTGTCCGGGAGCAAGGCGTGGGCCTCGCGCTGCGGGACGGCGAGTACGACGGTGTCGGCGTCGAGCTGCTCGCCGTCCGCCTCGACCTGCCAGCGGCCGTCAGCCGACCGGCTGATCTCCCGTACCCGGGTGGACAGTTCGGTGCGCACCCCCGCCCCGTCGAGGGTCTTGCGGGCGAGCGTGTCGTGCAGTTCGCCGAGGGGAACATGGGCCCAGCCGATGTCGGCGGCCCCCGGCTCGGAGAGCAGCCCGGTCTTGAAGACCATCGCCGCCAGGCCCATGGACGCCTGCGCGGCCCTGGCGTTGAGCGTCGCCACACCGACGAGGTCCCACAGCGCGGCGACGGCCCGCCGGGACTGGCCGTGGCGGCCGAGCCAGGTGGCGAAGTCGATGCCGTCCAGCGCCGGGTCGGCGGGGTCGAGCCGCTTGAGCGCGAGCGCGGCGCGGGCGACGCCGGCCCGCTCCGCGAGGGAAAGGTGCGGATAGCCGGCCAGGCTCGCCGCGAGGTGCAGCGGCACGGGCAGCGCGGTGCGCCGCAGCCGGCCGAGGCGCGGCCCGCCCTGGGCGGCGACATCGAGCACGGGGACGTCCAGGCGGTCCTGGACCGGAGCGAGACGGGCGCCGTTGATGCGGTCGAGGAACCAGCGGTAGGCGGTGCAGCACCGCAGGTACACGTGCTGGCCGTTGTCGACGGTGAGGTCGCCGCGACGGAACGAGAAGGCAAGCCCGCCGAGCCGAGGACGGCTCTCGAGCAGGGTGACCCGCACCCCGGCGTCGGCGAGCTGGAGTGCCGCCGTGACCCCGGCGAGGCCGCCGCCGATCACGACGGCGTGCCGGGAGCGGGTGATGTCGTCGTCCGTCATGCGCTCGCCTCCCTCACGCGGACGGCCGGCGTCCCGCCCTGCGGCCGCGACGCGGCGGCCGCCGCCATGCCCTCGCGGCGGCGGTCACACCGACACGACACCGCAGACCCGGGCCCGGGCCACGGCGGGGCAGCCGCCATCGGGCCCTGCCGGCAGCGGCCATGGCGACGCGACACCGCAAACCCGGCCCCGAAACGCGCCCCGGACACGACAGTCGGGGACGCGGCGAAGGTCGGCCGGGTGGCCCTTGGAGGGTGGGCGGCGGGCGCGTGCGCCGCCCACCGGCGCAGGCCGGCTCCGGGCCCGGGCCGCGCCCCGGCCATCACTGTCAGGGCCGGGGCGGAAGCCCGCCGGGTGGCCCTTCGAGGGTGGGCGGCGGGCGCGTGCGGGAAGGCCCGGCAGCCGGCCGGCAGGTGGGTCGTGGGCGTCATCGGCGACCCCCGTGGGTCTGGCGGACGATGTGGCGGGCGTCCAGGCCGGACAGGCCACGGACGGCGACGTATGCCTTCTCCCGCCCCGGCAGGGAGACGCGCCGGCGCAGCACGGCCTCGGGGTCGCGCTCGATGCGGTCGAGCAGGCGGCGGTAGATGCCTGCCATCGCGGCGACGCACGCGCCGCTGCGCCGGTCGAGCATGGGCAGCAGGCGGTAGCCCTCGGCGAACAGGGCACGGGCGCGGCGTGCTTCGAAGTGGACGAGGCCCGCGAAGTCGGAGCCGGGCGGCGGTTCGATGCTGTGGAAGCCGTCGGAGCAGCCGAACTTGGCAAGGTCGTCCGCGGGCAGGTAGGTACGGCCGTTGGCCGCGTCCTCCCGAACGTCCCTGAGGATGTTGGTCAGTTGCAGGGCAAGGCCCAGCGTGTCGGCGTACTCGAAGGCGCGGTCGGCGCCGCGCGCGCCTGGCTGGGTGCCGAACACGCCGAGCGAGAGACGCCCGATCGCACCCGCCACGCACCGGCAGTACACCTTGAGGTCGTCCCACGTCTCGTAGCTCTCGCCCCGGACGTCCATCAGCACGCCGTCGATGAGCTCGTCGAGGCCGCCGAGCGGGAGGGGGAAGCGGCGTGCGGCGTCCGAAAGGGCGACGGCGACGGGGTCGGTGTCGTCCTCGTCGACGGCGCCCTTCCTGATGCGCTCCAGCAGCTCGCGCATGCCCTCGAGCCGGTCGCGCTTGGCCTCGGGCTTCAGCGTGCCGTCGCCGATGTCGTCGACGCGCCGGGAGAACGCGTACAGCGCCGACATGGCCTGGCGCTTCTCCGGCGGCAGCAGCCTGATGCCGTAGGCGAAGTTGCGGGCCTGCTGTCCGGTGACGGCCTCGCAATAGCTGTACGCGGCCTGCACCGGCGCGGGC
This sequence comes from Streptomyces sp. NPDC027962, assembly GCF_055566095.1. NCBI lineage: Bacteria > Bacillati > Actinomycetota > Actinomycetes > Kitasatosporales > Streptomycetaceae > Streptomyces > Streptomyces sp. NPDC027962. The sequence continues at coordinate 134,925 of NZ_JBVHTA010000007.1, forward strand.
ACCTGGATCGGTCCCTCCATCGTCCGGCTCATCCCTCTCTACGCGCTTCTCGCAAGACTGCTCCCACGTGACGCAGCAGGTTCGCCTTGGTGGCTCTGGGCGGCCCGGGCAGCACATCATGTCCGGCCGAGGCGATCGCGGCGAGGGCGGCACGCCCACCGGCGACGAAACCCGCGAGCAGCAGCCGCAGCCGGCCGTCGACGCTGCCGACGAGGGGTGTGCCCTCGTCCAGCAGCGCACGGGCGCGCCATGCCTCGAAGGCGATCAGCGCACGCACCGACGCGTTGGCGGTCGGCGCGGCGAGGTCGGATTCGGCCACGTGGAAACGTTTCATGTCCTGTGCGGGCAGATAGACGCGGTCGCGCGCCAGGTCCTCGACGACGTCCTGGAGGTGCTCCACGATCTGGAGGGCCGTGCACACGGCGTCCGAGCGGCGCACGCGTTCGGGACTGGCGGTGCCGGTGATGCCGAGAACCAGCCTGCCGACGGGGTTCGCGGACAGCTCGCAGTAGGCGAGGAGATCGTCGTACGTCTCGTAGCGGCGGACGAGCTGGTCCTGCCGGTTGGCGGCGATCAGGCCGAGGAACGGCCCGGGAGTGAGCGAACCGCGGCGGACCGTGGGCCGCAGGGCGCGCAGCAGCGGATGGCGGGGGGCGTCGCCCGCCTCGTCGAAGACGCGGCCGAGGTCGGTCTCGAACGCGTCGAGCACGGCGAGCCGGTCGTCGGCCTGGTCGGGGCCGACGCCGAGGTGGCCGGTGTCCGCGCCGCCGGGTGCGAGATCGCCGTCGCCGATGTCGTCGACGAGGCGGGCGTATCCATAGACGGCCATGAGGTCGTTGCGCCAGGCGCGGGGCAGGAAGAAGGGGGCGACGGGGAAGTTCTCGTCGGCGGCCTTGTCGAGGGTGGCGCGGGCGGGGACCCGCGCGCGCGTCTGCGGGGTGCCCGTCACTGCGCGCTGCCCGACGCGGGGAGCCGCTCGCTGTCCGACGCGGGGACGGCGGGAGAGTGGCGGAGCTGGAGATTTCCCGTCATGGCCGTCACGTCTCCCGTTCTACACTGCCGACCCAATACATCTGATTTCGGACACGCCGCCGCATACTGCGCCGTACATCCGCCGCCCGGCGGTGCCGGGCTCGGCCGGTCGGCCGACGGCTTTTAACCCCACTTGCCGCGTTTCGGTACCGGTACAGCTTACGTTGTACATCGCCCCAAGGCGCCGTCGGGTGCCGCACCCATCGCAACAACGCCGCTTTCCGGTCCAACCTTCCGGCAGCGTAGGCAAGTTGACGCTGCTTCACGGTGCGGCGCGCCGTACCGGGCGTCGGCACGACGCGGCCCCCGCCGGTCGAATCGACGGGGGCCTGCGAGACGCCCTGCGAACGGAACCGGGGCTACTTGCCGGTCTCCTTCTCGTACGCCTTGATCACCTCGTCGGTGGGGCCGTCCATCAGCAGCTCCCCCTTCTCCAGCCACAGCACACGGTCACAGGTGTCCCTGATCGACTTGTTGCTGTGGCTGACCAGGAACACCGTGCCTGCCTCCTTGCGGAGCTCCCTGATCCGCTCCTCGGAGCGGATCTGGAAGCGGCGGTCACCGGTGGCGAGCGCCTCGTCGATCATCAGTACGTCGTGATCCTTGGCCGCGGCGATCGAGAAGCGGAGCCTGGCCGCCATGCCGGAGGAATAGGTGCGCATCGGCAGGGTGATGAAGTCGCCCTTCTCGTTGATTCCGGAGAAGTCGACGATCCCCTGGTAGCGCTCGCGGATCTCCTCGCGCGTCATGCCCATGGCCAGGCCGCCGAGTATGACGTTGCGCTCGCCGGTGAGGTCGTTCATCAGCGCGGCGTTGACACCGAGCAGCGAGGGCTGACCGTCGGTGTAGACCTTGCCGCTCTCAGTCGGCAGCAGACCGGCGATGGCGCGCAGCAGGGTCGACTTGCCCGAGCCGTTGGTGCCGATGAGGCCGATGGCCTCGCCGCGGTAGGCGGTGAAGGAGACGCCGCGCACGGCGTGGACCTTGCGCACACCGCGGGACTCGCCCTTGTCGCGGCGGAGGATCCGGCTGAGCGCGGCCGTCGCGCTGCCCTTGCCGCCGCCGCCCGCGTTGACCCGGTAGACGATGTGCACGTCGTCGGCGATTACCGTGGGGATGCGCGCCTTGGCGATGTCCACGCGGTGCTCGTTGTTTTCATCAGCCACGGCCGTACCGCTCCTCAGCCTTCCAGAAGTACACGAAGCCCGCGAAGCCGATCAGGGCCGCCCAGCCCAGGCCTGCGGCCCACACGTGCGAGGGCAGGTTCTCGGAGCCGTAGCCGTCGATCAGCGCGAACCGGATGAGGTCCATGTAGATGGCCGCCGGGTTGTACATGAGCACGTCCGCGATCCAGGCCGGCTTGTCGGCGAGCATCACCGGGATGGAGAACATCACGCCCGACGCGTAGAGCCAGGTGCGCATGATGAACGGCATCAGCTGCGCGAGGTCGGGGGTCTTCGCACCCAGCCTGGCCATGATCATGGCCAGGCCGGTGTTGAACACGAACTGCAGGACGAGGGCCGGCAGCACCAGCAGCCAGGACAGCGAGGGGTAGCTGCCGAAGCCCACCACGATCGCCAGCAGCACGACCATGGAGAACAGCAGTTGCTGGAGCTGCTGCAGAGCGAACGAGATCGGCAGCGAGGCCCGGGGGAAGTGCAGTGCGCGCACCAGCCCCAGGTTGCCCGAGATCGCCCGCACGCCCGCCATCACGGAGCTCTGTGTGAAGGTGAACGCGAACACACCCGTCACCAGGAACGGGATGTAGATGTTCATCGGCATGCCCCTGCTGGCCTGCAGGATCACCCCGAAGATCAGCAGGTAGACGACCGCGTTGAGCAGCGGCGTCGCCACCTGCCAGAGCTGGCCGAGCTTCGCCTGGCTGTACTGGGCCGTCAGCTTGGCCTGCGAGAAGGCCAGGATGAAGTGGCGCCGTCCCCACAGCTGCCTGACGTACGAGACCAGGCCCGGTCGGGCGCCGCTCACCGACAAGCCGTACTTGGCGGCGAGCTGCGCCGGAGACAGGCCGTGGTCGGGCGATGGTGCGGGGCTCATCGCGATGGCACCGTCATGGGTTGTGTCACTCACAAGTTGAAACTTTCGTGTTCAAGATGCGCGGCAATTCGGGGCGCGGCCGTCCGCGGCCTGTCGCCCAGATGCTCTCAGAACCGAGCTTGTCAGATGACAGGAGGTCGGCCCAGCCTGGTGAGTCGCCACACAGTACGCCACTTCATCGGACGGCGCGGGCCGCAGGGCGTCCGCCATCCTTCCATGAAGCCGCCGAACCAGGCCTTGAGCGCCGGCAGCGAAGGGCGTCGCACAAGAGTGAGCAGCACCCACACCCCGACGTAGACCGGCACCAGCGGCGCGGGCAGATTGCGACGGGCGACCCACACCCGGTTACGGGCCACCATCCGGTGGTAGACCGCGTGCCGGGACGGGGGCATCGTCGGGTGGAGCAGCACCATGTCGGCGCGGTAGTCGATCGACCAGCCGGCATCCAGGGCACGCCAGGCGAGGTCGGTCTCCTCGTGGGCGTAGAAGAACTCGTCGGGCAGGCCGCCGACCTGTCCGAGGACGTCCGTGCGGACGGCGTTGGCGCCGCCGAGGAAGGTCGTGACCCGCGAGGAGCGCATCGGGTCGGAGGCACGCAGCCGCGGCACGTGGCGGCGCTGGGTCAACCCGGTCTCCGGGTCGGCGATACGGAAGCTGACGATGCCCAGCCCGGGGTCGGCGTCGAAGGCCTCGCGGATCAGCTGCGCGGTGTCGGCATTGGGCAGCAGTCCGTCGTCGTCGAGGAAGAGCAGCACGTCGACGTCGCGGCCGCCGGGCCCGAAGGCCTCGATGCCGACGTTGCGGCCGCCCGGGATGCCCAGGTTCTCGGGCAGATCCACGGTGCGCACGCCCTCGGGCGCGTCGATGACGGGCGCGCCGTTGCCGACGACGACCACCTCGATCCGGTCGCCGTCCTGCTTGGCGACCGAGTCGAGGAGGGCCCGCAGCTCGTCGGGCCTGGTGCCCATCGTGATGACGACGGCGCCCAGCTTCAGGGGAGCGGTCATTTCAGCCTGCTCGACGCGAGGACGGACACCAGGTGCAGCAGTGTCTGGAGCAGCGCGATACCGGCCAGCACGGCGACACCGAGGCGGGTGAAGAACAGGTCGCCGCGTGCCTCGTCCAGGACGGCCAGCACCAGGATGAGCAGGGACGCCTCGATGCCGAGGACCAGCCGGTGGAACTTCAGCGCGGCGGCGGCCCGGCGGGCGAGCGCCATGCCGGACGAGCGCGGCTCGGCCGCCGCCTCCTTGACCGGCGGCAGTCCGCCCTGGTGACGGGCGACGCCGACCAGGTCGGTCTCGGCCTTGATCAGGATCGCGCCGAGCGCGGCCAGGGTGCCGAGGAAGGCCCACAGCCAGTCGATCCGGCCGCTGCCCCACAGGTCGGCGGCGCGCAGGCCGAAGCCGACGAGGACAGCCGCGTCGCACAGATAGGCGCCGACCCGGTCCAGGTACACACCGGAGAGCGAGAACTGCTGCTTCCAGCGGGCCACCTCGCCGTCGACGCAGTCGAGCAGCAGATAGAGCTGGACGGCCGCCACACCGAGGACGGCCCCCCATATACCCGGCACCAGCAGGGCGGGAGCGGCCAGAACACCGGCGAGAGTCATCACGTAGGTCAGCTGGTTCGGCGTGACCTTGGTGGTGACCAGGAGGCGGGTGATACGCAGTGAGATCTCGCGCATGTACAGGCGGCCGCCCCAGTGCTCACCGCTGCGCCGGTCCTTCACACCCGCGGGGTGAACGACCGGGCGGAGTTCAGCTACTGATGGTCTTGGCATAGTCGGCGTACGCGTCCCTGATCTGGTCGTTGGTGAGGGCGAGGTGCTCGAGGACGGTGAAACGGCCCGGGCGGGTCTGCGGCGCGTACTCGACAGCGCGCACGAACTCGTCCGGTGAGAAGCCGATCTCCTCGGGCAGCACGGGCAGACCGTGCCGGCGCAGCACCTCGGCGAACAGGCCCGAGTCCTCGGTCGCTCCGCGCAGGTGCATCGCGAACGCCGCCCCGAGGCCGACCTGCTCGCCGTGGCTGGCGGCCCGCTTGGGGTACAGCAGGTCGAAGGCGTGGCTGATCTCGTGGCAGGCGCCCGAGGACGGCCGGGAGTCGCCGCTGATGGACATGGCGATCCCGGAGAGCACCAGCGCCTGCGCGAGGACGGTGAGGAACTCGTCGTCGCCGACGCCACCGGGGTGGCGCAGCACGGACTCGCCGGCGGTGCGGGCCATGGCGGCGGCCAGCCCGTCGACGTTCTCCCCGTTGATCTGGTGCGAGAGCTCCCAGTCGGCGATGGCCGAGATGTTGGAGATCGCGTCGCCGATGCCGGAGCGGACGAAACGCACGGGGGCGTCGCGCACCACGTCGAGGTCGATGACCATGGCGATGGGCGAGGGGACGCCGTAGGAACCGCGGCCGTTGTCGTTGTCCAGGATGGAGATCGGCGAGCACAGGCCGTCGTGCGCGAGGTTGGTCGCGACGGCGGCGAGCGGCAGGCCCACCCGGGCGGCGGCGTACTTCGCCACGTCGATGATCTTGCCGCCGCCGAGGCCGACGACCGCGTCGTACCGGTTGCCCTTTATGTCGTCGGCGAGTTTGACGGCGGAGTCGATGGTGCCGTCGCACACCTCGTACCAGTCGGCACCGGGCAGCGCGGGCGCGAGCTTCTCGCGAAGCTTCTGGCCGGAGCCGCCGCTGATCGCGAAGGCGAGCTTGCCGGACGCGGAGATCCGCTGGTCGGCGAGGATGCCGGCCAGGTCGTCCAGGGCTCCCGCCCGGATGTCGACGACAACCGGGGACGGGATCAGCCGGGTCAGTACTGGCACGCGATCTCACGGCCCTTCGCGAGGTCGTCGTGGTTGTCGATCTCGACCCAGCTGACGTCGCCGATGGGGGCGACGTCGACCCGGAAGCCGCGGTTGACGAGCTCCTGGTAGCCGTCCTCGTAGTAGAGGTCGGGGTCGCGCTCGAAGGTGGCCTTGAGGGCGTCGGCGAGGTCGGCGGCCGCGTCGGGCTCGATGAGGGTGACGCCGATGTACTCGCCGGTGGCGGAGGCGGGGTCCATCAGCTTGGTGATGCGCTGGACACCCTTGTTGCCCTCGGTGATCACCTTCATCTCCTCGTCGGCGAGGTTCTTCACCGTGTCGAGGGCGAGGATGATCTTCTGGCCGTTGCCGCGGGCGGCGAGCAGGGTCTTCTCGACGGAGACCGGGTGCACGGTGTCGCCGTTGGCGAGGATGACGCCCTCGGCGATGACGTCACGGGCGCACCACAGGGAGTAGGCGTTGTTCCACTCCTCGGCCTTGTCGTTGTCGACGAGGGTGAGCTTCAGACCGTACTTCGCCTCGAGCGCCGCCTTGCGCTCGTACACGGCCTCCTTGCGGTAGCCGACGACGATCGCGGCCTCGGTGAGCCCGATCTCAGCGAAGTTGCCCAGCGTCAGGTCGAGAACCGTGATGCCGCCGTCGACGGGCACGAGGGCCTTGGGAAGCGTGTCGGTGTAGGGGCGCAGACGCCGTCCGGCACCGGCTGCCAATACGAGGCCGATCATGCTGGTTCTCCTTCGTCATGTACGGCGGGTGCCTGCGAGGACACCCAGAAGCGGATGCTCTCGACGAGCACCACGAGCGCCACGGCCGCGGCAAGGGACGCCGACGCGAGGGTGAAGTCCGTGCCGGTGAGCAGGAAGGCGAGCAGCGCGACTGCCAGGACCCGCCCCTCGTGCCCGCCGATCGTGCGCACCAGCCAGTGCGGGGGCGCGCCCGTGCCACCGCGGATGCGGTAGACCGTGTCGTAGTGATGGTAGGCGACGGCGGACACCAGGCAGAAAGCTGCCGGTAGCGCACCGTTCACCTCCGCGTGAGCGGCGAGGACCAGGATCGTGCAGTACTCGGCTGCCCGGAAAACGGGGGGAACGAGCCAGTCGAGGGCACCCTTGAGGGGGCGGGCGACGGCAACGCCCGAGGTGAGCGCGTACACCACGGCCGCGACGACGGTCCAGATGCTGCCGAAGTCGGTGAGGGCCGCGGTCGCCACCAGTGCGGCACCGCCGATGACCGCCACGACGAGCGGTATCGGACCGGGCAGAGTGCGTACGCCCTTGGCGGCGAGGCGCGAGGCGGTCTCCGCGAGCGGTCCGGAGTCGGCGAGGTCGGCCAGCGCCCGGGCGGCTCGGTCGGTGCGGTGCGCCTTGCGGGTCAGCGAACGCAGCACACGGCCGGCGGTGGTGTAGCAGGCGGCGAGCGAACAGCCGATCAGCAGCGCGTAGAAGACGATGCGCGGTGTGGTCACGGCGGTGAGCACGGCGATCATCGCCCAGCGCTCGCCGATCGGCAGCACTATCATCCGGCGCAGCCAGACCGTCCAGCCGACGCTGTCGAGCTTGCTGGACAGAGCGGCCGTAGGGCTCGTGTTGGCGGTCGCGTCGTGGTTCGCCTCGGTGAACGAGAAGTCGACGACGTGACGGCAGGTCTGCAGCACCATCGCGCCGAGCGCGAGCGCCCACACGTCGTCGCCGCCGCGTGCCGCCCCGAGGGCGAGGCCCGCGTAGTAGGCGTACTCCTTGGCGCGGTCGAAGGTGGCGTCCAGCCAGGCGCCCATCGTCGAGTACTGCAGCGAGTAGCGGGCGAGCTGCCCGTCCGTGCAGTCCAGGACGAAGGAGAAGAGCAGCAGCAGGCCCGCGGCGACGAATCCGACGCGGGTGCCGGTGGCCGCGCAGCCGGCCGCCATCAGCGCGGTGAGCAGGGACGCGGTGGTGACCTGGTTCGGGGTCAGTCCGCGCCGGGCGCACCAGCGGGCGAGATAGCGGGAGTACGGGCTGATGCAGAACGTCGTGAAGAACCCGTCGTGGGCCTTGACGGCGGAGCGCAGCCGTACGGCCTCGTCGTCGACCGCCTCGACGGCGGCGCGCGCCCGGTGGCGCTCCTCGGCCTCCGAGGGCACGGCGGCGACCAGCGAGCCGAGCTCGGGGCGGTGCACGGGCACGCCCTCGGACTCGAGCTCCGCGGCGACACTGTCGACGACTCCGTCACCGGCGACGGCGCCCGCTCCGGCGGGCACCGTGGCGGAGACGGCGTGCACGGCGCCGGTCAGCGCCGCTCGGCCGGCCTGCTGAGCGCTGAGCGCCCCGGTGACGGCGGTGGTGGGGAAACGCGGATCGGTGAGTGCCAGTCGCAGAGTGTGGACGTGACCCACGAACCGGGGATCGATCAGGGCGACCCGTTCGGCACCGGGGACTGCCGCGATCAGTGCGGCGGTGTGCTCGGGGCCGTTCGCGACCCGCACGTCGAAGCCCAGCGACCGCAGATCGCCCTCGAGCGACGATCCGGGTACCGGCGGACCGGTGAGGATGGCGGTCGACAGACGAACTCACTCCTTGGAGCTGACGGTGCTGGTGCACGGCGGCTCGGCCCGGTGCACGGGCGGCGGCACGTCGGCAGAGGCTATCGGATGAACGGAAGCGGGAGTTCACCGGCCGTTTACGCCCTGGCGGCCCGCCGAGATCATCATCGTCGATCAGCGCCCGCCCTCCAAACCGTCGAGCGAGGGACCCGGGGGAGCTGTGGCCGGACCGCCCGGAACCGGACGGAGCGCCGAGGAGCACCCCATAGGGTGGCCGTCATGACTTGGCTGATCACAGGTGGGGCGGGATACATCGGGGCGCATGTGGCGCACGCCATGGCGGCGGCCGGTGAACGGGTCGTCGTGCTCGACGACCTGTCCTCGGGGATCCCCGAGCGGCTGCCCGCCGGCGTTCCGCTGGTGCGCGGGTCGGTGCTCGACCGCGACGTGGTGGAACGCACACTCGCCGACCACGCCGTCACCGGTGTCGTCCATCTCGCGGCGAAGAAGCAGGTCGGCGAGTCCGTCGAGCAGCCGCTGATGTACTACCGGGAGAACGTGCACGGTCTGACGGTGCTGCTGGAGGCGGTGGTCTCGGCCGGTGTGCGACGGTTCCTCTTCTCCTCGTCGGCCGCTGTCTACGGGGTGCCCGAGACGGATCTCATCTCCGAGTCGGTGGTCTGCGAGCCGATCAACCCGTACGGGGAGACAAAGCTCACGGGCGAGTGGCTGGTCCGGGCGGCCGGGCGGGCGCACGGCCTGTCGACGGCGTGCCTTCGTTACTTCAATGTCGCCGGTGCGGCCGCCCCCGAGCTGGCTGACACCGGGGTGTTCAACATCATCCCGATGTTCTTCGACCGGATCACGCACGGCGAGGCGCCGCGGATCTTCGGTGCGGACTACCCGACACCTGACGGGACCTGTATCCGCGACTACATTCATGTCGCCGATCTCGCGGACGCCCATCTCACGGTGGCGCGCCGGCTGGCCGGCGCCGAGGAGCCCGGCGACCTCACCGTGAACATCGGCCGCGGCGTCGGTGTCTCGGTGCGCGAGCTCGCCGATCTGGTGGGCGAGATCACCGGGCGGCGGCTGGAGCCGGTGGTCGGGCCGCGCCGGTCCGGCGACGCCGCCAAAGCGGTCGCCTCGGTCGAACTGATCACCAAGGAGCTGGGCTGGTCGGCGTCGCACGGGGTGGACGAGATGGTCGCCTCGGCCTGGGAGGGCTGGCTCGCCAGGCATCCGGAAGCCGCCGCCCGCTGATCGTCGCGACGCTCTGACCTGCGACCATTTCCGCAGGTCAGAGCATATGACAACGGTGTTCAACGTCGTGTTGCCGGATACCCCCCACCCGTAGTTGACTTGGGGCTCGACCGAGCATGCGCAGCAGACGGAAGGGCACCGACATGGGGGCTGGGCACGACCACGGGCATACGCACGGCGGGCCGCCGCCGACGGGTACTGCGGCCGCGGCCTACAAGGGACGGCTGCGCATCGCGCTCTCCATCACCCTCGGCGTGATGGTGCTGGAGATCGTCGGGGGCGTGCTGTCGGACTCGCTCGCCCTCATCGCCGATGCCGCCCACATGGCGACGGACGCGGTGGGACTCGGGCTGGCTCTGCTGGCGATCCATTTCGCCAACCGGCCGTCCGGGCAGAACCGCACGTTCGGGTTCGCCCGTGCCGAGATCCTCGCGGCGCTCGCCAACTGTCTTCTTCTGCTGGGGGTCGGCGGTTTCCTGCTCTTCGAGGCGGTGGAGCGTTTCATCGAACCGGCGCAGACCCGGGGCGGTCTGACCGTCGTCTTCGCGCTGACCGGCCTGGCGGCCAACATGGTCTCGCTCACGCTTCTGATGCGCGGCCAGAAGGAGAGCCTCAACGTCCGGGGCGCGTATCTGGAGGTGCTGGCGGACGCGCTCGGATCCGTGACCGTGCTGGTGTCCGCGGGGATCATCCTCGCGACGGGCTGGCAGTACGCCGACCCGATCGCGTCGCTGGTGATCGGCCTGATGATCGTTCCGCGTACGGTGCGGCTGCTGCGGGAGACGCTGAACGTGCTGCTGGAGGCTGCTCCGAAGGGCGTCGACATGGGTGAGGTGCGCGCCCACATACTGGCCCTGCCCGGCGTGGAGGACGTCCACGACCTGCATGCGTGGACGATCACCTCAGGGATGCCGGTGCTCTCCGCGCATGTGGTGGTGAGCCAGGACGCACTGGACTCGGTGGGCCACGAGAAGATGCTGCACGACCTCCAGGGCTGCCTCGGTGCGCACTTCGACGTGGAGCACTGCACCTTCCAGCTGGAGCCCCTCGGTCACGCGGAGCACGAGGCGAAGCTCTGCCACTGACCAACTGCCACTGGCCAACTGCCGCTGACCAACTGCCGCTGGCCAACTGCCGCTGAGCGACCGCTGTCGAGCGGCGTGGCTGCTAGGGTTCCGCAGGGACATTCACGTCCCCACGCCCTTGAGAGGAGCTGAGGTTGATGACCGTCGCAGCGGAGGCTGCCCCGCGCAGCGCCCGGTCCTTCCTCATTCTCCGGGTTTCCGTCCGACCCTGATCCGGTCCGGTCCCACCGATCCGACCGCCCTCGTCGGCCGGAGCCCCGTACACAAGGGTTCCCACGTTGTCCGACAACGACTTGCACAACGCCTTCTTCGCCCTGCACCACGGTCTTCCCCGGCAGGGTCCTGGTTCCGACGACACCTCGCTGCGGCTTCTCGCCCTGGCAGGGCCGCTGCCCGCGCGTCCGCGGGTGCTCGACCTGGGCTGCGGCCCGGGCCGCGGCGCCCTGCTGCTGGCCTCGCGGGCCGGCGCCGACGTGACCGCGGTCGATCTGCACGAGCCGTTCCTCGAGGAGCTGCGGCACAAGGCCGCAGCCCGCGGGCTCGCTGACGCGATCCGTACGGTCAACGCCGACATGGGCGAACTCCCCTTCCCCGACGGCTCGTTCGATGTCGTCTGGGCGGAGAGTTCCGCCTACGGCATCGGTTTCGACACCGCCCTCGCGAAGTGGCGGCGGCTGCTCGCCCCCGGCGGCAGCCTGGTCCTGACCGAGTGCGAGTGGACGGCCGAGAACCCCCCGGCCGACGCGCGCGCCTTCTGGGACCAGCACTACACGCTGCGTACGACCGCCGGGAACTGCTCGGCGGCCGTCGTGGCCGGCTACACCGTTCTCGGGCTGTACCGGCAGCCCGAGAGCGACTGGGACGAGTACTACGGTCCGCTGGGCGAGCGGGCCGATGCCGCGGACCCGGCAACCCCCGGCATGGCGGAGGCCCTTGCCGCCACCCGCGAGGAGATCGCCATGCGCCGGGAGCACGGCTCGGAGTTCTGCTGTACCGGATACGTCCTGCGTCCGGCCGACGCGCGCTGGCACACCCGGCCGGAGACGGCGGCCGACATCCCGGCCGTCCGGGCCGTCAACGCCGCCGCGTTCCCCACTCCGGCGGAGTCCGCTCTCGTGGACAGGCTCCGGCTCGACGGCGAGGCGTGGCTGCCGGGGCTGTCGTACGTCGCGGAGGCGGCGGACGGGTCGGTGGCCGCCTACGCGTTGCTGACGCGGTGCCGGATCGGTGACTCTCCCGCGCTGGCTCTGGCCCCGGTGGCGGTCTCCCCCGGGCACCAGCGCCGGGGCGCGGGCCAGGCCGTCGTCCGTGCGGTGCTCGATGCCGCGCGGGCGCGGGGCGAGGCGCCGGTCGTCGTCCTCGGGCATCCGGAGTACTACCCGAGGTTCGGGTTCGAGGTCGCCTCGGCGTACGGGATCAGGACGTCTTTCGAGGTACCGGAAGAGGCCCTGATGGTGACGGCGCTGGACGGCTCCCGGGCCGTGCCGCGGGGCACGGTCCGCTATCCGGCGGCCTTCGGCGTCTGACGGACCTGTCGGCCGTGTCCGCTCCGCCGCGTTCCGACGCGGCGGAGCGGACATGCCAGGCTCCGGCCGAAGTGCCGACAAGCCGCTTTTGTACGGCAGACTGAGCGGGGCCCAGGGACCTTCCTCCGGGAGGGCGGCCGGGCCGAGAACCGATGCGAAGGACGGTTATGCCGATCACACCAGCCACCGCGGCGACCAGTTCGTCGAACGGAACATCACCGGAGATCCTGCTCGAGCTGGTCGACGAGGAGGGCAACACCATCGGCACGGCCGAGAAGCTCTCCGCCCACCAGGCGCCCGGGCAGCTGCACCGCGCCTTCTCGGTGTTCCTCTTCGACGAGCAGGGGCGGCTGCTGCTGCAGCGCCGGGCGCTCGGCAAGTACCACTCCCCCGGTGTCTGGTCGAACACCTGCTGCGGACACCCGTACCCGGGCGAGGCGCCGTTCGCGGCGGCCGCTCGTCGTACGCACGAGGAGCTGGGGGTCTCGCCCTCGCTGCTCGCCGAGGCCGGCACGGTCCGCTACAACCACCCGGACCCGGAGTCGGGGCTGGTCGAGCAGGAGTACAACCATCTCTTCGTCGGGATGGTGCAGTCCCCGCTGCGACCGGACCCCGAGGAGATCGGCGAGACGGCCTTCGTGACCCCCGACGAACTGGCGAAGATGCACCGAGATGCGCCGTTCTCCGCGTGGTTCATGACGGTGCTCGACGCCGCCCGCCCCGCGGTCAGGGAGCTGACGGGGCCGGCCGGCGGCTGGTAGCGCGTTCTGCGGCGGCGCGGCACCTACACGGTCGTCGCGCCGCCTGCGTACTGGGAGACCAGCGGCAGCTCGACCCAGATGATCTTGCCGCCGCTCGCCGTGTGCTCCACGTCGCAGGTCCCCCCGGCCTCCCGGGTGATCTCACGGACCAGCATCAGCCCGCGCCCGCCGGTCTGCGCGGAGTCGGTCTCCAGCGCCTTGGGCCGGTAGGGGTGGTTGTCCTCCACGGAGACACGCACCCAGTGCGTGCCGATGGCCACCTCGACCGCGACCTCCGGCGAGAGCAGCGCGGCGTGCCGCACCGTGTTGGTGACCAGCTCGGAGACGATCAGCAGCAGACCCTGCACGACGTCGGCGGCGACGGGCACGCCCTGGCGGGCGAGCAGGTCACGCACCGCGTGCCTGGCCTGCGGGACGGACACGTCGAGGGCGGGGGCGGTGAACCGCCAGACACCCTCGTACGACAGCGGCCGCGCAGGCACGCTCCCGCGGCTCTCCATAGTCCGGCACCCACCTTCGGCTCGTCCCACTGGCGCTGGAGTAACCAAGTGTTGGTAGTCAGTTGGTCCGTGCCGTACCACTGAACGGAAGTGATCGTCTATCGACGCTTTTTGGCCGGATGCGTATGACAGGGTCAGTTGTGTGACTGGTCGGAAGCTCCTTCTGCCCGCTTCTCCGGACCGATCGTTTCAGCACTCTTATCGGCGCCTCCTATCGGCGTCTTCTCCCTGCTCGGTGGCGGTGCCGACGACCCGCCGGCCGCCGGCGCCGGTCGCGATCACGCCCTTCCCGATCTTGGGGTCCGGCCTGCCCGATAGCATCCGGCACATGGAGTCCCCCGAGCCCCACCGGCCGCAGTTGCTGCACACCGTCGCGGACGGTGTCGCCACCGTCGTGATCAGCAACCCCGCCAAGCGCAACGCCATGACTGCCGACATGTGGCGCGCGCTGCCGGAGCTGCTCGAGGAGCCGGCCGCCGACCCCGCCGTACGGGCACTGGTGCTGACCGGTGCGGGCGAGACCTTCTGCGCGGGCGCGGACATCTCCTCACTGCGTGCACCCGGCGAGGACCCGCAGGCGCTGGCCATGCGCGCGGAGGAGGCGCTCGCCGCGTTCCCCAAACCGACACTCGCCGTCGTGCGCGGCTACTGCGTGGGCGGCGGCTGCCAGCTCGCCGCCGCCTGCGATCTGCGCTTCGCGGAGCACGACGCCCTGTTCGGCGTGACACCTGCGAAGCTCGGGATCGTCTATCCGGCGGGCTCGACGCGCCGACTGGCCTCGCTGGTGGGGCCGGCGGCGGCCAAGTACCTGCTGTACTCGGGCGAGTTGATCGACACCGAGCGGGCGCTGCGCACCGGTCTGGTCGACGAGGTGCTGCCGGAGGACAAGCTGGGCCCGCGGGCCGCGGAGTTCACCAGGATCCTGGTGTCGCGCTCGCAGCTGACGCAGTGCGCGGCCAAGGAGTTCACCGCCGGCCGCACCGATCGTGAGGCGCACTGGGCGGAGCAGGCGCGCGGCAGCGACGACACCGCGGAGGGGGTCGCCGCCTTCCTGGAGCGGCGTGCGCCGCGCTTCACATGGGCGCCGGGTGCAACCGGGCATGCCCCGGGGGCTAGCTGAGCATGAAGCGGCTCTCGGCACGGAACTTCTCGACCAGGTGCGCCGGGGCCTTGGCGGGCGAGCCCGCGTCGTAGGGCGGCTGCGGGTCGTACTCCGTCATCACCTGCACGGCCTGGGCGTACTCGTCGCCGGCCAGCCTGCCGACCAGGGTGAGCCCCATGTCGATGCCGGACGAGACGCCGGCCGCCGTGACGTACTTGCCGTCGGTCACGACACGCCGGCCGGTCGCCTTCGCACCCAGCCGCTCCAGGTCTTCCAGGGCGAGCCAGTGCGACGTCGCCTCGCGTCCCTCCAGCAGGCCGGCCGCGCCCAGCAGCAGCGAGCCGGTGCACACCGAGGTGGTCCAGGTGCTGGCCGCGTCCACGGAACGGAGCCACCCGAGGAGCGCCTCGTTCTCCATCTGGTCGTTCTGGCCGGGGCCGCCGGGGACGAGGACGATGTCGGGGCGAGGCACCTCGTCGAAGGATTTGCCGGCGACGAGGGAGAGCTCGTCGCGGTCGTTGCGCACGGGTCCGGGCCGCTCGGCGACGAACACGACCTCCGCGTCGGGCAGGCGGCAGAGCATCTCGTAGGGGCCGACGGCGTCCAAGGACGTGAAACGGTCGAAGAGCAGGATGGCGATCTGCACGGTGATTCCCCTTCTGTGGCTGATCAGTGGGCGGTCTGTGCGGTGCCACGGAAGCGGCGGCGGTACTCCGCGGGCGCCACCCCGAGGGCCTTCACGAACGCGCGCCGCATGGCTTCGCTGGTGCCGTAGCCGCAAGCGCGCGAGATCTTCGTGACGCCGTCCGGGGTGTCCTCCAGGAGCCTTCTGGCGTGCTCGAGCCGTACGCGCTCGACGTAGCGGCCCGGCGTCGCACCCGTCTCCGTGTGGAAGGCACGGGCGAAGTGGCGGGGCGAGAGACCGGCGCGGTCCGCGAGCGCGTCGACGGACAGGTCAGCCTCCGGGTGCTGGGTGACCCAGTGCTGCACCTCGCGCAGCGGTTCCCGCCGTGCGGTCTGGGCGGCGAGCTGAGCGCTGAACTGGGCCTGGTTGCCGGGGCGCCGCAGAAAGACGACCAGGTGGCGGGCGACGGTGAGCGCGACGTCACGGCCCAGGTCCTCCTCGACGAGGGCGAGCGCCAGGTCGATGCCCGCGGTGACGCCCGCGGAGGTCGAGAGCCGGCCGTCCCTGACGAAGATCGGCTCCGGTTGGACGTCGACCTCCGGATAGTTGGCGGCGAGGTGCTCGCAGACCATCCAGTGGGTGGTGGCGCGGCGGCCGTCGAGCAGTCCCGCCCGGGCCAGCAGCAGGGCGCCGGTACAGACGGAGACCAGGCGTCCGGCGCATGGTGCGTTGTCGCGCAGCCAGTCGATCAGACGTGGATCCGGGCAGCGGGTGCCCTCTCCGCCGGGGACAAGAAGCATGTCCGGGGCCGCTGCGTCGGCAAGGCCGGCGTCCGGCACGACGGTGAGGCCGCTGGAGGTCCGCACCGGTCGCCCGTCGAGCGAGGCGGTACGGATCCGGTACGCGGACCGGTCGCCGCTCGCCCGGCCGGCGCCGTCGAACACTTCGACCGGCCCGGTCACGTCGAGGGCCTGCACGTCCTCGAAGAGGACGACCAGCACGGTTCGCGTCATGGACACCATCCTTCGACGGACGGGGCATGTCCGCAATGACGAGGAGCCCACCTTTCCTGCCATCCGCGGTACGGCCGCCGCTCCGCCCTTCCGGCCGTACTAAGCAGTCGCTAACCTGCCGCCATGACCTCTCTGCACCCGCGCGCGGGACGCCGCTGCCACAACGCCCTCAACCCGATGCACTCGACGGTCTACTTCTCGCCCGACTTCACCGCGGAACTGGGCCGCCTCGGCATCGAGGACGCGAGCGCGGCGTACTTCGCGGGACGCGGCGCCGCACTGGGCGCCGTCGGACCGGGCACCGTGACCGCCGCCTTCTACAACTTCAACCACGAGCTGGTCGCCAAGCACCTGCCGGCGGTCTGGGGCACCGCGTCCCCGCAGGACGTGCTCGCGGCGCGGCTGCGTGCCGCCGACACCACGCTGAGGCGGCTGCTCGGCGACGACGTGATCGCGTCCCCGGATCTGGCGGAGGCGGCGGAGCTCGCCCTGCGCGCGACCGAGGCATGCACCCGGCACGCCCGGCCGCTCTACGCGGCCCACGCGGACCTGCCCGTGCCGACGGAGCCGCACCTCGCCTACTGGCACGCGACGACGCTGCTGCGCGAGCACCGCGGGGACGGGCATCTCGCGGCCCTGCTGGCATCCGGCCTCGACCCGCTCGAGGCGCTGGTGAGCCACACCGCGACCGGCAAGGGCATGGCGCCCCGCTGGATCCTCGCCACACGCGGCTGGGGCCGCGCCGACTGGGAGGCGGCACAGGACCGGCTGCGGCACCGCGGACTGCTCGACGCCGAGGGCGAGTTGACCGAGACGGGCACCGCCCTGCGTGCCGAGCTCGAGGACCTCACGGACCGCCTGGACCGAGAGCCGTACGAGCACCTGGGCGCGGCGGGCGTCGAACGGCTCACCGAGCTGGGGCGCGGCTTCCTGGTGACGGCAGCGGTCGCGGGCGCCTTCCCTCCGGACCTGATCGGCAAGGACTGACGCGAAGGGCCGGGTGCGCGGCGACGTTTGGCGGGGCCTGCCGGCGGTTACCCGACTGGTCCCAAGCACCCGACACCGGAGGTCGATTGTGCTCCGCGCGACAGCAGACGTACTTCGTACGGTCGGCTCGGCGATCGCCACCGTGGTGACGCTTCCCTTCCGCCTGCCGGCCCGGCTCTTCGGCGGCGCCTCGCGCAGCGGCCGCACCCGTCGCGCCTGAGGCGCGCGACCGGAGGCACGCGACACGGCACCCGGCCACCCGGCACAATGCACTCTCAAGCACAGCGAGCACGAGAAGGCGAGTCGGGAAACCGTGACGACGTCCATCGAAGGCAGGATCGCCGAGGAGCTCGGCGTACGGGAGCGGCAGGTGAAGGCGGCCGTCGAGCTGCTCGACGGCGGGTCCACCGTGCCGTTCATCGCTCGCTACCGCAAGGAAGCGACCGAGATGCTCGACGACGCGCAGCTGCGCACGCTCGAGGAACGGCTGCGATACCTCCGGGAGCTGGAGGAGCGGCGGACGACGATCCTGGAGTCCGTGCGTGAGCAGGGCAAGCTCACCGAGGCGCTCGAGGCGCAGATCCGGGCCGCCGACACCAAGGCGCGGCTCGAGGACATCTACCTGCCGTTCAAGCCCAAGCGGCGCACCAAGGCTCAGATCGCACGCGAGGCGGGTCTCGAGCCGCTGGCCGAGGGCCTGCTCCGCGACCCATCGGTCGAGCCGCTCGCGGCCGCGGCGGCGTTTGTCGACGCGGACAAGGGCGTCGCGGACGCGGCCGCGGCTCTGGAGGGCGCACGGGCGATCCTGGCGGAGCGTTTCTCCGAGGACGCCGACCTCATCGGCGAACTGCGTGAGCGGATGTGGACGCGGGGCAGGCTGGCTGCGAAGGTCCGTGACGGCAAGGAGGAGGCGGGCGCGAAGTTCGCCGACTACTTCGACTTCTCGGAGGGCTTCACGGAGCTGCCCTCGCACCGGATCCTCGCGATGTTCCGCGGCGAGAAGGAAGAGGTCCTCGACCTCGTGCTCGAGCCCGAGGAGCCGGTCGAGGGCCCTTCGTCGTACGAGGGGATCATCGCTGCCCGCTTCGGGGTGGCCCAGCAGGGGCGGCCCGGCGACAAGTGGCTCGGCGACACCGTCCGCTGGGCGTGGCGGACCCGGATCCTGGTGCACCTCGGCATCGACCTGCGGCTGCGGCTGCGTACGGCCGCGGAGGACGAGGCGGTACGGGTCTTCGCGGCGAACCTGCGGGACCTGCTGCTCGCCGCCCCGGCGGGCACGCGCGCCACTCTCGGTCTCGACCCCGGCTTCCGTACCGGGGTGAAGGTCGCGGTCGTCGACGCGACCGGCAAGGTCGTCGCGACCGACACGGTCTATCCGCACGTGCCCGCGAACAAGTGGGACGAGTCGCTGGCGAAGCTGGCCCGGCTCGCCAAGGAGCACGCGGTCGAGCTGGTCGCCATCGGCAACGGAACGGCCTCCCGCGAGACGGACAAGCTCGCCGGTGACCTCATCACCCGCCACCCGGAACTGGGCCTCACCAAGGTGATGGTCTCGGAGGCGGGCGCGTCCGTGTACTCGGCGTCGGCCTTCGCCTCGCAGGAGCTGCCCGGCCTGGACGTGTCGCTGCGCGGCGCCGTGTCGATCGCACGCCGTCTGCAGGACCCCCTCGCCGAGCTGGTGAAGATCGACCCCAAGTCGATCGGTGTCGGGCAGTACCAGCACGACCTGTCCGAGGTGAAGCTGTCCCGGTCGCTCGACGCGGTCGTCGAGGACTGTGTGAACGGAGTCGGTGTCGACGTCAACACGGCGTCCGCGCCACTGCTTTCACGGGTCTCCGGCATCGGCGCGGGCCTGGCGGAGAACATCGTGGTGCACCGCGACTCCAACGGCCCGTTCCGGTCCCGCAGGGCGCTCAAGGACGTCGCCCGGCTCGGTCCCAAGGCGTACGAGCAGTGCGCGGGCTTCCTGCGCATCCGCGGCGGCGACGACCCGCTGGACGCCTCCAGCGTGCACCCGGAGGCGTATCCGGTGGTGCGGCGGATGGTGAAGACGAGCGGCGGCGAGGTGGCCTCGCTCATCGGCAACACCTCGGTACTGCGGTCACTGCGGCCGGCCGAGTTCGTCGACGAGACCTTCGGTCTGCCGACCGTGACGGACATCCTGCGGGAGCTGGAGAAGCCGGGCCGCGACCCACGGCCCGCGTTCAAGACGGCCACCTTCAAGGAGGGCGTGGAGAAGATCTCCGACCTGGTCTCCGGCATGGTTCTGGAGGGCGTCGTCACGAACGTCGCCGCTTTCGGGGCGTTCGTGGACATCGGTGTCCACCAGGACGGTCTGGTGCACGTGTCCGCGATGTCCAAGACCTTCGTCAAGGACCCGCGTGACGTGGTCAAGCCGGGCGACGTGGTGAAGGTGAAGGTGCTCGACATCGACATTCCGCGCAAGCGGATCTCGCTGACGCTGCGGCTGGACGACGACGCGTCGGCGCAGTCGGCGGACGCGGGAGCGCCCCGCCGCGACCGCGGCGGCCGGCCCCCGCAGCAGCGTCAGGGCGGCGGCGGACGCGAGCGCCGGGGCGGCGGAGGCGGGGCGGGGCGGCAGGCCCCGGCCCGCCAGTCCCCCGCGCCTGCGAACAGCGCGATGGCGGACGCCCTGCGCAAGGCCGGTCTGCTGGACGGCGGCAAGGGCCGCGGCTGACGCGGAGGCAGAGGCGGAGGCGGAGGAACCGCACGACAGGACCGGGGCGATGGCTTGATCGTCGGCCCCCGGTCCTGTCGTGCCTTGCCAACTCCCCAGGCTGGTGGGTAGGGATGACGCAGTGCCCGCCCGCCGCTCCGGTGCGGGCCACCGCCCGACACCGCTGAGGACCACCGTCCCAGACGCCGCTTGAAGGCTCAGGACACCATGACCACTTCTGTTACCGCCTATCGACGCTGCCCGAAAAGGGGTCCGAACGGGGAACACATGCCATACGGGCACGCCGCTCTGCGCCAACGCTGTGAGGCGATTCTCGGTCAACTGGAGCTGTCGAATCCTTTCTCCCTCGACGAGTTGTGCTCCCGGATAGCCGAGCAGCGGGGCCGCCCCGTGCGGCTGCATCCGCTGCCCGAGGAAGCCGCGCAGTCCGGTGTCTGCGGACTGTGGGTGGGGACCGAGAGCGTCGATCACGTCTTCTACGAGGCGCGCACCTCGCGACCGCACCAGGAGCACATCGTCCTGCACGAACTGGGCCACATCCTCTTCGGTCACAACTTCCTCGAGGGCGCCGAGAGCGGCGGAGGCTATCCCACCGCCCTCGGCCGTACCGACTACACCACCCGCGAGGAGCAGGAGGCCGAGATGCTCGCCAGCCTGATCCGTACGAGGGCTGGGGCACTGCCCTTGGGAAGGGAGCCGGACGGCACGCTGGAGCGGCTCGGCTCGGCGCTGGGAGTGAGGTCGTCCGATGCGGGCTGACATCGTGGAGTTCGGCGACTGGCTCGCCGTGCCCAGCGTGGTGCTCCTCTGGTCGGCCGTGCTGATGCGGGCACGTTCGGCACTTCGCTCGCCGGAGCAGCGCGGCCTGTGGCTCGCGGTGGCGACGGCAGCGGCGGCGATGACGCTCAACCTTCCGTCGGTCGTCGCCTACGCCGAGCGGGACGCCGGCCTCGTCCATGTGGTCGGCCTGGTACGGAATCTGACGGGAGTGCTGTCGGCGGGCGCGGTGCTCTACTTCGTCTGCGGCACCACGAGCGGCCGCGGCCGGCAGCGGGCGGCGGCGCTGGCGACGGCCGTGCCGCTCGGCGCCATGGTGGTGCTGGACCTCGTCGCGCCGCGGCACGGACAGCACGGGATGCCGCCGGGCGGCGACCCGGTGCCCTCGCTCGCGTACTGGCTGACGCTGATGGGCACCCATCTGCTGGCGAACACGGTCTGCGTGTATGTGTGCTGGCACTACAGCAGACGCGCGGAGAGTCCGGGGCTCGCCGCGGGGCTGCGGCTGTTCGGGCTCGGCACCGCTCTGGCGGGGCTGTTCTGGATCGGGTACCTGCTGAAGGCGCTGTGGGGCACGGCCTGGCAGATGCCGTATCTGCCGCTGCTGATGAACCTGCACGGAGTGCTGCGGGCGGCGGCCATCCTGCTGCCCACCCTGGCCGTGCTGCGCAGGACGACGGCGGACATGTCGACCGCCTGGCGGCTGTGGCCGCTGTGGCGGGACCTCGTGCGGTCCGTTCCGCACGTGGCCCTGCACGAGCCGCGTGCGACGCGGACGGTGGAACTGCTGTGGCCCCCGCTGCCGCGAGACCTGCTCGTCTACCGCAAGGTGATCGAGACACGCGACGCGATCTTGATGCTGGGCGACTACGTGCCGTCCGGGACGGACGAGCAGGCACGCGAACACCTCAGCCGCACACGGCAGACGGAAGCCGCCGTACTCGCCTGTGTCATCAAGGAGGCCCGACGCGCCAAGGCGGACGGGCTCGACCGGCAGCCGCAGCCGTACAGCGCGCCGGCGATGGTCGGCAACGACCTCGACGACGAGCGGCGCTTCCTCGTCGATGTGGCCGACGCCTACCGGTCCGCTGCGACAGCCTCGTTCCGTCCCGACCCCTTGCGCCGCACCGACTCATGAAAACGCACCGACTCATGAAAGCGATCACATCGTGACCACCGTTCTGATCACCGGCGCCAGTGCCGGGCTGGGCGCGGCGTTCGCCCGCGGATTCGCCGCCAAGGGCTGCGACCTCGTCCTGGTCGCCCGCGACAAGGAACGCCTGGAGGCGGGGGCGGAGCGGATGCGCGCCCGGTACGGCGTGACCG
Organism: Streptomyces sp. NPDC027962; assembly: GCF_055566095.1. Taxonomy (NCBI): domain Bacteria; kingdom Bacillati; phylum Actinomycetota; class Actinomycetes; order Kitasatosporales; family Streptomycetaceae; genus Streptomyces; species Streptomyces sp. NPDC027962. Next base: position 157,012 of record NZ_JBVHTA010000007.1, read on the forward strand.
CGGAGATCCTGCCCGCGGACCTGCTCGAACCGGCCGGAGTCCGAGCGGTCACGGACCGGTTGTCCGATCCCGCCCGGCCCGTGGACATGCTCGTGAACAACGCGGGCTTCGGCCTGGCGGCGCCCTTCCCCCACAGCCCCGTCGAGGACGAGGAGCGGATGCTGGAGCTGCTGGTGAAGGTGCCGCTGCGGCTCACGCACGCCGCACTGCCCGGCATGCAGTCACGGCGTCGCGGAGCGGTCGTCAACGTGTCGTCGGTGGCGGGGCTGCTGCCCACGGGCACCTACGGCGCCGCCAAGGCGTGGGTGACGTCGTTCAGCGAGTCGCTGCGGGTGGACCTCGCCCCGTACGGGGTGCGGGTACTGGCCGTGGTGCCCGGATTCACCCGTACCGAGTTCCAGGAGCGGGCCGGGATGGACGTGAGCGCGCTGCGCGAGGCGGTGTGGCTCGACCCGGACGACGTGGTGGCGCAGGCGCTCAAGGACCTGGCCAGGCGACGGCCGGTGAGTGTCACGGGCTGGCGGTACAAGGCGTACGCGCAGGCTGTGCGGCATCTGCCGCGGCACCTGGTCGCCACGAAGCTGGCCCGCACCCGCCGGCCCCCGGCGGACCTGTGACCCGACCGGCGTCAGCGCGCCGGGGGTCGCCCCGGCTTCCGCGTCAGCTCTCCGTGACCTTGCCGTCCGCGACCTCCACGCGCCGCGTCACCCGCACGGCGTCCAGCATCCGGCGGTCGTGCGTGACCAGCAGCAGCGTCCCGGTGTACGAGTCGAGCGCGGACTCCAGCTGTTCGATGGCGGCCAGGTCGAGGTGGTTGGTCGGCTCGTCCAGTACGAGCAGATTGACGCCTCGGCCCTGGAGGAGGGCGAGCGCGGCACGGGTCCGCTCACCCGGGGACAGGGTCGTCGCCGGGCGGAGCACATGGCCGGCCTTGAGCCCGAACTTGGCCAGCAGCGTGCGCACCTCGGCCGGTTCGGTGTCGGGGACGGCCGCGCAGAAGGCGTCCAGCAGGGTCTCGGGGCCGTAGAACAGGCCGCGGGCCTGGTCGACCTCGCCGACGACCACGCCGGAGCCGAGGGACGCGTGTCCGTCGTCGAGCGCCAGTCTGCCGAGCAGGGCGGCCAGCAGAGTGGACTTCCCCGATCCGTTCGCGCCGGTGACGGCCACGCGGTCCGCCCAGTCGATCTGGAGCGAGGCAGGCCCGAAGTGGAAGCCCCCGCGCCGGACCTCCGCCTCGCGGAGGGTGGCGACCACCGAACCGGAGCGCGGGGCGGCGGCGATCTCCATCCGCAGCTCCCACTCCTTGCGGGGCTCGTCGACCGCGTCGAGCCGTTCGATCATGCGCTGGGTCTGCCGGGCCTTGGCGGCCTGCTTCTCACTCGACTCGCTCCGCAGCTTGCGGCCGATCTTGTCGTTGTCGGTCGCCTTGCGGCGGGCGTTCTTGACGCCCTTCTCCATCCAGTTGCGCTGCATCTGGGCGCGGCCTTCGAGGGCTGCCTTCTTGTCGGCGTACTCGTCGTACTCCTCGCGGGCGTGCCGACGGGCGGTCTCGCGTTCTTCCAGATAGGCCTGGTATCCGCCGCCGTAGAGGGTGATCTGCTGCTGGGCGAGGTCCAGTTCGAGGACCTTGGTGGCGGTGCGGGTGAGGAACTCGCGGTCGTGGCTGACGACGACCGTGCCGGCGCGCAGGCCCTGGACGAAGGTCTCGAGGCGTTCGAGGCCGTCCAGGTCGAGGTCGTTCGTGGGCTCGTCGAGCAGGAACACGTCGTAACGGGACAGCAGGAGCGAGGCGAGACCCGCGCGGGCGGCCTGGCCGCCGGACAGGGACGTCATGGGCTGGTCGAGGCCGACGGTCAGACCGAGGGAGCCGGCGACCTCCTCCGCGCGCTCGTCGAGGTCCGCGCCGCCGAGGTCGAGCCAGCGCTCCAGGCTGAGCGCATAGGCGTCGTCGGCTCCCGGGTCGCCGTCCACGAGGCCCTGGGTGGCGGCGTCCATGGCGGTCTGCGCGGCGGCCACACCGGTGCGCCGGGCGAGGAAGTCCCGCACGCTCTCGCCCTCGCGCCGTTCGGGCTCCTGAGGGAGGTGTCCGACGGTGGCGGTCGGCGGGGAGAGCCGCAGCTCGCCCTGTTCCGGCCGGTCGCGTCCGGCGAGCAGACGCAGCAGCGTGGACTTGCCGGCGCCGTTGACGCCGACGAGGCCGATCACGTCGCCGGGTGCGACGACAAGATCCAGACCGGAGAAGAGCGAGCGGTCGCCGTGGCCGGCGGCGAGATCCTTGGCGACGAGAGTTGCAGTCATCAGGGGGTGCATCCTAAATCAGTGGGGCGGCATCCGGGTGACCAGCTCCCGGGATCCCGCCGACGCGACAGCTTGCACGGCGGGGCGGGCGGTGTCCTGCCCCGCCCGCCCTGCCGCGTCTGCCGGCCTGTGCCGTTCCCTGTCGTGCGCCGTTCGTCGGTGACCGGTCATCCTTGACTCAGCCCCGGTCCGTCCCCGGGTCCTCACCGCGGCTCCCGCCGCCCTCGGAGCCGGTCCCCGGGTCGGTTTCGGTCCGGCGCCGGGTGTCCGTCCCGGTCTCCGCCTCAGGGACCGGTCCGATACGGATCTCGAAGTCACCGGCGTACCTTTCGTGACCTGCGATCACCGCCGACTCGACGGCCTCCTCCGCGAGCTCGCCACGGACGATCAGCGGGTCCTGGCGCAGGTCGCGCATGAGCGCCACGCACATGCCCACCATCACCAGCACGAACGGGGCGGCGACAAGGATCGTCAGATGCTGCAGACCGGCGAGTGCGTCGCCCTTGCCCTCTCCGACGAGCAGCATGACCGCGGCCACAGCTCCGGTCACCACACCCCAGAAGATGACGACGATCCGGGCCGGTTCGAAGGTGCCCTGCTGGGAGAGCGTGCCCATGACGATCGAGGCGGCGTCGGCCCCGGAGACGAAGAAGATTCCGACCAGGATCATCACCAGCAGGCTCATCACGCCGGCGATCGGGAACTGCTGGAGCACACCGAAGAGCTGGCCCTCGGGCGTCGTCTCGTCCCCGAGCCGTCCGCCCTCCTGGAGTTTCATGGCCGTGCCGCCGAAGACGGCGAACCAGAGCAGGCTGACGGTGCTCGGCACCAGGATGACGCCGCCGACGAACTGACGGATCGTCCGCCCGCGGCTGATGCGGGCGATGAACATGCCGACGAACGGCGTCCAGGAGATCCACCAGGCCCAGTAGAAGACCGTCCAGCTGCTCAGCCAGTCCGCGACGCCGCCGCCCCCGGTCGCCGCCTCGGTGCGCCCGGCGAGCTGCGGCAGGTCGCCGAGGTACGAGGCGAGCGACGTCGGGATCAGGTCGAGGACGAGGATGGTCGGCCCGGCGATGAAGACGAACACGGCGAGAACCACGGCCAGCACCATGTTGGTGTTCGACAGCCACTGGATGCCACGCTCGACACCGGAGACCGCGGAGAACACGAAGGCCGCCGTCAGCACACCGATGATGGAGATGAGCAGACCGGTACCGGCCCTTTCCATCCATCCCAGTTCCCGGAATCCGCTGCCGATCTGGAGCGCGCCGAGGCCCAGGGAGGTGGCCGATCCGAAGAGCGTGGCGAAGATCGCGAGGATGTCGATCACTCGTCCCGGGGCGCCGTCGGCCCGCTTCTTCCCGATCAACGGCTCGAAGACGGCGCTGATGGTCTGTCGCCTGCGGCGCCGGAAGGTGCTGTAGGCGATGGCGAGACCGACCACGGCGTAGATGGCCCACGGGTGGAGGGTCCAGTGGAAGAGCGTCGTGGCCAACGCCGTCTGCATGGCGTCGGCCGAGTCGGCGGGGTCGGTCCCCGGCGGCGGGTTCACATAGTGCGCGAGCGGCTCGCTGACGCCGTAGAACATCAGGCCGATGCCCATGCCGGCGCTGAACATCATCGCGACCCAGGAGACGGTGCGGAACTCGGGTTCCTCGTGCTCCTGGCCGAGCTCGATCTTGCCGTAACGGCTGATGGCGAGCCACAGAGCGAACACGACGAAGCCTGAGGCGGCCAGGACGAACGCCCAGCCGCCGTTGTGCATCAGGCCGTTCAGCATCGTGTCCGAGACGCTTTCCAGCGCATCGGTGAAGATGGATCCCCAGATCACGAAAGCCACGGTGAGAGCGGCCGTCACACCGAACACCACCCGATCGGTGACCGGCGCCTTGTCCTCGTACGGGTGACGACCCGGCAGGGCCGCCCTCACCGGCAGCCGCAACCGTGGGCCAGGTTTCTGATCGTCGTGCGACACAAGCGGCACCTTTCACCAATTCGCGGAGCGTCTTCCGCTCTCCGCTACCCCCTACCACATGTGACGCACGTCATAGCCTCAACAGGCTGTGGCCGGCTCGGCCGGTGCGAGGTGATAGGTCGCGCGCGCATCCAGGAGCAGCGGAACAAGCTCCCGCTGCGACTGCCGCAGCGGCACGAGGGCGCCTTCCCCGTCCCGCCGCGACCAGACACCGTGCAGCGCCAGTTCGTCCTTCACCTGTGCGTACTGCTCCGCGTCGAGCCGGTACCCGCAGGGCGGGTCGGCCAGCGTCTCCTCCGGGCCGGCGGGGTCGTTGTCGGCGCCGCCCAGGTAGACCGGGCCCCGGTCCCTGAAGCCGGAGACGCGGGCAGCGGTGGTCGCCGCCTCGATGCTGCCGCGGCGCTCGTCCGCGTACGACAGCAGTCCGCCGAGTGCCGCGAGTTGGCCGTTCACGCGGCGCCGTTTGTTCAGGGCGGGATCCGACTGCTCCTCCTCGGTCAGCGCGTCGACACGGCTCTCGATGAGCAGGCCGACCGCGTTCTTGATCCCGGAGGCGTTGCGCAGAATGCGTTCCTGGCCGTCCCCGGCGGTCTGTTTGACCGGCTCGCCGGTCACCGGGTCGGTCCAGATGCCGTACGTGCCGGTGCTGAAGCCCTCGTTGTGCGCGGCGGGCCGTACGTAGTCGCCGGAGAGACTCCGCGCCTCGTCGCGCACCCCGGTCTCGGTGTTGAGGTTGCGCGGCCACAGGTCGAACAGGTCCTTGTCGTAGTACGGCGGCGTGGCGCCGTACTCGTGCAGGTCGTAGACGACGTCCGGGCGCCGGTCGCGAATGACGGCGGCGAGGGCCCGGCCCTCCGCGGTCTTCAGGGCGATGTGGTCGCGGTTGATGTCGACGCCGTCGGAGTTGCCCCGGGTGCCGGCGGCCCTGCCGTCGGGGTTGGCGGTGGGGACGACGAGGATGCGCGTCCTGGACAGCAGCCTGCGGGTCGTGCCGTCCCCGGCGTAGGCGAGGTCGCGGATCGTCGTCAGGCATGCTTCCCGGCCCGACGGCTCGTCACCGTGCTGGGAGCAGATCAGCAGCACGGTGTGGGACGTGCGGCGCGCCCCGAGGTGGGCGAGTTGAAGGGGGCGGCCCTGCTTCGTCGTACCGATGCGCTCGAGCGACATCCGGTCGCTGCCCCGGTCGACGGCGGCGAGGAAGCTCTGCTCCTCCTGCTGCGTGGTCCAGCGCTTGCCGTCGCTCGACTCGAAGCCCGTCCGTGGCGCGGTGTGCGCGGCCTCGGCGGGACCCGTGATGAGGGGTACGGCGAGCGCGGCGGCGGCACCCGTCAGGGCGAGGATGCGGATGCGGGACATCATCGGGTAATGCCTCCCGGGATCGGACGGATCTGACGCGGTTCAGCGACACCGCCGAGGCGGGAGTCGGCGGGGGCCGGAGAGGGTCCTGCAACGGCGCGGACGAAGGCGGCCGCCCCGCCGACGACGGGCAGTTTCGCAGCTGTACGGGCGAGATCGAGGGAGATGCGCGGCATGGTGTCCGGCGGGTCGATGAGGTCCTTGTCGGTACCGGCGACGATGAGCGCGAGCCGGTGACCCGCCGGGAGCACGTGGTCGCTCGCGTGCAGGTCGATGGTGACCGTGTACGCCCTGCCGGGAGTCAGCGCATCGGGCTTGTAGCCACCCAGGTCGGCCCAGCCTCGGCTGAACACGGTGCGGCCGACGTCGATGGTGCGGGCCTTCGTCTCCTTGAAGCAGGAGCTGTCGCCGGTGGTGCTCGCGCCCCAGCAGGTACGCTCCGCAAGGGTGGTGATGCCTTCGCCGGGGGCGGCGTAGTCCCGGATGGTGTCCGGGCCGAGGTCCACGAGGACGGCCGACAGGTGGGCGCTCGTGGTCGAGGGGGTGGCGGTGACGGTCACCCGCGAGGAGCCGGACAACCGCAGGTCGCGGCCGAGGGGGCGGGTGATGAACCCGGCCTTGGCGGGCGTCGCCGTCTGGAGAGCCGCGGCCCAGTCGGTCTCGTCGAGGCGCGGATCGTCGGTGAACGTCTCGGTCGCACCCGGCCGAGCGGGCTTCAGCGACAGCGTGCCGACGCCGGGCTGCGCGCCGCTGTTTGGGCGCAATGTGGCCCCGGCAGTGCCGCGGGGCGGCCAGACGCGGTCGGTGGTCCACCGGTCCGGGGCCCGTTCGATGTCGGCCATCGGCTCGCGGTCGATGCCGTTGTCGTAGCCGAGGAGGTAGCGGTCGAACCAGCGGTGGAGCGTGCGTACCCACTCGCCTCGCCGGAAGTCGAACGGGTCGACGTGCCCTGTCTGCGAGAGCCACACCTTGCGCTCGACGCCATTGGCCGCGAGGGCGTCCCACCACTGGCCGAAGTGCTTGGAGCGGACGTTCAGATCCTGCATGCCGTGCACGGCGAAGACGCTTGCCCGGACGTTGCGGGCGTCGGGCACGTAGTCGCGCTCGTCCCACATCCGTGTGAACTCGCCGCTGCGCGGGGCCCCGTCGGCGAGCCGCTGCTGGACGGCTTCGCAACGCTCGCGGGCCTCGGGGCTCTCGACGTAGTCGGACAGCCACTCGGGACCGGAGTCGTACAAGGGCGCGCCCTGAGCGAAGTAGTAGTCGTACCAGGAGGAGATGGCGCCGATCGGGACGACGGTCTTCAGGCCCCGCACACCGGTGGCAGCAACGCCGTTGGCGACAGTCCCGTCGTAGCTCTTGCCGATCATCCCGGTGGCACCTGTGGACCACCGAGCGCTCGCCCGCTCCCCGCCGGTACGGCTGGTGTAGGCGCGGGCACGCCCGTTCAGCCAGTCGACGACGGCCTTCGCCGACCGGACGTCGGAGCGTCCGCCGACGTCGACGCAACCGTCGGACCGGTTGGTGCCGGCGAGGTCGACGGCGACGAAGGCATAGCCGCGGGGCACGAAGTAGTTGTCGTAGTACAGGGGGAACTGGACGGGGTCGCCGTCGGCGTCGTACGTCTTGCGCTGGCTCTCGTTGCCACGTCCGCAACAGGCGTAGTACGGGCTGGCATCCATGATGACGGGCACCTTCCGGCCCCACTGCGCCGCCTCGCGCGGGCGGACGATGTCGACGGCGACGCGGTCCGTCCTGCCGTCGCCGTCACCGTCGAGCCGGGTGTCGACCCAGACGGACTCCCGGATCGCGTCGTCGTACGAGTAGACCGGTCTGCTCTCCCGGGCCGGCGTCGCGCCCTGCGCGCCGGTGGGCGCGAGCGTCAGGGCGACAAGGGCGGCCGAGGCCGCCACCACCAGCGATCTGCACGTCAGGCGGGTTCCCCGCGCACGTTTCGGCATGGGCGGGAAGGTACTCCCGTCAACTCCCCTGCGACAGGGGGCGTCCGAGTCGCCCGGCCGGTCGGTCACGGCCGACGCAACGCCACCCTCACGCGGGCACGCAGTGCCTCGTCCTCAATCGAGAATCTCCCGATACTCCGCACTCTGCGCGTGGTGTACAGCGATGAGCACCGCCCCATCAAAGCCACCGTCATGCTGAAGGCGGGCCATATGTACGAATTGCAGTACGAGTTCGCGTCAGAGTAACGCCCGGCACCGCAGGGCCGAGGGTCACGTGCCGTCGCGTCGTGGGTCATGCCGCCTCGGGCGGAACAGGGGTCGCCTGGTGGTAAAGCATCTGCCACGGCAGATCTGCATCGCGTTTGCGCCAGAGCGAGCTGCGCCGCGCCCGGACTCCTTCGAGCGTGGTCTCGTACGTCAGGTGCACCAGGCCGGGCGCGAGTACGGTTCCTGTCATGGCGGACACCTCGTAGCGCGGGCCGTTCCTGGCGGCCCCGGCCAACTCGGGCAGTGCGGCCAGCATCTCCTCGTAGGTCCACCGCTGGCCTGATGCGCCGACCTCGACGAAGTCAGGGTCCAGCAACTCCCGGGCGAGCGAGTGCGAGAGCCGCACGCTCGGGTCCATCAGGCGCAGCTCACCGTCCATCGCTGCGCGTACTGCGCCGCTCTCTGCCGTCATCCGACCAGCTTCGCAGGTGGGTGGGGTCTCGGAGCCCGGTAACGGCTTCGGCGGCGGCACGCCCGGTCTCGCCTTTCGGCCGTATGGCGGTCATGTGGAAGGCCGAGGTTCGCTCCTGACCCGAGGACGGGGACGCGTCTAGGGTCAAGAGATCGTTCGCCTCAACGACTTGGAGCTTCCGTGCACCGCAGACTGATCGTCCCGAGCGCGCTCGCGGCCACCTTGGTGCTGGCGATCCCGGCATCGGCCGCGAATTCCTCCGCCGGCGCCCCCGGCATCGGCGACTCCTACTACCCGGCCGCCGGAAACGGCGGGTACGACGTGTCGCACTACGACCTGAGGCTCAAGTACCAGCCGGAGACGGATCTGCTGGAGGGGACGGCGACCATCCTCGCCACCACCACGCAGGATCTGAGCCGTTTCAACCTCGATTTCGGCCTCGGTGTCCGTGAGGTGCGGGTCGGCGGCAAGAAGGCCGCCTTCACGAAGGAGGGCGACCAGGAGCTGGTCGTCACCCCGGCCGCGCCGCTCCCCAAGGGCAGGTCCGTGTCGGTGGTGGTGCGGTACGCGGGGAAGCCCTCCGAGTTGAAGATCGGCGGCTGGACCGCCTGGCACCGCACCCCGGACGGCGGGGTGGCCGCCCAGGAGCCGGACTCGGCCGTGTGGTGGTTCCCGAGCAACGACCATCCGCTGGACAAGGCGACGTACGACGTGTCGGTGTCGGTGCCGGACGGCTCGCAGGCGATCAGCAACGGTGTGCTCGTCTCGCAGAGCTCCAAGCTGGGCTGGACGCGTTTCAACTGGCGCTCGAACAAGCCGCAGGCGAGCTACCTGGCCACGCTCGCGGTCGGGAAGTTCGACATCACCACGGACACGACGGCGGACGGGCTGCCGGTCCTGAACGCGTACAGCAAGGATCTCGGTGACAACGCGGGTGCGGCGCGGGCCAGCATCGAGCGGACCGGCGAGGTCGCCGAGTGGCTGACCGAGGTCTTCGGTCCCTACCCGTTCAACGCGCTGGGCGGCTATGTGCCGAACGTCGGCAGCGGCTACGCCCTGGAGACGCAGACCCGGCCGTTCTACAGCCCGCGGCAGTTCGCGAACGGCGCCAACGTGTCCGTGGTCGTGCACGAGCTGGCCCACCAGTGGTACGGCGACAGCGTGTCCGTGAAGGGCTGGAAGGACATCTGGGTCAACGAGGGCTTCGCCCGGTACAGCCAGTGGCTCTGGTCGGAGAAGGAGGGCGAGGGCACGGCGCAGGAGCTGGCCGACCACGTGTACGCGCAGCATCCGGCCGACGACGGGTTCTGGACGGTCAGGCCCGGCGACCCGGGCCCGGAGAACCAGTTCCACCTGGCCGTCTACGACCGGGGCGCGCTGGCGCTCCAGGCGCTGCGGAACAAGATCGGCGACGAGGACTTCTTCGCCGTCCTCAAGGGCTGGCCGGCCGAGCATGCGTACGGCAACGCCGCGGTGGGCGACTTCGTGGCGTACGCGGAGCGGGTCTCGGGCAAGCCTCTCGCCGGACTCTTCGACATCTGGCTGTACGAGGCGTCGAAGCCCGGTGCTCCCGCTGCGGCCCGGGCGAGCATCGCGCGTCCGGGAGCCGCGGAGGCGCCGCAGCCGAAGTCGTGGAAGAGCATCGCGGCGACGAACACGGTCCACGAGCACGGTCACGCGCACGGGAAGTAGGCCGCGGCAGGGCCACAGGCCGCCTCCCGAGGACCGCCCGGCCGGCGCCCTGCCTGACGAGGCGCCGGCCGGGCTCGCGCCAGGGCACCCGGGCCGCTTCTCATGGGAGCGCTCTCACCCGCATACGCCGGACGGATATCCTGTCGGAGTCAGGTCACGCCGCCGACCGGCTCACCGAGCACCGGAGCAGACGAGGAGCGCCCGCCTTGCCCGAGCAGACCACGGGGTCCCGCCCCACCCTGGAAGCCGTCGCGGCGCGCGCGGGTGTCTCCCGGGCCACGGCCTCCCGGGTCGTCAACGGCGGCGCGGGGGTACGCGCACCGCTGGTCGACAAGGTGCGCCAGGCGGTCGAGGAGCTCGGCTACGTCCCGAACCACGCGGCGCGCACTCTGGTCACCCGGCGCAACGGCGCGGTCGCCGTGATCATCGCGGAGCCCGAGTTCCGGATCTTCTCCGACCCGTTCTTCGAGCAGCAGGTCCGCGGGATCAGCCGTGAGCTGACGGCGCACGACTCCCAGCTGGTGCTGCTGTGGGTGGAGGGCCCCGGTGACCACGACCGGATAGCGCGCTATCTGGGCGGCGGCCATGTCGACGGTGCGCTCGCCTTCTCTCTGCACAACGACGACGAGCTGCCCGCGCTCATCGGCAGGACGAAGATCCCCATGGTCTTCGGCGGGCGTCCGGCCGCCGGCGCCGACGTCACCGTCCCCTACGTGGACGCCGACAACCGCGGCGGCGCCCGGGAGGCCGTGCGCCATCTGGTGTCCCTGGGCCGCAGGAACATCGCTCACATCGCCGGGCCCCGCGACCAGACCTCCGCGCTGGACCGGATCGACGGCTACCACGACGTCCTGATCGACGCCGACCCCGGCCTGTTCTGCCAGGGCGACTTCACGGCGGAGAGCGGCGCACGGGCGATGGCGGAACTACTGGACCGCCGCCCCGACGTCGACGGCGTCTTCGTCTCCAACGACCTGATGGCGTCGGGCGCGCTGCGCACCCTGCGCGAGCGCGGCCTGCGGGTGCCGCAGGACGTGGCGCTGGTCGGTTTCGACGACATGGCCTCCGTCGTGGACACGACGGAGCCGGCGCTGACGACGGTGCGCCAGGACGTCGAGGGCATGGGCCGGCTGATGGTCCGGCTGTTGATGAAGCTGCTGAACGAGTCCGGGGGCGGCGCCCCGGCGTCCGTGATCACTCCGACCACACTGGTGCGGCGGGCGTCGGCCTGACCTCCGGCGCCCGCCGCCTCCTGTGGGGGCGGGGATCAGCCGAAGGGGATGACCAGTACGGACTTGTCGGTGCCGGTCTGGAGCTTCGCGGTGCCGTTGCCGATCGCGCTCCACACCTCGAGGCGCACGGTGCCGCCGGAGAGGTTGCCGAGCGTGCCGGTGGATACCTTGAGGCCGCGGGACTGCGCGTACTCCTCCCAGCCGGGCACCGGGTCGGTCGCGAAGTAGTGGTAGGTCTCCGTCCGTTCGAAGCTGCCGTCGCCGGTGAGGTCGTAGCTGATGCGGGCCTGCTGGCCGAGGCCGACCGTGGTGCCCGCGTCCAGCTGGAGGCGGAAGGCCGTGGCGGCGCCCGGAGTGAGGATGCCGTTGACCCCCTTCACCTCGTAGACGAGCGGCTGGTGCGGGGTGCCGTCGTGGTTGGCGCCTGCGGCCGAGGCGATGGTGTCGCTGCCCGCCGTGCCGCCGGTCGCCGTGGTGAGGGCTCCCCCGCTGCGCAGCTGGAAGGTGTTGCCGGTGGGAGGCTCGGGATCGGGGTCCGGGTCGCCGCCCTCTCCGGTGCCCGTCGCGGTCGAGCGGGCGGGCACGGACAGCGTCTTGCCGTCGGAGAAGGTCACCGTGCGGGCCGTGGAGCCGTGGTTGTGCGCGGCGTACGTCCGCACGGTGCCCTTGGTGAAGACCGCAGAGGTCGGGAGGTCACCCGTCACCGTGGCGTCGGGGGCGCCCAGCGTGTCGAGAGTGCTGATCCAGTGGTAGGTGTGGGCCTTGGATTCGCCCTGTTCGGGGGTGTAGCCGGCGTGGCCCGCGTCCCACTTGGACTTGGCCGCGGCCGGGTCGGCCAGCGACTGGAACTCCCAGAGGATGTCGCGCCATTCGACGGCCGGGCCGCCGTTCTCGCGTTCCATCTCGGCGATGTTGCGCCGGATCGCGGCCTTCTCCCCGCCGAGGTGCAGTGAACCGCCGGTCACGGGAAGGACGTTGATCCCGTGGATCTCCTCGGGGTTGGCGGTCCACCAGGTGGCGTAGGCGGCGCCGCTGCCCCAGACCATGCCTGCCGTGTCGTGGCCGAAGGAGGCCGGGAAGACCTGTTCGTCGGCGTCGAACCAGTACTGGGCGATCGACTCCGACTCGGTGGTCAGCAGATAGGTGCCGAGGTCGCGCAGCGAGGTGTCACCGGTGGCTGAGCCCCACAGCACCAGCGCGGCGCTGAGGTTGGTGGACTCGGACGACGACTCCTGGTTGTTGCCCGCGGCGAAGCCCTGGTGGCCGGAGGCCCAGCTGTGTCCCGCGTAGACGTCGAAGCCGCGCAGGAAGGGGAAGGCGGTGTCGGTGCGGGAGGCGTTCGCGGTGTCCCTGATCAGGGTCTTGACCATCCCGCCCCATGCGGAGTCGGCGGCCCACCCCTGGTCGTACTGGGCGACGATCGCCGCGGCGTAGACGTAGTAGCTGTAGTGGAAGTGGTGGTCGTTGAGCTCGGTGTCGCTGCCGTAGGACGCCGGGTAGCCGGTTAGGGTCTTCCAGTCCTTGTCGTAGCTGAACTCGTTGGCTCCGCCCGCCGTGAACCACTCCTGGAGCTTGCCCCTGATCAGACCGAGGAGCTTGTCGCGAATGCCGGTCTCGCCGATCTGCTCGGCGACGGGGACGAGCTGGGCGAGCCGGCCGAGGGCCTTGCCGGTCCAGTAGGTGTCGGTGGCTCCTTCGAACGGGTCGGGGGCGTTGGTGACCTCGTTCAGGTAGCCGCGCAGGCGGGCGGCGTCGACGCCGCCCGCCTTCGGCAGCGCGGGCAGTACGGCCGAGGCCTTCCGGCTGGTGGTGAAGGAGGCCGACTCCCGGACCTTCATGGTGCCGCGCGGGGAGACGTAGGTGTGCGAGGTGAGCGGGTCGGTGGTGTTCAGCCACTGGTGGCGGTAGAGCGCTTGGAGCGTGCCGCGCTCGGTGCCCTCCTCGGCCTCGGTGGTGAGGGTGTAGGTGGCCCTGACCGTGCCGCCGGTGTGGCTCCAGGCGACCTTGGAGCCGGTCACGAAGCTGTAGGCGTACTTCTTGTACGTCGCGAGGGCGCCGGTGGAGGGCAGGACGGCGACGGAGAAGTAGTCCTTGGAGCCGAGTCCGGCGCTGACGGTGGAGCCGGACACGTTCCAGTCGCTGCCGGTCGGCGCGAAGAGGGCGTAGTGGTGTCCCGCGACGGTGATGCCGAGGACGTTGCCCTGGTCGGCGAAGACGGCGGGGGCGCCGGCGGTGGTGATCTGGGCGTTGCCGCCCGAGCCTTTGGCGTACACGAACGGCAGGCCGTGGCCGATGGTGGTGCGCAGGGTGCGGGTGCCGTCGGACCAGTACGGGGTGACGGTCCAGTCGGACCAGTCGTCGGCCTTGGTGTCCGCGGAGTTGAGACCGGTGAGGCCGATGGTGAGATCGCGCTTGTGGGCGAACTCGTACTGGCGGCCGTCGCCGACGATCGCCGGGGTGGTGGGGTAGCCCACGTCCAGCCCACCGGCGGTGGCCTGGTAGGTGAGGGGATGGCCGTACATGGGAGTCGAGTACGGGTTGTCGCCGTAGCGCTGGAAGGCGAGGGAGGACCACCAGTCGTTGGTGGGCACCGGGCGGTTCCTGGCCGCCGCGGTGACCTTGGGGGTGACCGGCGTGCCTGTGTTGGTCGTCGGACCGGACGTGCCGGCGGGGCGGGTGTCGGAGTAACTGCCGGAGCCGACGGGTACGGTGGCGGCGGCCGCGGGGGCGGCGGCCGGCCCAAGGCCGACAGTGGCCAGGGCTGTGGCGAGGACCAGCGCTGCGGCTGGTCTGTTGCGGGGGGCTGGCATGAACAGCACCTCAAGTCATCACTGGATGGGTGGCCGAGAGCGCTCTCAGATGGCCGAAACGTAAAACTCCTGAAACACACGTGTCAATAGACGGAACACAGGCGGTAGTTGGGCCCGAGTCCAAGCCGTTATGCCTTCGACTCTTGACGGGGAGATCGTCCGCGGGGCACGCTCCAAGCGCAGATCTGAGAGCGCTCTCAACGCTCTCGCTCCATCCCGAAGCCAAGGAGGCTTCCCATGCCCATAGCCAGAGCCGCCAAGAGGGCCGCCGTCCGCCTGGGTGCGGTCGCGGTCGCCGGGGCACTGCTCGCCGCCTGCGGATCCGGTTCGTCGGACACCGCCTCCGACGGCGAGGGCGGGAAGATCACGCTCACCGTCGACCTGTTCGGATCCTTCGGCTACAAGGAGGCCGGCCTCTACGCGGAGTACGAGAAGCTGCACCCGAACGTCACGATCAAGCAGACCGACACCGAGGACGAGGCCGACTACTGGAAGTCGCTCCAGACCCGGCTCGCCGGCGGCGGCGGCCTCGCGGACGTCCAGGGCATCGAGGTCGGCCGGATCGCGTCGGTCACCCAGCAGCAGGCCGACAAGTTCGAGGATCTGAAGAAGTACGGTGCCGACAAGCTGAAGAGCCAGTTCGCGGACTTCAAGTGGGCCGCCGCCACCGCCAAGGACGGCTCGGTCCTCGGGCTCGGCACCGACGTCGGCCCCGAGGCCATGTGCTACCGCACCGACCTGTTCAAGCAGGCGGGTCTGCCGACCGACCGCGAGGAGCTCGCGAAGAAGTGGTCGACCTGGGACGGCTACCTCGAGCTGGGCGAGCAGTACAAGGCCAAGGCGCCCGCGAAGAGCGCCTGGCTGGACAGCGTCGGCAGCCTCTTCTCCATCATGATCGGCCAGGAGGAGGAGCGCTACTACGACGCCTCCGGGGAGCTGATCTGGGAGAGCAACCCGGCGCTGAAGACGGCATGGGACACCTCCGTCGAGGCGGCGGAGGCCGGTCTGAGCGCCAAGCTCGACCAGTGGTCGCCGCAGTGGAACCAGGCGTTCGCCGCCGGCTCCTTCGCCACCATCCCCTGCCCCGCCTGGATGCTCGGCTACATCAAGGGCCAGGCCGGTGACAGCGGCCAGGGCAAGTGGGACATCGCCGAGCTGCCCGGCGGCGCGGGCAACTGGGGCGGCTCGTACCTCTCGATCCCGCGCGCGGCCAAGCACAAGAAGGAGGCGTACGAACTGATCGAATGGCTCACCGCCCCCGAGCAGCAGGCCAAGCTCTTCCAGAAGCAGGGCAACTTCCCGTCCTCCACCAATGCGATCGAGAAGGTCGCGGACGCGACCGATCCGTACTTCTCCGGGGCTCCGATCGGCAAGATCTTCGGTGACGCGGCCAAGGCGGCGCCGGTTCAGGTCCTCGGCGTGCACGACCAGAACGTCAACCAGCAGATCACCAACGCGCTGAGCGAGGTCGAACGCAAGGGCACGTCGTCCGAGAAGGCCTGGGCGAACGCGAAGAAGGGCGTCGACAACACCATCGGCTGACGTCCGACGCATCTCCTTCGGGCCGCTCCCCTTTGTCAACTCCCGCACGGGACCGGCCCGAAGGCTCCCCCCTGCACAGGAGCGGCCCGAAGGCCCCACGCCCCGCACGGGAACGGCCCGAAGGCCCCTCCACCCCCGTAACGACTCCTCGAAGGGCCGCATCGTGACCCTCACCGCCCCCGCGAAGGCGGTCTCGCCACCGCGGCCGCCGGCCGTGCGGCGCGCCTGGCGCAAGCTCTCGCCGTACGCCTACGTCGCCCCGTTCTTCACGCTGTTCGCCGCCTTCGGGCTCTTCCCGCTGATCTACACGGCGTTCGTCTCGCTCTACCGGGTCGAGCTGCAGACCCCGGGCCACATGGAATGGCGGGGGCTCGGCAACTACACCGCGCTGCTGGAGGACGAGTTCTTCTGGACCGCGCTGCGCAACACGTTCACCATCGGGGCGCTGTCCACCGTGCCGCAGCTGGTGATGGCACTGGCGCTGGCGCATCTGCTCAACTACCGGCTGCGCGGCCGCACTTTCCTGCGTACCGCAATGCTGCTGCCCTACGCCACGTCCGTCGCGGCCGCCACACTCGTCTTCGCCCAGCTCTTCGGCCGCGACTTCGGACTCATCAACTACCTTCTGGAGCTGATCGGTTTCGGTCCGGTGGACTGGCAGACCGGGACCGTCGCCTCGCAGATCGCCGTGTCGACCATCGTCATCTGGCGCTGGACCGGCTACAACGCACTGATCTATCTGGCGGGCATGCAGTCCATCCCGAGCGAGCTGTACGAGGCGGCGGAGATGGACGGCGCGTCCCGGTGGCGGCAGTTCTTCCATGTGACGCTGCCCGGCCTGCGCCCCACGATCCTGTTCACCGTGGTCGTGTCCACGATCGGCGCCACCCAGCTCTTCGGTGAGCCGCTGCTCTTCGAGGGCTCCATCTCCGGCGGCATCTCGCACCAGTACCAGACCCTCGGGCTCTACATGTACGAGCAGGGCTGGGGCTTCTTCCACCTGGGGCGTGCCGCCGCCATCGCCTGGGTGATGTTCCTGCTGATCCTGGTGCTGGTCGGGGTCAACGCCCTGATCGCGCGCCGCCGTTCCCGCAAGGAGGCCGGGCGATGACCGCGCTCGCCGCACCGCCGACGAAACAGCAGCCGGCCACCGCGGACCGGTCGGCACCGAAGCGCCGTCGCGGGAGGTCCGGCGCCGGCCGCACCATGCAGGGCGGCAAGCTCGCCTACGCCATCCTGATCGTCGCGGTGCTCGTCTCGGCGTTCCCGTTCTACTGGACGATCGTCGCCGCCAGCCGTTCCAACGCCGATCTGGCGAAGGTCCCGCCGACGCTGCTGCCCGGCCCCAACCTGATCCGCAACTTCGAGGCGGTGGTGGAGGAGGCGGACATCGGCAAGGCGTTGGTCAACTCCTTCATCGTCTCCGGGTCCATCACCGTCGGCACCGTCCTGTGCTGCACGCTCGCCGGTTTCGCCTTCGCCAAGCTGAGCTTCCGCGGACGTGGCGCGCTGCTGGCCGTCACGGTCGGCACGATGATGATCCCGCCGCAGCTCGGGGTCATCCCGCTCTTCATGCTGATCGCCGAGCTGCAGTGGGTGAATCAGCTGCAGGCCGTGATCCTGCCCGGGCTGGTGTCCGCCTTCGGCGTCTTCTTCATGCGCCAGTATCTGGTGCAGTCGCTGCCCGACGAGCTGATCGAGGCCGCCCGTGTCGACGGTGCCTCCACCGCCCGGATCTTCTGGTCGATCGTGGTGCCCATCGCCCGGCCCGGGATGGCCGTGCTCGGCATGCTCACGTTCATGGCCGCCTGGAACGACTTCTTCTGGCCGATCGTCGCGCTCTCCTCGCAGGAGCCGACCGTCCAGGTGGCGCTGCGCCAGCTCGGCGGCGGTTACGTCCACGACCAGTCCGTGATCATGGCGGGCACCCTGCTGGGCACGCTCCCGGTGCTGCTGGTCTTCGGCCTGCTCGGCCGGCAGATCGTCGGCGGCATCATGCAGGGCGCGGTCAAGGGCTAGGGCGTGTTTCGAAAGTAGCGTCGTCCGCCCGCAGGGCGGGGCCCGCGGCGTCTGGTGCGTGCAATCGCAAGGCGGAGGATCATCCTCGTACTGAACGTACCTGGATGACTCCGACAACGCAGCGAGTGTGTGTGCCAGGCGTCGTGGGCCAGGCGGGACTTCCGAAACACGCCCTAGGGGTGTCCGGCGGACGCCCCTTCACCTCTCTCTCCGCTCAGACGTCTCACCCCTTGGAGTTCCACCTCATGACCGCGCTCGACGCACGGCCCGACACCACAACGACGCTCCGGTTCCCCGCCGGATTCCGTTGGGGCACCGCCACCGCCGCCTACCAGATCGAGGGCGCCGCCGCCGAGGACGGCCGTACCCCGTCCATCTGGGACACCTTCAGCCGCGCCCCGGGCAAGGTCCGCAACGGCGACACCGGCGACATCGCCGCGGACCACTACCACCGGATGCGCGAGGACGTCGGCCTCCTGCGCCGGCTCGGCGTCACCGACTACCGGTTCTCGGTCTCCTGGCCACGGGTGCAGCCGACCGGACGCGGGCCCGCCGTGCAGAAGGGTCTCGACTTCTACCGCAGGCTGGTCGACGAGCTGCGGGACGCCGGTATCCGGCCGGTCGCGACGCTCTACCACTGGGATCTGCCGCAGGAGCTCGAGGACATCGGCGGCTGGCCGCAACGGGAGACCGCGCAGCGGTTCGGCGAGTACGCGGGCCTCGTGGCCGAGGCGCTCGGCGACCGGGTGGCGACCTGGACGACGCTCAACGAGCCGTGGTGCGCCGCGTTTCTCGGCTACGGGAACGGGGTGCACGCGCCCGGCCGCACCGACCCCCTCGCGTCACTGCGTGCGGCGCACCACTTCAACCTGGCGCACGGCTGGGCGACGCAGGTGCTGCGCGCCGTGCTGCCGCCGTCCGCGGAGGTCTCGCTGACGCTCAACCTCCATGCGGTGCGGGCCCACTCGGACTCGCCGGCCGACCTGGATGCGGCCCGTCGCATCGACGCCGTCGGCAACCGCATCTTCCTCGACCCCGTCTTCCACGGCCGGCTTCCGGAGGATCTGCTGCGGGACACGGCACAGGTCACCGACTGGTCGTTCGTGCTGGACGGCGACCTGGCGGTGGCGTCCACGCCGATCGACTCGCTGGGCATCAACTACTACTCCCCCACCGTCGTCGCCGAGGGCTCCTCCGAGTCCCCGTCGCCGTGGGCGGGCGCAGAGCAGCATGTGCGGTTCCTGCCCGCCCCCGGTCCGCGAACCGCGATGGACTGGCCGGTCGACGCCGACGGGCTGCACGAACTGCTGATCCGGCTGCGCGACGACCTGCCGGGCGTCCCCCTGGTGATCACCGAGAACGGGGCGGCGTACGACGACTACGCCGACCCGTCCGGCGAGGTGAAGGACCCCGAGCGGGTGGCGTATCTGCACGCCCATCTGTCGGCGGTGCACCGGGCGATCGCGGACGGCGCGGATGTGCGGGGCTACTTCCTGTGGTCGCTGCTGGACAATTTCGAGTGGGCGTACGGCTACAGCAAGCGGTTCGGCATCGTGCACGTGGACTTCGCGACGCAGCGCCGCACCTTCAAGGACAGCGCCCACTGGTATGCGGAGGTCATCGCGCGCGGTGGTCTGACCTGACCCTGGCCCGCGCTTCACGGGCCGGCGGGAGGTAGCGCAGCCGCTCGGGGAGTACGGGCACCACCGCTCGTACGACCCGGGCGAAGCGCCGCAGGCTGCGCTCCTGCCGGTCGGTCCACGGCAGGCCGATGGCCTCGCGGGCGTCCGGCGGCATCAGCCCGATGGTCATGAACCGGCGGAAGCGGGCGAGTGGCGGAAGCAGCAGGGGCCACAAGGCGCGCAGCGTCAGCCGGAGCGGCAGAGGGCCCCGGTCCGGCGGCGGCACCGGCTGGTCCACGGCCACCAGTTCCCTCACGACGACGGTCGCCTCGAGTTCGTCGGCGAGCACCTTGCGGTAGTACGGCCAGAACTCCTCGATCGTCTGCGGCATGTCCCGGTCGTGGATGCCGAGGATCCGGCCGACCTGGAGCCACTCCGCGTACAGCTGTCGCTCCTCGGCCTCGGTGAGTTCGCGCACCAGATAGCGGGCCGCGTGCCGGTAGACCGGGAATCCGGTGGCGTGCACCCACGAGTAGTAGGCGGGGTCGAGGGCGTGGTAGCGGCGGCCGTGGGCGTCGGTGCCCTGGATGGTGCGGTGCAGCTGGCGGAGCCTGCGGCCCTCCTCGGCCGCAGCCTCGCCGCCGTAGATCCACAGCTGGAGCGAGCGCAGGGAGCGCTCGCCGCGTCCCCAGGGGTCGGTGCGGAAGACGGAGTGCTCGTCGACGCCGGCCCCGACGGCCGGGTGCGCGACCTGCAGGGTGAGGGCGGCGGGGAGCATCAGCAGGGCGCGGATGTCACCGGCGAGGCTCCACAGCACGCCGCCGGGCGGTGGCGGCAAGGGCTCGGCCGCGCCTGCCCTGGTCATCAGTGTTCTCCCTGCGTGCGGCGGGTCGGTCCGTCACCCCCCAGTATGCGACCTGGGGCACTTGCGCCTTACCGGCCTCAGTCGTTCCTCGCGGCACTCGCGCCACACCGGCTTCAGTCTCGGCTTCGTCGGCTCGCACGTCGGTTTCAAACTCCAGCTGTCCTGACGGACCCGCCGGCCCGCCCCTCCATGACCTGTACGGCGCATGGCGGTCGTCCTCCCGAGCCGCTCCGGTGGCGCGAGTTCCCGGATCGCTGCTGTCTGTACGAAAGAGCGCAGACAGAAGCGAGGGATCATGGAGCAGAAGCACGAGCGCCTCGGGACACCCCGGGCCGCCGGAATCGCGGGGGTCGTGTTCGCGATCCTGCTGGCAGCGGCGATCGTCCTGGTGCGGCTCGCGCTGCCCGGCGGGGCCGACGGAGACGAGGTCTCCGTCGACGCCGGGCAGCGGCACGCCGTGCAGACGGCGCTGGACCTGCTCCCGTTCGCCGGCATCGCCTTCCTGTGGTTCATGGGCGCCCTGCGCGATCAGGCCGGTGAGGCGGAGGACCAGTTCATCTCCACCGTGTTCCTGGGCAGCGGCCTGGTCTTCGTCGCCACACTGTTCGCCAGCGCCGCGGCGGCGGGGACCGTGCTCGACGAGAGTCAGCAGCACTCGCCCTTCGGCCGCTTCTTCGCCTACACCCTGCTGACCACGTATGCGATGCGGATGGCGGCGGTGTTCATCTTCACGACCTCGGCCATCGGCCGCCGGCTCGGCGTCTTTCCACGCCCGCTTGTGATCCTCGGCTACCTGGCCGGGCTGACGCTGCTCGTGATGGGGGCGGATCTGCCCTGGTTGGAACTGGTCTTCCCGGCCTGGGCGCTGGTCGTCAGTCTGTACATCCTGCTGCGCCGGCGGCCCGCCGCATCCCGGCCCGCCGCCCTGGCCTGAGCCGCCCGCAGCGCTCACTCCAACGGCTTCCAGCCGTCGCCGTTTCCCAGCGCGCCACCGAGGGTGGTGGCGTGGGGGTGACCGCGCCATTGGAGAGGACCGATCCCTTGGTAAGGCTAGTCGTCGACCTGAACCGCTGTCAGGGGTACGCGCAGTGCGCGTTCCTGGCTCCAGAAATCTTCACGATGCACGGCGAGGAGGGGCTGCTGTACAACCCGGAGGCCGACGAGGCGCAGCGCGACAACCTCGCGCAGGCCGCCGCGGCCTGCCCAGTCCAGGCGATCCTCGTCGACGCGGTCGACACACAGGCGGAGGCGGTGTCCGATGGACGGTGACGGAGCCCTGGAACGGCTCAAGCGCGAGGGCCGCATCGTCGTCGTCGGCGCCTCCCTGGCGGGCCTGCGGGCAGCGGAGACCTTGCGCGAAGGGGGCTTCGCCGGTTCGCTGACGATGATCGGCGACGAGCCCTACGAGCCGTACGACCGGCCCCCGCTGTCCAAGCAGGTGCTGCTGGGCCGGGCCGCCGCCGACCGCACCGCGCTGCCCAGGTGCCGGGCTCTCGACGCGACCTGGCGGCTCGGCGTCCCGGCCACCGGCCTCGACATGGCCGCCCGGCGGGTGCGGCTGGCCGACGGCGACGAGGTGCCTTACGACCGGCTGCTGATCGCCACCGGGGTGCGGGCGCGGCCGTGGCCGCGCGAGGACGAGGCGGAACTCGACGGCGTCTTCGTGCTGCGGACCCGCGACGACGGCGCAGCGCTCGAACGGCGGCTCGCCGAGGGTCCCAAGCGGGTCTTTGTCATCGGCGCCGGGTTCACCGGCTCGGAGATCGCCTCCGCCTGCCGTGAACGCGGCCTGCCCGTCACGGTCGCGGAGCGCGGCGCGGCGCCCCTGGTCGGCGCGCTCGGCGGGGTCGTCGGCGCGGTCGCCGCCGAACTCCAGCGCGAGCACGGCGTGGACCTGCGCACCGGGGTGATGGTGACCGCCCTCGAGGGCGACACGTCCGGGCGGGTACGGGCCGCGCATCTGTCCGACGGCTCCACCGTGGAGACCGACGTGGTGGTCGTATCGCTCGGCGCCACCCGCAACACGGAATGGCTCGCCGGGTCCGGGCTCGGCGCCGGCCCCCGCGGCATCGCCTGCGACGCGGGCTGCCGCGCCTTCGACATCCGCGGAATCGTGACCGACGACATCTATGTGGCCGGTGACGTCGCCCGTTCCCCGCACCCCTTGTTCGGCTACCAGTTCCTGTCCCTGGAGCATTGGGGCAACGCCGTCTCGCAGGCCGGGATCGCGGCGCACAACATGCTCAGCGAGAGCTCCGACCGGCTCCCCCACATGTGGGTGCCGGCCTTCTGGTCCTCGCAGTTCGGCGTCAACATCAAGTCGGTCGGAGTGCCGTCGCTGGGGACGGAGATCCTGGTCTCGCAGGGCACGCTCGAGAGTCACAGGTTCATCGGTGTCTACGGCTACCAGGGGCGCGTCATCGGCGCGGTCGCCTTCGACCAGGCCCGGTGGCTGCAGTTCTACCAGGAGCTCATCGAGACCACGGCGCCGTTCCCGCCGTCGTTCGCGACGGTCGACCGGCACCCGGACGGACAGCGCCCGATGGACGCGGACTTCCCCGACCCGTCGATCCCCACCCACGGCCCGACTGTAACCGTCAGCGGATATTCGCCGGCCGACCGCCGGATGACGTTCACCCCCGCGCACTGACCCGCACGGACACGAGGAACCGCCATGACGCAATCGCTGCTGCACCAGATCCTGGACTACGCCAACCGCGCCGATCCGTATCCGATTTACGAGGAGCTGCGGAAGACGCCGGTCCTTCACGAAGAGGACGGGGCGTACGTCGTCAGCACCTACTACGAGATCCGCAGCCTCCTGCACGATCCCCGGCTCAGCTCGGACGCCCACA
Source organism: Streptomyces sp. NPDC027962 (assembly GCF_055566095.1). Taxonomy (NCBI): domain Bacteria; kingdom Bacillati; phylum Actinomycetota; class Actinomycetes; order Kitasatosporales; family Streptomycetaceae; genus Streptomyces; species Streptomyces sp. NPDC027962. The sequence goes on from NZ_JBVHTA010000007.1 coordinate 179,921, forward strand.
ATCTCGCCTCGACCACCCACGACCCGCTGGCGGAGTCGGCCCAGGAGGAGGAGAGCGCCCTGCCGCCGAGCTTCCTGCGGCTCGACCCGCCGGAACACGACCGGCTGCGGCGCATGACCAACCGGCCCTTCGGCCCGCCGCATTCGCCGCACCGGGTCGACGGGATGCGCGACGAGCTCCACGGCATCGTCTCCGGCCTCATCGACGGTATCGGCGACACCGACCGGTTCGACCTGGTGGACCAGTTCTCGTATCCCTTCCCGGTGACGGTGATCTGCCGGCTGCTCGGGGTGCCGCGCGAGGACGAGGCGCGCTTCCATGCCTGGGCGGACACGATCGCCGCGAGCCTGGACCCCGACCCGAGCGCGGACCCCACCGAGCGGGGCAAGATCTCGAACGACGCCCGGATGCAGTTGGGCATGTATCTGGCCGGCCTGATCGAGGAGCGCCGCAAGAACCCCGGAGACGACATGCTCTCCGAGCTGGCCACGCTCAAGAGCGAGGACGGCACGATGACCACGATGGAACTGCTCAGCACAGCGGCGCTGTTGCTGATCGCGGGCCATGAGACCACCGTCAACCTCGTCACCAACGGAATGCTCACCCTGCTGCGCAACCCCGACGTTCTCCAGCGCCTCCGTGCGGATCCGCGGCTGGTCGTGCCCATCGTCGAGGAGCTGCTGCGCTTCGAGCCGCCGGTGCAGCTGCTGCCGCAGCGCACGCCCCTCGCCGACATCGAGGTCCGCGGCGTCACCATCCCCAAGGGCGCCTCCCTCTGGCTGGTTCTGGCGTCCGGCAACCGCGACCCGCAGCGCTTCGATGACCCGAACCGCTTCGACCCGGACCGAAAGGACATCCAGCACCTCGGGCTGGGCAGCGGCATCCACAGCTGCTTCGGCGCTCCGCTCGCCCGGCTGGAGGCCCAGTTCGCCCTGTCGGAACTGGCCCGCAGGCTGGAGAACCCACGTCTGCTGGAGGACCCGCCCCCGTACCGGCAGAACGCCGTGCTGCGCGGGCCACGGCATCTTCCGATCGCCTGCGACGGGATCCGCCCCTGATCGTGGCGTGGCGTAAAGAATCCGGGCACCTACCCATTACCAGCAGGTAACTACGGCTGATTTGATGTGCGGCGCCGGTCCGTCGACCGGTGGAACCCCCCACCCTGCAACGGGAGATCCTGTGCCGCATTCCGAGCTCCGCCGTGTTCCCACCGCCGCCGTTTCCGCCGCGCTGTCGGCCGTACTCGCCGCCACCGCGCTCGCCGGTGCCGCGCCGTCCGCCGCCGCCGCGCCGAGCGCGGAGACGCCGCGCCTGAAGGTCCTCACGTACAACGCGTTCCTGTTCAGCAAGACGCTTTACCCCAACTGGGGCCAGGACCACCGCGCCGCCGCCATCCCCGCGGCCCCGTTCTTCCGGGGCAACGACGTCGTCGTGCTCCAGGAGGCCTTCGACAACTCCTCCTCGGAAGCGCTGATGCGCAACGCCGCCGGGCAGTATCCGCACCGCACGCCGGTGATGGGCCGGAGCAAGGACGGCTGGGACGCGACGAGCGGCTCGTACTCGGCCACCACACCCGAGGACGGCGGGGTGACCGTCCTCAGCAAGTGGCCGATCGTCCGCAAGGAGCAGTACGTCTACAAGGACGCGTGCGGCGCGGACTGGTGGTCGAACAAGGGCTTCGTCTACGCGGTGCTCGACGTGAACGGCACGAAGGTACACGTCGTCGGCACCCACGCGCAGTCCACCGACCCCGGCTGCGACGCGGGTGAGGCCGCGGAGATGCGCAGCCGTCAGTTCCGTGCGATGGACGCCTTCCTGGACGGCAAGAAGATCCCGGCCTCCGAGCAGGTCGTCGTGGCGGGCGACTTCAACGTGGACTCGCGCACACCCGAGTACGCCTCGATGCTCGCCGACGGGGGTCTGGTGGGAGCCGACGCCCGGACCGGCCACCCGTACTCCTTCGACACAGAGGACAACTCGATCGCGGCCGAGCGCTACCCCGACGACGCCCGCGAGGATCTGGACCACGTACTGCACCGTGCGGGGCACGCCAGGCCTGCCGGCTGGACCAATGAGGTGATCAAGGAGCAGAGCGCACCCTGGTCGGTCTCCAGTTGGGGCACCACCTACACGTACACCAATCTGTCCGACCACTATCCGGTGGTTGCCTCCGGCCAGTAGGCGCAAGCCGCCGACGGCGGCCTGGTGTCCATGTCAGGGCCATGCCACAGTGGGTCCGCAACTCCGGACTGGTCCAGTCCACATGCCGTCAGGCACCCCCACACGGACTCGTACGAAGGAGAAGCCCCCCATGAGACGCACGCTCCGCGCGCGCATCTGCCTTCCCGCCCTGCTGGCCCTGGCCGCCGTCGGACTCGGCTCCGCAACGGCCGGCGCCGCCGAGAATCCGAGCCCGGGCGTCGCCGCATCGCCCGCCCAGTACTCCCTGCACACCTCGCTCGCCCGCGACCTCGGCGACCGCAGCGCCGGCTCGTACCTCGACGCGGAGAGCGGTGAACTCGTCGTCACCGTCACCGACGCGGAAGCCGCCGAGGAGGTACGGGCCACCGGTGCCCGAGCCGAGCTCGTCACCCGCACCATGGCCCAACTGCAGGCCGCTGTGGACACCCTGGAATCCAGGGCGAGGATCACAGGGACCTCCTGGGGCCTGGACCCCTCGACGAACCAGGTCGTGATCGAGGCCGACAGCACCGTGTCCGCGGCCTCGATGACGAAGCTGAGGAGCGTCGCCGCGACACTCGGCGACGCCGTCCGCATCAAGCAGATCGACGGCGCGTTCAGGAAGGAGATGGCGGGCGGCGAAGCGATCTACGGCGGCGGCTACCGCTGCTCCACCGCCTTCAACGTGTCCAGGGGCGCCGACCGGTACTTCCTGACCGCCGGGCACTGCACCGATGCCGCCAGCAACTGGTCCGCCACCTCGGGAGGCCCCTCGATCGGCACACGGGAGGGCACCAGCTTCCCGGCCAACGACTACGGTCTCGTCCGCTACACCGACGGGTCGCTGCCGGCGGGCAACGTCAACCTCTACAACGGCGACCACCAGGACATCACATCTGCGGCCGACGCGATCGTCGGCCAGTCGATCCACAAGAGCGGCTCCACCACCAAACTCACCAGCGGCACGGTGACCGCCGTCAACGTCACGGTGAACTACGGCGACGGGCCGGTGCACGACCTGGTCCGCACCACCGCCTGCTCCGCGGGCGGCGACAGCGGCGGCGCCCACTTCGCCGGCACGACAGCCCTGGGCATCCACTCGGGCAGCGCAGGCTGCAGGGGCGCCGGCGGATCGGCGCTCCACCAGCCGGTCAGTGAGGCACTCGGCGCATTCGGCGTCGCCGTCTACTGACACTCGCGTACCACCTGAAGGCGTGCCCACGGCGGTGGGCACGCCTTCGGCGTGCGGGGCCGGGCCGGCCGTAGGGCCAGGGAGGTGGCCGCGGAGTCAGTCGCCGTGGTCGTAGACCGTGACCGCGACGCCGCGAGCCGTCAGGCGCTCGGATATCAGCGGTTCCATCCGCGGCCACTTGCCGCCTGCTAGACCGCAGCCGATGCGCGGCATGTGAACGGTGGCGCCGAGCTCCAGCGCCTTGTCCGCGACGGCGACCAAGGCCTTGTCGATGGCCTCGTAACGCACGGGGACACCGTTGCTCCCGGTCCGCATCCCGCGCTGGCCGACCATGTTGGCCACCCACAGATACGGGCCGACCTGCACGAACTGCACCGCGCCCAGCGCGAAGTCGTTGCCCTCGCGCTCCCGGTACCAACGGCGGTACGCCGCCTCCGGCTCGGGCCGGCGGCGGGAAAGAGCGAGCACGAACCCCTTCCCCCAGCCACCCAGATCATTGCAGACATGGGCGATCACCTTGACGCCTTTGCCCTGCGGCGTGGTGGCGTCCCCCCGGACATATCTGATCTCGGACACGGAGCAACCGTACGATCCACCACTGACAACGCCCGCCGGATGTCCCCCACGGCTTTCACAACATTGGTGAGACAGCAATACTGTTTCATCGGTGCGGTTTCAGCAGAAGGAGCGTCATGGCGACCGGAACAGAGGAGCCGCGGCTCACCGTCGACGAGCTGGCCGCGCGCGCCGGGGTCACCGTGCGCACCATCCGGTTCTACAGCACGCGTGGACTGCTGCCTCCGCCCGTGATCGGGCCCCGCAGGGTCGGTCACTACGGTCACGACCATCTCTCCCGGCTGGCCCTGATCGAGGAGCTCCAGCACCAGGGCATGACGCTCGCCGCGATCGAACGCTATCTGGAGCAGCTGCCGCCCGACTTGAGCGCACAGGACCTCGCCATCCACCGCGCCCTGGTCGCCTCGTGGGCGCCGGAGTCCGCGGAGGAGGTCACTCGCGAGGAGCTGGAGCGCCGGGCCGGGCGGGCGCTGTCGGACAAGGACGTCGACCGGCTGGCCGCGATGGGGGTCCTGGACCGGGCCGGCGCTGACGCGTTCCGGCTGGACGGCGGGCTGCTGCGGCTCGGCGTGGAGCTCCTGGACGTGCCGATCGCGCACGAGACGATCCTGGCGTCCCGCACGGTGCTGCTGGAGCATGCGCGGGCCGCGGCCGAGGACCTGAGCCGGCTGTTCCGTGACGAGGTCTGGGGTCCCTACCGTGAGCGCGAGTCGGACCCCGACCACGTGGCGGCCATGAAGTCGCTCTCCGCCCATATGCAGCCGATGGTGATCCAGGCCCTGGTGACGGCGTTCCAGCGGTCGCTGCGGGAGGAGCTCCGGGCGGCGTTCACGGACGAGGAAGGGTGATCGGCGGTCTGCGGGCGAGTGGGGCGAGTGGGGAGGGTCCTCGGAGCGCCGGCGGACGTAAATGCGTTGCCCGGGCCGTGGTCGTGCGCGAGGGTTCCAGCCATGTCCGATCAAGGAACCAGCTCCGCGCGCGGCGTCCACGCCCTCTTCTCCCAGGGGCGGCTGACCGCGATCCCCCGCAGGCCGGCCCGTCGTGAGCAGCTGCTCGTGCACCTCGCCGGAACGCTCTTCGACGGCGACCGCGACTACACCGAGCGCGAGGTCAACGACGCGCTGCGCACCGTGCACGACGACTGCGCGGCGCTGCGCCGCTATCTGGTGGTGGCGGGCCTGCTGACCCGGACGAAGGACGGCGGCAGCTACCGGCGTGGCCGGTGACTGCCGCCGTCGTGACGGTCAGGCGTCGGTGAAGACCTCGCCGCGGTCCGCCTTCTCGACGAGCAGCGCGGGCGGCTGGAAGCGCTCGCCGTAACGCGCGGCCAGTTCACGGGCGCGGGCCACGAAGCCGGGCAGGCCACCCTCGTAGCCGTTGATGTACTGGAGGGCTCCGCCCGTCCAGGCCGGGAAGCCGATGCCCATGATGGAGCCGATGTTGGCGTCGGCGACCGAGGTGAGGACCTCCTCCTCGAGGCAGCGGACGGTGTCCAGCGCCTCGGAGAAGAGCATCCGCTCCTTCATGTCTTCGAAGGGCACCTCGGCGTCGGCGCGGGTGAAGTGCTCGCGCAGCCCCGGCCACAGTCCGGCGCGCTTGCCGTCCTCGTCGTAGTCGTAGAAGCCCGCGCCGCCGCTGCGGCCGGGGCGGCCGAACTCGTCGACCATCCGGTCGATCACCGCGTCCGCGGGGTGGCCGGTCCAGGTGCCGCCCGCCTCCTCGACCGCCCGCCTGGTCTCGTTGCGGATCTTGCGCGGCAGGGTGAGGGTCAGCTCGTCCATCAGGGAGAGCACCTTCGCCGGGTAGCCGGCCTGCGCGGCCGCCTGTTCGACGGAGACGGGGTCGACGCCCTCGCCGACCATCGCCACGCCCTCGTTGATGAACTGGCCGATGACCCGGGAGGTGAAGAAGCCGCGGGAGTCGTTGACGACGATCGGCGTCTTGTTGATCTGCCGGACCAGGTCGAAGGCGCGGGCCAGCGCCCTGTCGCCGGTGCGCTCGCCCTTGATGATCTCGACCAGCGGCATCTTGTCGACGGGCGAGAAGAAGTGCAGCCCGACGAAGTCGTCCGGCCGCGAGACGCCTTCGGCGAGGACGGTGATGGGGAGCGTGGAGGTGTTGGAGCACAGGAGTGCGTCGGGCTCGACGACGTCCTGGATCTCCTGAAAGACCTTGTGCTTGAGCGCGGTGTCCTCGAAAACCGCCTCGATCACGGCGTCGCAGCCGGCGAGGTCGGCGGCGTCCGAGGTCGGCGTGATCCTGTCCAGCAGCGCGTCGGCCTTCTCCTGGGTGGTGCGGCCCCGGGACACCGCCTTGGCGCACAGCTTCTCCGAATAGCCCTTGCCCTTGGCCGCGGCTTCGGCGGTGACGTCCTTGAGGACGACGTCGATCCCGGCGCGGGCGCAGGAGTAGGCGATGCCGGCACCCATCATGCCGGCGCCGAGGACGGCGACCTTGCGCACGGGGCGCGGCTCGCTGCCTTCCGGGCGGCTGCGGCCGGCGTTGACGGCCTGCAGGTCGAAGAAGAAGGCCTGCATCATGTTCTTGGCGATCGCGCCGGTGACCAGCTCGGTGAAGTAGCGGGCCTCGATGACCTGCGCGGTCTCGAAGTCGACCTGTGAGCCCTCGACGGCCGCGGCGAGGATGTTGCGCGGCGCCGGGTAGGGCGCGCCGGCGGTCTGCTTGCGCAGGCTGGCGGGGAACGCGGGAAGGTTGGCGGCGAACTTCGGGTTGGACGGGGTACCGCCGGGAATCTTGTAGCCCTTGACGTCCCAGGGCTGCTGCGATTCGGGGTTGGCGTCGATGAAGGCGCGGGCCTTCGCGAGCATCTCGTCCTTCGTCGCGGCGACTTCGTGGATCAGGCCGTTCTCCAGCGCCCGCGCCGGGCTGTACTGCGTGCCCTGCAGCAGCACCTTCAGCAGGGCGTCGGCGATGCCCATGAGCCGTACGGTGCGGGTGACGCCGCCGCCGGCCGGGAGCAGGCCGAGGGTGACCTCGGGCAGGCCGATCTTGGAGCCGGGCGCGTCGAGCGCGATGCGGTGGTGGCAGGCCAGGGCGATCTCGTAACCGCCGCCGAGGGCGGCGCCGTTGACGGCGGCGACGACGGGCTTGCCGATGGTCTCGATACGGCGCAGGGCATGCTTGATGCCCATGCCCGCGTCGAAGACGAACTGCGCGTCGTCGGGCCCTGCCTGGATCATCTCCTTGAGGTCGCCGCCGGCGAAGAAGGTCTTCTTCGCGGAGGTGAAGATGATGCCGCGGATGGAGTCCTGCTCGGCCTCCACCCGGTCGGCGACGGCCGCGATCGAGGCCTTGAAGGCCTGGTTCATCGTGTTGGCGGACTGGTTCGGGTCGTCGAGGACGAGGGTGACGACGCCGGTCTCGTCCTGTTCCCAGCGGATGGTGGTGGGCTCGCTCATGGTGGTGGGTGCTCCGTAAGGCGGAAGAGGACGGGGATCAGAGACGCTCGACGACGGTGGCGATGCCCATGCCGCCGCCCACGCACAGGGTGGCGAGGCCGTACCGCTTGTCCTGGCGCTCCAGTTCGTCGATGAGGGTGCCGAGGATCATCGCTCCGGTCGCACCGAGCGGGTGGCCCAGGGCGATCGCGCCGCCGTTGACGTTGACCTTGTCGAGGGACAGGCCCATGTCCTGGGCGAAGCGCAGGACGACGCCGGCGAAAGCCTCGTTGATCTCGACGAGATCGATGTCGTCGATGGTCAGCCCGGCCCTGGCGAGTGCCTTGCGGGTGGCGGGCGCGGGGCCGGTGAGCATGATGGTCGGCTCGGAGCCGGAGACGGCGGCGGAGACGATCCGGGCGCGCGGGGTCAGGCCCTGGCGCTCGCCGACCTCCTTGGAGCCGATGGCGACGAGGGCCGCGCCGTCGACGATGCCGGAGGAGTTGCCCGCGTGGTGGACGTGGTCGATCTTCTCGACCCAGTGGTACTTCTGCAGTGCGACGGCGTCGAATCCGCCGAGTTCGCCGATGCCCGCGAAGGAGGGCTTGAGGGCGGCGAGGGAGTCGGCGGTGGTGCCGGGCCGCATGTGCTCGTCGTGGTCGAGGACGACCAGGCCGTTGCGGTCGCGGACTGGGACGACCGAGCGGTCGAAGCGGCCGTCCTTCCATGCGGCGGCGGCCCGCTCCTGCGACATCGCCGCGTACTCGTCGACGTCACGGCGCGACCAGCCGCCGAGGGTGGCGATCAGGTCGGCGCCGATGCCCTGCGGGACGAAGTTGGTGTCGAAGTTGGTCATCGGGTCGGCGAACCAGGCGCCGCCGTCCGAGGCCATCGGCACCCGGGACATCGACTCCACACCGCCGGCGAGGACCAGGTCCTCCCAGCCGGAACGGACCTTCATGGCAGCCATGTTGACCGCCTCGAGACCCGAGGCGCAGAAGCGGTTCTCCTGGACGCCGGCGACGGTGTCGGGCAGCCCGGCCGCGATGGCGGCGATCCGGGCGATGTCGGAGCCCTGGTCGCCGACGGGGCCGACGACGCCGAGCACGATGTCGTCGATCGCGGCGGGGTCGAGGCCGGGGAAACGGGCCCGGGTCTCGTGGATCAGTCCGACGACGAGGTCGATCGGCTTGGTGCCGTGCAGGGCGCCGTTGGCCTTCCCGCGCCCGCGCGGGGTGCGGATCGCGTCGTACACGTAAGCTTCGGTGCTCACTGTCTGGAGCCTTTCATGAGGGTGTGCCGTGCGGGACGGTGTGGGTGGGGTCAGCCGAGCAGGGAGCGGCCGATGATCTCCTTCATGATCTCCGTCGTGCCGCCGTAGATCGTTTGGATGCGGCCGTCCGTGAAGGCCCTGGCGACGGGGTACTCGCTCATGTAGCCGTATCCGCCGTGCAGTTGCAGGCAGCGGTCCGCCGCGCGCTTCTGCAGCTCGGTCGCCCACCACTTGGCCATCGAGGCGTGTACGGCGTCGAGTTCGCCGTTCGCGTGGTCTTCGATGCAGCGGTCGAGAAAGGCGCGGGTGACGGCGCACTCGGTGGCGAGCTCCGCGATCTCGAAGCGGATGTGCTGGAGCTTCGCGAGCGGCCGTCCGAAGGCCTCACGCTCCTTGACGTACTGGGTGGTGATCTCCAGCAGGTGCTCGGCGGCGGCGATCCCGGAGACGGCGATCGCCATGCGCTCCTGCGCGAGGTTGGTCATGAGGTGGATGAAGGCGCCGTTCAGCTCGCCCAGGAGGTTGGCCTTGGGCACGCGGACGTCCTTGAAGAACAGCTCCGCGGTGTCCTGGGACTTCTGGCCGATCTTCTCCAGGTTACGGCCGCGTTCGAATCCCTCCATGCCCCGCTCGACGACGAGGAGGGACAGGCCGTGCGCTCCTCCCTCGGGTGACGTCTTCGCGACGACGATCACCAGGTCGGCGAGGATGCCGTTGGAGATGAAGGTCTTGGAGCCGTTGAGGATCCAGTGGTCGCCCCGGTCCTCGGCGGTGGTACGTATGCCCTGGAGGTCGGAGCCGGCGCCCGGCTCGGTCATCGCGATGGCGGTGATGGTCTCGCCGCTGCAGAAGCCCGGCAGCCAGCGCCGCTTCTGCTCGTCGGTGGCGAGCGAGGTGAGATACGGGCCGATGATGTCGTTGTGCAGGCCGATGGCGAGACCGGCCGCGCCCGCGCGGGTGAACTCCTCGTGGAGCACGGCGGCGTAGCGGAAGTCGGCGTTGCCGCCGCCTCCGTACTCCTCCGGCACGGCGAGGCCGAGCAGGCCCTGACGGCCTGCGGCGAGCCAGGCGTCGCGGCTGACGATGCCGTCCTTCTCCCACTGCTCGTAGTGGGGCAGCACCTCCTTGGTGAGGAAGGTGCGGACGCTCTCGCGGAACGCCTCGTGCTCGGCTGTGAAGATGCGGCGCTTCATCGGTTCTCCCGGGACTCGTGGGGCACGTGGGGCTGGATGCTGCGCACGTCCCAGTCGCGGGCGACGTCCGCGGTGTCCGCGCCGGGCAGGGCCGGCGGCCGGGTCACGGCGGCCGGGGTGGCGGAGAAACGGGGTGCGGGCGCGGGCTGGACGATGCCTCCGTGGTCGACGAAAGTCTCCCTTGCGGCGAGGTGCGGATGGGCGGGGGCTTCGCGCAGCGAGAGCACGGGTGCGACGCAGGCGTCGGACCCCTCGAAGAGGGCGGTCCACTCGGCGCGGGTACGTGTCCTGAACCTGGCTGCGACCGCGTCGCGCAGCTCGTCCCAGCGGGCGAAGTCCTTGCGGGCCGGGATCTCGTCCTTGATCCCGAGCAGCTCGACGAACTGGTCGTAGAACTGCTGCTCCAGCGCGCCGACGGCCATGTACGCGCCGTCGGCCGTCTCGTAGCTGCCGTAGAAGGGACAGCCGCCGTCGAGCAGGTTGGCGCCGCGCCGGTCCTGCCAGCCGCCGGCCGCCATCATGCCGTGGATCATCGTGGCGAGGTGCGCCGCGCCGTCGACGATGGCCGCGTCGACGACCTGCCCACCGCCGCCCTCGCTGCGGGCGTGCTGAAGGGCCGCGAGCACACCGATGACGAGGTAGAGCGAGCCGCCCGCGTAGTCGCCCACGAGGTTGGCGGGGACGACGGGCGGCTCGTCGGCCTTGCCGATCATGGAGAGGGTGCCGGTGAGGGCGATGTAACCGATGTCGTGGCCGGCCCGCGGGGCGAGCGGGCCCTCCTGGCCCCAGCCGGTCATCCGCCCGTAGACGAGACGCGGATTGCGGGCGAGGCAGGCGTCGGGGCCGACACCAAGACGCTCGGCGACGCCGGGCCGGTAGCCCTCGATGAGCACGTCGGCACGCTCGACCAGGTCGAGGACCTGGGCGGGTCCTTCGTCGGACTTGAGGTCGATCAGCACGGACCGCTTGTTGCGGTTGGTGAGGTCGTACGCCGGATCGATGGAGAGGCCGGCGCCGCCGGGGCGGTCGACCCTCACGACGTCGGCGCCGAGGTCGCCGAGGAGCATCGCGGCGAACGGGCCCGGTCCGATGCCCGCCAGCTCCACGACGCGCACGCCGGCCAGCGGGCCGTTCCCTGACAGTGACATCCAGCCCCCAGCGGCTTCGGCACAACTGCTTTGACACAAGTGATGTAACACCAGTGATGGTAAGAACGTGTTCCACCCGGCACAAGGCTTTCGGGCGAGCAAGCGCTTAGATCCTCCGAGACCGCCGCCATCGCGCGCGGCACCCTGCGGGTTCAACGATGCGCGCCACCAATACGTGTCGCCGTCACCAAAGCGTGTCGCCGTCACCGATGCGTGTCACCGTCACCGATGGGGAACGGATCTTCTGCGCGGCCGGTTCGCGCGCTAGGGTCTGTCCGGCCCTGATCCGCCGGTCAGGCCCCTGACCTCACCACCGACGTCGGCGCGGTGGTGGCGGGGGCGCTCTCCTGCGGACGGCCCTGACGGCGGAGGAGCCATTGAACAGCCAGAACGGGACGGATCGCGCACAGCGCCCGTACGACATCGTGCTTTTCGGAGCGACAGGATTCGTCGGGGCGCTGACGGCCGAGTACCTCGCCCGGCACGCGCCCGCCGACTGCCGCTGGGCCGTCGCGGGCCGCAACCGGCAGAAGCTCGAGCACTTGCGGGAGCAGCTCGCAGTCATCAACCCCGCATGCGCGGGCCTGCCCTTGATCGAGGCGGACGCGGCCGACGAGGAGTCGCTGCGGGAGCTCGCCGCGTCCACACGCGTCGTCGCCACGACGGTCGGCCCCTACGTCTGGTACGGCGAGGCCTTGGTCGCCGCGTGCGCGGACGCCGGCGCGGACTATGCGGACCTGACCGGCGAGCCCGAGTTCGTGGACCTGATGTACGTGCGGCACGACGCGCGGGCCCGGGAGACCGGGGCACGAATCGTCCACGCCTGCGGATTCGACTCGGTCCCGCACGATCTCGGCGTGTACTTCACGGTGCAGCAGCTGCCCGAGGGCGTGCCGCTCTCGGTCGACGGCTTCGTCCGCTCCAACGCGATGTTCTCCGGCGGCACGATGGCCTCCGCTCTCACCGCGATGAGCCGGGGCCGGGAGTCGCTGCGCGCCGCACGGGAACGCCGCCTGCACGAACCGCGGCTCGTCGACCGCCGGGCACGCGCACCCCTCGGCGGGCCCCGCTTCAGCCGGGAGACGGGGGCGTGGGCAGTGCCCCTGCCGACGATCGACCCGCAGATCGTGGCACGCTCCGCCCGCGCGCTCGAACGCTACGGCCCCGACTTCCGATACCGCCACTACGCGGCGGTCAAGAGCCTGCCGATGGCCCTGGGCGGCCCGGCCGCCGTGGGCGTGGGCTTCGCCCTCGCCCAGGTCCCGGCGGCCCGGCGGTGGCTGATGGAGCGTTACGCCCCGGGCGACGGGCCGAGCGCCAAGCGCCGCGCCCGGAGCTGGTTCTCGGTCCGATTCGTGGGCGAGGGCGGCGGCCGTCGCGTCTTCACCGAGGTGACGGGCGGTGACCCGGGCTACGACGAGACGGCGAAGATCCTGGCCGAGTCCGCGTTGTGCCTGGCGCACGACTCCCTGCCGAAGACGTCCGGGCAGGTGACGACGGCGGTGGCGATGGGTGACGCACTGCTGACGCGACTGGACGCGGCGGGCATCACGTTCCGGGTGGCGCACAAGCGGTAGGACGGCGGGCGGGGACGGTTACCGGGCGGAGCCACTCCCCGGCTCGCGCCTTCCCGCAGCGCCGACGGACGGATCCCCGCGTGACGGCTCCGCCGCGTCACGGGCTCGGCAGCGTGGACCTGCTCGGCGGCCTGACGGGCACCGCCTCCTGCGCCTGGCGGCCTGGGACGGCGGGGTGGAGGCGGCCGCGTCACGGGCCGTTCCCCTCCCCTCCCCGCCCCAGCGCCTGCCGGCTTGGCGGGGACCACGGGGCCCGGTACCGCCGCCCTTCGGGCGGAGTGCTCGAACGCGGGACGGGCTGCCTTCGTCAGCAGGTTCCCGACGCCTCCCGCAGCGCCCGCCGGCACAGCGCGTCCGCGCGGCGCGTCGTTTCCGGGATGCGGAAGTCCCGCGCCAGCCGCAGCGTATGCGCGCATGCCGCGTGCAGCGTGACTCGGTGGCCGGCCGACACGAAGACCGGCTTCACGGCTTTCTGCGTGCGCAGCGCCCGCCCGACCTCCTCGCCGTCGTCGGCGAGGAGGGGCGCGAAGTCGCCTCGCTCGTCGCCGAGCCGGTCGTAGCTGAAGACGAACGGGTTCTTCGCCACGCCGATCGCGGGCAGCCCCGTCAGCACGCCCAGATGGCTGGCGAGCCCGAACCGGCGGGGGTGCGCCCGTCCGTAGCCGTCGCAGACGACGAGGCCGGGGCCGGCCGTGAGCGACCCGAGGGCGGCCAGCACCGTCGGGATCTCCCGGAAAGCCAGCAGGCCGGGCACGTAGGGGAAGGTGATCCGGCCGATCGCCGTCGCCTCTTCGACGACGTCCAGGGTCGCGGCGTCCAGTACCACCGCCGCCGCCGCGACGACATCGCGTTCGTCGTCGTACGCCACGTCCACGCCGGTCACCAGCCCGCTGCCGGGTGGCGGGCCGAGCTCGTCCAGGACGACGCGCTCGCGCAGCTCGTCCTGGACGGCCAGAGCGGCTTCTTCGTTCTCGGGCCAGTCGGCGGGCGCTTCGACGATCTTCATGGTGCGCCCAGCCTACGACCCGTACGAGCCGGTCGGCTCAGTACCAGGGCGTGCTCGCGAGGTCGTGGCCGTCGCAGGACAGGATCGCGCGCGAGAGGCGCCCGCCGAGGTTGTTCGTGATCTTGGTGTAGGCGTAGTCGATGCCGGGGTCGACGGACTCCGAGACCCAGCCGCCGCCGTCGGCGCGCTGCGCCACGGCCACACAGCCCGGACGGGAGTTCTCGATCCGGGCGAACGAACCGCACCGGCCGGAGCAGTAGTAACGCAGCGTCATACCCTCGGCGTGGCGCACGTACTTCTGGGAGAACGTCCCCGCACATCCCCCGACGGTCGGGTACTGCCCCTCGAAGGCTTAGGCACCGTAGTTGCCACCCGAGTACGAGGCGGCCTGGGCGGTGAACGGGGTGACGGCTACGACGGCGGCGGCACCGGCGGCTGCCAGCACGGTCTTCATGAGTCGGCGCGACATGAACCCTCTTCCCCCATGTGTCTGCTGGTCAGGCGACACTGCTGACTTCAAGGCCGTTCATTGCCGGTCCTGGCGTGCACGGCGGGAACACGGCAGTGTCCGGTCACCGGTCACGGACGCCGGCCCGCCGGAGGCGGTTCCGCTGCAGTCGGCCGCGGTAGGTCCGCCAGGGTTCGGCTGGATCCGGCCGGTGCGCCCCGCGCCGGTAGCCTGGCGATCATGTTTGTGATGGAACTGACCTACACCGCACCGGTCGAGCGCGTCGAACCCCTCCTCGAGGCCCATGTGGCCTGGCTGGACGCCCTCTACGAAGAGGGCGTCGTCGTCGCGTCGGGCCGCAAGAAGCCGCGCGACGGCGGGATCATCCTCGCCGTCGGGGACGATCGCGCGGGGATCGAGAGGATCGCGGCGACCGACCCCTTCGTCGAGGGCGCGGTGTGCACGTACCGGATCACCGAGTTCATCGCGACCAAGACCGCGCCCGAACTCGCCCCCTACCGCCAGCAGTTGTCCTCCTGACGGCCGCTGAAGGCCGTCAGAACTCCAGGCGGGCCACCCGGCCCTTCTCCCCCGAGGCCCAGCAGCCGAAGTCCGGCGTGCAGTCGACGGTGTCGAACGAACCGCTGTCGACCGTGCGCCAGGTGCGCCCGCCGTCGGTCGTCAGGTCCGTTCCGGTGGGTCCGACGGCAAGTGCGGCGGATGAGCTGTGCGGCAGCCAGGTCACGCCCGAGCGGTATGCGGGCGGCGCCGTCCCGGCCTGCCGCCAGCTGCGGCCGCCGTTCCCGGTGACGGCCGCGGACTGCGGCGACGCCTGGTCGGCGCGGTAGTCGCCGCCGACCGCGAGGCCGTGCGCACGGTCGCGGAACGCGAGCGCGAAGACGCCACGGGCCGGGTCCCCGGCGGGGATCGTCGACTCGGCGACGGTCCAGTTCAGGCCACGGTCGGCGGAGTGCAGCACCCGTGCCGTGGCGCCGCCGCCGGTGGCCAGCCACACGTCCTTGGGGCCGGAACTGACGAGACACTGGCCGCTCGCGGCGAATCCCGCCTCGCCGGGCAGGGCAGCCGGCATCCCCGTGTTCGGCAGCACCGTCCAGGAACGGCCGCCGTCGCCGGTGGACAGGATGCGGTACCTGCCGTCCACGGGATCGCTCATCGCCAGCCCGTGCCGGCGGTCGAAGAAGGTCATGCAGTCGTAGAACGCCTTGGGGTCGGTGTTGCGGAACGACTCGGTCCAGCTCGCCCCGCCGTCCTCCGTGCGCAGCACCCGGGACGCCTCTCCCCCGCCGATGGCGAGGACGACCGCGCGCCGGCCGTCGAACGCCTCGACGTCGCGGAACTCCAGTCCCTCCGCGCCGGGCGGAGAGACGTCGAGCCAGCTGCGGCCGCCGTCGGCCGTGCGCAGCACGGTGCCCTTCGAGCCGGCCACCCAGGCGGTCTTCCTGCTGACGGGCGCAAGGCCGCGGAACCGCACGTCGGTTCCGGTGTCCTTCAGGCTCCATCCGGCGGCGTCGCGCTGCGCCGGCCGGTCCGCCTGCGCCGGCCCGTCCACCGCCTGCGCCGGCGCGGCCAACACAGCGGCCACCGCAGCCGCGCACAGACCCACCGACACCGTTCGTCTCGTCTTCCCCATGGACGTCATGGCGCTGGAAGCTAGCCCACGGGCACATGCCCGTCCAGGGTGCGTGCGCGGCCCGCGCTCAGGGGAGACCCGTGCGCGGTGACACATGTCACTGCCCGTTCCGGTGCACGGAATCAATCATTCCGACGTCTTCTTCTGTGCACAGGGAAACCTCCGTCACCGGGACCCCACGAGCCGCACACGAAGGAGCGGGCCTTTGTCCACCGTCATCGAGCAGGCCGTCCAGGCCCGCCTCGTCGCCTCTGCTCCCCAGATGGAGTCCGTGCCCGCGACGCTGCACTACGACCGCCGGGATCCCTTTGCCGTCCGCATCGACTTCCCCGGCCCCGCGACGCTGGAGGGCACCGATGTGTCCTGGACGTTCTCGCGGGAGCTCCTGGCGGACGGGGTCCTCGAGCCGGCCGGACTCGGAGACGTGCGGGTCCGGCCGTACGGGTACGACCGGACGGTCCTGGAGTTCCACGCCCCCGAGGGGATGGCGGTGGTGCACATCCGCACCGGCGAGCTGCGCCGCTTCCTCGAACGCGTGGAGGAGGCAGTTCCCGAGGGGAACGAGCATCTCTATCTGGGGCTCGACCACGACCTGGCCGAACTGCTGCGCGACGCCGCCTGAGCTGCTGCGCGCCGGCAGTCGGACGGCGAGACCCTCGGTGCCCTCACTCGCCCAGCAGCGTGTTGAGCTCCGCGTAGTCGTACCCGCCAGCCAGTGAGCCGTACGTGCCCTCGGTGAGCAGCTCCCGCGCAGCGGCCCGTACGAGCGCGTGCGCGGCCTGGGCGACGCCGGCCCCGACACTGACGCGCGCCGCGCCGAGCCGGCCCAGTTCGGACACGCTCGGCGCCCCCGGGCCCGCCATCACGTTGAGCGGTGCGTCGATTCCCTGCGCGAGAGCCTCCACGGTGCGCGGGTCGACGACACCCGGCACAAAGATGCCGTCCGCACCGGCCGCGAGGCAGGCCACGGCCCGCTTCAATGTCTCCTCCAGCCGGTCCTGCTCAGCACCGACGCCCGCCAGATACACGTCGATACGGGCGTTGACGAAGAGCGGCACGCCCGTGCCGTCGGCGGCCGCACGCGCCGCGGCCACCCGCAGTACGTGCTCGGCGGCGGGGCGGTCACCGTCCTCGATGTTCACGCCGACGATTCCCGCCTCGAGCAGCCGGCGGACCGTCACCGCGACGCCGTCGGCGTCGTCGGCGTAGCCGCCCTCGATGTCGGCGGTGACGGGTACGTCGACGGCGGCGGCGATACGTGAGGCCCGTTCGAGAGCGGCAGCGCGGTCCAGCCGCTCCCCGTCCGCCGCACCCAGGTCCCAGGCGACGCCCGCGCTCGTGGTGGCGATCGCGGGCGCACCGGCCCCGGCGACGATCCGGGCGCTGGCGATGTCCCAGGCGTTCGGGAGGACCAGCGGGCGCTCCGCGGTGTGCAGGGAACGGAAACGGCGGGCGAGTTCGGAAAGCTTCGTCATGCCCCGCATGCAATCAGTCCGAGCACGGCGGGCGCTGGCGGTTTTCCGGCATCAACGCGGCTCCCGGAAGCCGGGCCGCGCGCCGCGACGGACCGGCGTTGACAGCCGACCCGGCGTCTTCTACAGTGTACAGCGGTTCTGTTGTCGTCGATCGGAGTAGGACGTTGCTCGTCTGAGGTCTTGAGACACCGCGCACCACCGGCCACTGCCCGTGGGTGCATCGTGTGCGACCTCGGCGACCCGTGCCGTCCACTCTCCCGACCGGGACCTCTTCCTTTTCCCGGCGGCTGTCGCACCCGCCCCTTGGTGTCTCCACCCGTTGCCCCACCCCGTACCAAGCAACCGGGAGGCCCCTGTGTCTACTTCCCCCACGTATGTCACCTGCTCCGCGCTCGGCTTCACCTGGCCGGACGGCACCACCGTGTTCGAGGACTTCCACCTCGCCATCGGTCCTGGCCGCACCGGCCTGATCGGACTCAACGGGTCAGGAAAATCAACCCTGTTGCGCCTGATCGCCGGTCTTCTCACCCCGTCCGCCGGATCCGTCCGCACCATGGGCGAGGTCGGCTACCTGCCGCAGAACGTGGTCCTGGACACCGCTCTGCGGGTGGACGAGGTCCTCGGCATCGCGACGACCCGTGCCGCGCTGCACGCCATCGAGGCCGGGGACCCGAGCGAGGACAACTTCACCGCGGTCGGCGACGACTGGGACGTCGAGGAGCGCGCACATGCCACCTTGAACCAGCTGGGTCTCGGGCACATCGGTCTCGACCGCACCATCGGCGAGGTCTCGGGCGGCGAGGGCGTCCTGCTGCGGCTGGCGGCACTACTGCTGGCCAGGCCCGGCGTGCTGCTGCTCGACGAGCCGACCAACAACCTGGACCTGTTCGCGCGCCGGCGCCTGTACGACGCCGTGGCGCGCTGGTCCGGGGTGCTGGTCGTGGTCAGCCACGACCGCCAACTGCTCGAACTGGTCGACCAGATCGCCGACCTGCGCGACGGCGAGGTGGCCTGGTACGGCGGCAACTACTCCGCCTACGAGGAGGCCCTCGCGGTCGAACAGGAGGCGGCGGAAAGGATGGTGCGCGTCGCGGAGGCAGACGTGCAGCGCCAGAAGCGCGAACTCGCCGACGCCCACATCAAGTTGTCCCGCCGCAAGCGGTACGGACAGAAGATGTACGACACCAAGCGGGAGCCCAGGATCGTGATGCGGTCCCGCAAGCGCGCGGCGCAGGAGTCCGCGGGCAAGCACCGCATCATGCACACGGAGAAACTCGCGGAGGCGAAGGAGCGGCTCGACGAGGCGGTCGAGGCGGTCCGCGACGACGACGAGATCCGTATCGAACTGCCCAGCACCCAGGTCCATCCCGGACGTGGCGTACTGCGCCTGAGCGAGCTGCGGCTGCAGTACGGGGCAGAGGCGAAAGGGGAGTTCGAGGTACGCGGGCCGGAGCGGATCGCACTCGTGGGACGCAACGGCGCCGGCAAGACGACGCTGCTGCGCACCATCGCCGGCGAGCTGGAACCGGTCGCCGGCGAGGCCGTGCCCGACGTACCGCTGCGTTTCCTGCCACAGCGCCTCGACCTCCTCGACGACGAGCTGAGCGTCGTGGAGAACGTGGCCCGGTTCGCCCCCGGCGCCTCGAACAACCAGATCAGGGCGCGGCTGGCGCGATTCCTGTTCCGTGGGGCGCTGGCCGACCAGCCGGCCGGGACGCTGTCGGGCGGTGAGCGGTTCCGCGCGGCTCTCGCCGCCCTGCTGCTCGCGGAACCGGCGCCGCAGCTGCTCATGCTCGACGAGCCGACGAACAACCTGGACATGGCGAGCGTGCGCAGCCTCACCGCGGCTCTGGAGTCGTACCAGGGGGCCTTGATCGTGGCGAGTCACGATCCGGCGTTCCTGGAGTCGATCGGCATCACCCGGCGACTGCTGCTCGACGGCGAGCTGCGGGACGTCTCCGCGGAAGAACTGCGGGAGGGAGTGTTCCCGATGGGATGACAGCGGTAGGAGCAGGGGCGGGGCGGCGATCAGGCCGACGGGGGATTCCGTCGCGCGGGGACGGCGGGTCATGATGGGCGCGACCGGCCACCGTCAGCGCGCGTCTGGAGAATCCTCCGTGCCCAGCAGAAAAGCACTGATCCGCCGCCCCGGCCCTCGCCTCGCCGAGGGGCTGGTCACCCACATCGAGCGCACCCCGGTGGATGCGGACCTGGCCCGAGCCCAGTGGGAGGCCTACGCGACGGCGCTCCGCGCGCATGGCTGGGACACGATCGAGGTGGCACCCGCCGACGACTGTCCGGACAGTGTCTTCGTCGAGGACACCGTGGTGATGTTCCGCAACGTCGCGCTGATCGCCCGCCCCGGGGCCGAGTCCCGCAGGCCGGAGACCACCGCGGTCGAGGAGACCCTGGCGGCGCTCGGCTGCTCGGTGAACTGGGTGTGGGAGCCGGGCACGCTCGAGGGCGGGGACGTCCTCAAGGTCGGCGACACGGTCTACGTGGGCCGCGGCGGCCGGACCAACGCCGACGGCGTGCGGCAGCTGCGTGCCGCCTTCGAACCGCTGGGGGCGCGGGTCGTGGCCGTGCCCGTCAGCAAGGTGCTCCATCTGAAGTCGGCGGTCACGGCGCTGCCCGACTCGACGGTCGTCGGCTACCCGCCGCTGGTCGATTCACCGACGGTCTTCCCCCGCCATCTGCCGGTCCCGGAGGAGGCGGGGTCCCATGTCGTGCTGCTCGGTGGCGCGAAACTGCTGATGGCGGCGAGTGCGCCGAAGACTGCGGAGCTGTTCGCGGATCTCGGCTACGAGCCGGTGCTGGTCGACATTTCCGAATTCGAGAAGCTCGAAGGATGCGTGACCTGTCTCTCCGTACGCCTGCGCGACCTGCACGCATAACGGTACGTAAGCGGACATCGCTCTCGGCGGCTTGGCCGGAGGCTTATCGCGTGCTTAACCTACGGTTTCGTAACCTACGAGTACGTAGGTAACTCTCCCCGTCCCCCAGGAGCACCCGTGACCCTCACTTCTCCCCACCTCGGCAGTTCGGAAGCGTGGACCGACGCCCGGCTGCTGTACGCGCTGGAAGAGGTGGTGGAGACGGAACTCAACCGCCATCTCAAGGTCGCCAAGGACTGGATGCCGCACGAGTACGTTCCGTTCTCCGACGGCCGCAACTTCCCCGGCATCTTCGAGGACGGCGAGGGCTGGGAGCCCCAGCAGTCCAAGGTCACGGACATCGGCAAGATCGCGCTGGTGGTGAACCTGCTCACCGAGGACAACCTCCCCAGCTACCACCACGAGATCGCCAGCCTCTTCGGCCGTGACGGCGCGTGGGGCACCTGGGTGCACCGCTGGACCGCCGAGGAGGGCCGGCACGGCATCGTGATGCGTGACTACCTGCTCACCTCGCGCGCCGTCGACCCGGACCAGCTCGAGCAGTTCCGGATGGCGCACATGGCGGAGGGCTTCGAGTCCGACAACCGGCACTCGATGCTCCACTCGGTGGCGTACGTCGCCTTCCAGGAGCTCGCGACCCGCGTCTCGCACCGCAACACCGGACACCAGTCGGGCGACCCGGTCTGCGACCGGATGCTGGCGCGTATCGCCACCGACGAGAACCTCCACATGGTCTTCTACCGCAACCTGCTGGGCGCGGCTTTCGAGCTCGCCCCCGACCTGACGATGCAGGCCGTGCGCGACGTGGTCGTGAACTTCCGTATGCCGGGGCACGGCATGCCGGGCTTCGAGCGGGCCGCCGCGCAGATGGCGATCGGCGAGATCTACAACATGCGCATCCACCACGACGACGTGCTCCAGCCGGTGCTGCGCTTCCTGAAGGTCATGGACATCGACGGCCTGGGCCCGGAGGGCCGCAAGGCGCAGGAGGAGCTCGGCCTGTACATGGGCGGGCTCAATTCGGAGGCGGCCAAGTTCGACGAGAAGCTCGCGGCCCGCAAGGCCCGGATGGCGGCGCGCGCGCAGGGCTGAGCCCCTCCCTTGGGGCCCGCGGGACGCCGCCGTACGCTGTCCCGCGTGAAACCCCTGACGCGCATCGCCTTGGTCGGCGCTCCGATAGCCATCGCCGTCTCCGTCTACTTCGGCGGGGGCGGCGAGCCGCAGCGCCCCAAGGACGACCCGAGCCTGCGCATCAGCCGGACGACCGCGCCCAACCCCCTGAAGGCGGGCAGCCCCGGCGAGCAGCAGGAGCTGGACGACCGCATCGACGCGATGCCGGCGGGGCTCGCCGCTCCCGCGAAGAAGGAGCTGGCCGCCAAGCTGGTGGCGAGCGCGGAGAACTCGACGCTGGACTGGCGCGGCCAGTACGGCGCCATCGAGGACATCGGCGACGGCAACGGCTACACGGCCGGGATCGTCGGCTTCTGCTCGGGCACGAACGACATGCTCCAGCTCGTCGAGTACTTCACCGAGCGGCACCCGGACAACCCGCTGGCCCGCTACCTCCCTGCCCTGCGCAAGGTCGACGGCAGCGACTCGCACGAGGGCCTGGGCGCCCCCTTCGAGGCGGCCTGGGCCGAAGCCGCGGAGGGTCCCGCCTTCCGCGCGGCGCAGGACGCGCTGCGTGACCGGATCTACTTCGACCCGGCGGTGCGGCTCGCCAAGATGGACGGCCTGTCCACGCTCGGCCAGTTCATCTACTACGACGCGATGGTGCTGCACGGCCCGGGGCTCGGCCCCCAGGGCTTCTACGGCATCCGCGAGGCGGCGATGGCGAAGGCCGACACGGCGGCGGAGGGCGGCGACGAGAAGGCCTACCTGAACGCCTTCCTCGACGCCGGCCGGGCCGTGATCGGCCGCCAGCGGACCGAACAGACCAGGGACCCCTCGCGCATCGACACAGCTCAGCGGGTGTTCCTGCGGAACGGGAACATGGAGCTGGACGTGCCGCTGGAGTGGGCCGTCTACGGCGAGACCTTCCGCGTCACCTCGTGAGCCGCCGGGCCGTCGGCGGGGCTTGAGCCCGCCCGTTCGTACTCAGCGGCCGGTGCGCTTGAGGCGGTGGCGTTCCTTCTCCGAGAGTCCGCCCCAGACGCCGAACCTCTCGTCGTGCGTCAGCGCGTACTCCAGGCAGGCCACTCTGCCCTCGCACGCTCCGCACAGCTGCTTGGCCTCGCGGGTGGAGGAGCCTGGGGCCGGAAAGAAGAACTCGGGGCCCGCCTGGGCGCACAAAGCGCTCTCCTGCCAGGCGAGTTCCTGCTCGGTGGTGGTGTTGATCGGCATGTGTGACACGTTGCCGCGAGCTGATAAACACCCGGTCAATGAAGCATCAACGATTCCCGCCCCTGCCTTTGACTGTGTCTCAGCGCGCCGACCGGAAGCTCTGCAGTACGGCGAACCGGGCGCCCGCCGGGTCGGCGAGCTTGGCGAAGCGGCCGACGCCCTCCAGGTCGACCGGTGCCATCCTGATGCCGGCGCCGAGCTCCTGGGCCGTGGCGACGGTGGCATCGCAGTCGGTGACGCCGAAATAGGGCAGCCAGTAGGGCCCGCCGGCGGCCTCGAGCGGGTCGGCGCTCAGCGGTACGACACCGCCGAACACGGCGTCCTGGCCCGCGCCACCCGGGTTGACCATGGTGTAGGTGCCGCTGCCGTCCGGCATGGGCATGGACGAGGTCTCCCACCCGAAGACATCGCCGTAGAACGCGAGGGCCGAGTCGGGCTCGGGCGTGTAGAGCTCGAGCCAGCACAGCGCCCCCGGGTCGTCAACCCGGTCGAGGCCCTTGTTCCGGCCGGGCTCCCAGCCGGCGAAGCCCGCTCCCGCGGGGTCGAGGCAGATCACCATTCGTCCCTGGTCGAAGACGGCCATCGGCTGGAACACCACCGAGCCGCCGCGCTGTTCGACCGCTTTGACGGTGGTGTCGGCGTCCGGTGTCCGGAAGTAGACGCTCCAGCCGGGTGGGCCCTGCTCCGGGGGCACGGTCATGCCGGCCGCGACCGTTCTGCCGTCGAGCTGGAACATCCCGTAGCCGCCCGCTTCCGGTCCGGCCGACTCGAAAGTCCAGCCGAACACCCCGCCGTAGAAGGCCTTCGCCGCCTCGAGGTCGGGTGTGCCGAGGTCGATCCAGTTCGGGGAGCCTGTGACATACGCGGTGCTGAGCATGGTTCCCTCCTCGGGCCGGTCCCCCGAATGACCGTCCCCAGTCTGCTCCCCGCCCCGCCCGAACGCAGCCCGGCGCGCCGCCCCGTACGGCCGACGCCGGTGGCCGGCGCCGCGGCCTTCGGGGTGCTCGGCGGCGGTGCCGCCCTCTTCGGCGGGTACGAGGACGATGTCGACCGTCTCGTCCTGTGCACGCTCACCGGCACCACCGCCGAGCCGTATGCGACCACGACCCTCGTCCGGCCCGTCGGCGCCTCCGTCGGGCGCCGCCGGATCGTCGGCCGGGGGCCTCGCATCCACGTGGAGCCCGAGCCGAGCACCGCGTGGGTGGTGTGGGACCTGAGCACTAGGGCGTGTTTCGAAAGTCCCGCCTGGCCCACGACGCCTGGCACGCACACTCGCTGCGTTGTCGGAGTCATCCAAGTACGTCCAGTACGAGGATGATCCTCCGCCTTGCGATTGCACGCACCAGACGCCGCGAGCCCCGCCCTGCGGGCGGACGGCGCCACTTTCGAAACACGCCCTAGTGATGCTCCCCGCCGGATCCCGGATGGTGCGGCTCGTAGCCCGGGATCGTGCCGTCCGGCTTGGCCACGAGGAACAGGCCGGCCATGCCCATGTCGGAGTGGCTCTGGACGTGGCAGTGGTACATCCACGCCCCGGCGCCCACGCGTTCGCCGGCGATCACCTGGAAGCCGAACGAGTCCGCGGGACCCGTGATCTTGTTGTCGATGACCCTGCTGACGTCGTCGGCTCCCGAGAGCAGGCCGGTTCTGTTGTCCGCCCAGCGGTGACCGTGCATATGGAAGGTGTGGTAGTACTCGCCATGCGTGATCATGATGACTTCGACGCGGTCGCCCACCGTGGCCTGGAAGTTGGGCGGGTCGGCGGCGGGCCGGTTGTTGATCGTCATGTCGTTGAAGACGATGGTGAACTGCTTGTCGGGGAGGATGTCGCCCTTCCTGCGCACCACCAGCGGCCCGTACAGGCCCTTGCGGATGCCGCCGGTGCCGTGGTCCGTGCCGACGACATGGTCGTGGTAGTGCCAGTAGCCCGCGCTGCCCGGCCGCCACGTGCCGTCGGAGCGTTTGCCGGGGGCGTGCGTGCGCCAGGTGTAGGTGCGGGTGGCGCCCGGTTCGACATGGCTGCGGCTCATCCTCGTGCCGTCGTTGGCGATGTCGTAGTCGACCCCATGGGGGTGCAGGCTCACCGGCACGTCCATCAGGTTCTCGAACTCGATGTGCAGGGTGTCGCCTTCGACGAGTTCGATCAGCGGGCCGGGGATCGTCGGCTTGCCCTTCTCCGGGCCGTAGCCCATCGATCCGTTCGCCATCTTCTCGGCGTACAGCTTGAGATGGCGTATCTCCCCGCCCGCCTGGGCAGTCTTGGGGGCGACCGTGGCCGCAGTGGGGGCAGCATTGGAGGCGGAAGCAACCGACAACGATGTCACGCCCGTGGCCGCCGCGGCCGCGCCACCCGCGAGCAGGCGTCGGTTGAAGCTCCGTCTGTCCATGTCGAACTCTCCAGTCGTCGGCAGAGATTGACGGGGCGCAACTGCCCCCGGGGACGGCCACACGGTAGCCGGGTGATCTTCGTTTATCCACAGCCAGGACAAAGTTCGTCGTGATGCGGTCATATCTATTGGCGAGCCGCGAAAAGAGGTCTAGCTTCAACGGCTGTTGTTGTGACCAAAGAGGGGTGGGTGACCACATGCAGCACGCACCACATCACAGGTCCGGAAGTCCAAGATCCCGAACACGCCTTCTGGCTGCGGCACTTGGAGTCGGCGCCCTGACCGCTTCCCTGCTCGGCGGCGGCGGTGCCGCAAGCGCCGCGCCCTATCCGCCGGAGCCCAGTGCGACAACGTTGTCCCTGCCATCACCGCCGGGCGGCGCGAATGTGCGGGTCCTCGTCTTCCACGGCTCCGCCACGGCGGAGTCGCCGACCGTCAACGCCGGCATCTCCGCGATCGAGACGATCGGGCTGACCGGCCCGTCAGCAGGCCGCTTCAAGACGGAGGCCACCGACGACCCCGCGGTCTTCACCGATGCCAAGCGGCTCGGCCGGTTCAATGCCGTGGTGTTCCTGACCGGCGGCGGCGATGTGCTCGACCCCGAGCAGGAGGCCGGCCTCGAGTCGTATCTGGAGGCGGGCGGCGGGTTCGTCGGCCTCCATGAAGCGGCCCGCACCGAGCCGTACTCGGACTGGTTCACCGGTCTGATCGGCGCCCGGCCGACGGGGGCCCCGAGCAGCACCCAGCGGGCTGTCGTCGAGGTGGGCGACCGCACACATCCGGCCACGAAGTCGCTTCCCCTGCAGTGGAAGCGGCCCGACAAGTGGTTCAACTGGGCGGAGAACCCCTCCGGCAAGGTGCACACCGTGGCACGGCTGAAGGAGAGCTCCTTCACACCGGCCGCCAAGGGCAACGGCTGGGACCACCCTGTCTCCTGGTGCCGTGACTACGACGGCGGCCGCTCCTTCTACACCGGCATGGGCGGCACGGTCGACAGTTACGCGGAGACGGACTTCCGCGACCATCTGCGCGGCGCGCTCGCCTGGACGACGCGACTCTCGCAGGCCGACTGCAAGGCCACCATCGACGCCAACTACACCGCCGAGCGGGTCACCCAGCCCAACCAGCCCGGCCGGAACGACCAGATCGGGGAGCCGCACGGACTGGTCACCGCCCCCGACGGGCGGGTGTTGTACATCGGGCGCGGCGGCGCCGACTCGTCCCAGCCGGTCGTGACCGACTGGAACGACCCGGACATCGGAAAGGGCCAGGGCGAGATCCACGTCTACGACCCGAAGACCAAGAAGGTCACCAAGGCGGGCGCGCTGACGGTCTTCGGCAACAAGGGTGGCGGCGGCGAGCTGGTCAAGAACGAGGAAGGTCTGCTCGGCATCGAGCTGGACCCCGACTTCATGACCAACGGCTGGGTGTATCTGCACTACACGCCCCACTCGCAGATCAACCGGGACACGCACATGGCCGAGCGCCGGGTATCCCGCTTCACCCTGGACCTCGCGACCGACAAGCTCGATCTGTCCAGCGAGCAGGTGCTGCTGCACTGGCCGGTGCAGATCCACAGCTGCTGCCACTCGGGCGGCGGGATGGCCTGGGACTCCGAGGAGAACCTCTACATCGCCACCGGTGACAACAACTCGTCCGGCTTCAGCGGCGGTTACTCGGGCAACAATCCGGAGCCGGACTTCAAGGGCGTCTCCTTCGCCGACGCGCGCCGCACCGCGGGCAACACCAACAACCTCAACGGCAAGATCCTGCGGATCCACCCCGAGGACGACGGCACCTACACGCTGCCCGCGGGGAACCTGTTCACCGGCGAGGAGACAGCTGAGGGCGGCGGCAGGACCCGCGGCGAGATCTATGTGATGGGCGTGCGCAACCCGGCGCGTATCTCCGTCGACAAGACCACTGACGTCCTTTACGCGGGCTGGGTCGGCCCGGACGCGGGTTCCCCCTCGACGACCTGGGGTCCCGCCAAGTACGACACCTTCGCCGCCATCACCAAGGCCGGCAACCACGGCTGGCCGTACTGCATGGGCAACAACCAGCCCTATCGCGACCGCAATCTGCCCGACCCGAGCAAGCCGCTCGGCTGGTACGACTGCGACGCCCCGAAGAACGAGTCCCCGAACAACGACGGTCTGGTGAACCTGCCGCCCGTCACGCCCAACACCATCTGGTACTCGCCGCAGGGCGGCGGCGTGGACTACCCGCGCGACGCGAACGGCATCCCGAGCTACCAGCAGGAGGAGCAGAAACTGCTGCTGCCGTGGCTCAAGGGCGGCGGCCAGGCCACCATGAACGGCCCGGTCTACCGCTTCGACGCCGCAAGTGACTCGGCGGTCAAGTGGCCTGCGTACTGGGACGGCAAGTGGTTCGTCGGCGACTTCTACGACGGGGACCAGCCGCGGCACGCGGTGCTCACCGACCCGAAGACCGTCGGCAAGGGCGGTCTGCCCGTGCACGCCGAGTCCCTCAAGAAGATCGTCCCGGTGGGCTCCGGCGGTATCCGCAACCTCATGGACTGGAAGTTCGCGCCCGACGGGTCGCTGTACGTCCTGGACTACGGGCGGGGGTTCTTCACCTCCGACTCCAACTCCGCGCTGTGGCGCGTGACCTACAAGGGCGGCGGGGCGACCCCGGCCGCGGACCAACTGGCGAGGAAGGCGGCCCGGTGACCTTCGGACACAGAACCGCGGGCTTCTGGACGGCCCTGCTGGCCGCCGTGGCGACGATTGTCGGACTGACGTCCGCGGTCGCGTACGGAAGGACCGACGCCACGCGGGCCGGTGGCGGGCAGGCGGCGGCCGCCCAGGTGCTGACCTGGAAGGCCGGCGACCCGATCGACACGTACCTCTCCTTCCCGGCCACGGCGGTGGCGGGCCCCGCGACGATCGTCTTCGAGAACAGCACGGCCACCGGCAACACCACGGGAATGCCGCACACGCTGACGTTCTCCGTCTCGGACGTCGAGTTCAACAACGACGTGCCTCTCAACATCCTGGCCAATCCGAACGACGACATGGGCGGCAAGCACACCGCCGAGGTCAACCTCACGGAGGGCCGCTACTTCTACCACTGCACCATCCCGGGCCACGGCTCGATGCAGGGCATCCTGACCGTCACCGCGGGCAGCGGCGAGGACACCACCGCACCCGTCACGACGGCGAAGGTGGACGGCGACAAGAACGCCGACGGCGCCTACGTCGGCCAGGCCACCGTCACCCTGGCGGCGACCGACGAGGGCGCGGGCGTCGACAAGATCGAGTACGCGGTCGGCGCGGACGGTCCGTGGCAGCCGTACACGGCGCCCGTCGTCGTCGACAAGGTCGGCACACACACGATCCGCTACCGCGCGTACGACAAGGCGGGCAACGTCGAGGCGGAGAAGGCGGTCGACTTCGCCGTCGCCGCACCGCCGACGGACGACACGACCGCGCCGGAGACCTCGGCGACGGTCAGCGGCGACAAGGACGAGCAGGGCCGCTATCTGGGCATGGCCACGGTCACGGTCGCCGCGTCCGACGCCGGTTCGGGTGTCAACACCATCGAGTACGCGCTCGGTGACGGCGCCTGGCAGCCCTACACCGGACCGGTGATGGTCAATGAGGCGGGTGCGCACAAGGTCCGTTACAAGGCGACCGACAAGGCGGGCAACGCCGCCGCGGAGAAGTCCGTCGACTTCACGGTCGTCGCGCCGCCGGCCGAGGACAAGGAACCGCCGCAGACCACCGCCGGCGTCTCCGGCAAGCAGAACTCCGACGGCGCGTACATCACCAGCGCCACGGTGACCGTCGTCGCGGTGGACTCCGGAGGCTCGGGTGTCGACCGGGTCGAGTACTCGCTCGACGGCGGTCCTTACCTCGCGTACACCCTGCCCGTGCTGGTCGACCGGGTCGGCTTCCACACGGTCCTGTACCGGGCCGCGGACAAGGCGGGCAACACCTCGGAGGCCAAGAGCCTGTCCTTCACCGTCGCGGAGGGAGGCGGCGTCCCCGCGCCCGACTGCCCCGAGTACGACGAGCGGGCCACCGTGATCGTCGGCACGATCGACACCGGCGTCCCCAACCGCATGACGCGCAGCCGCTGCACCGTCAACGAGCTGATCGAGGACGAGAAGGACTGGTCCTCGCACGCCCTGTTCCTCAAGCACGTCGACAAGGTGATCGACGCGCTGCTCGACGAGGGGGTCATCGACGCCCGCGAACACCGGCAGATCTACCGTGCGGCCAAGAAGTCCGGCATCGGCGAGCCGGGCCGGACCGACGGCTACCGCAAGCTCTTCGACGGCACCGAGGAGACCTTCGCCAAGTGGCAGCACGTCGGCGGCGGCAAGTTCTCGCTGAGCGCGGACGAGGCCATGACCAGCAGCACGACCGTGCCCGGAATGGGCATGCTGTGGTTCCCGCAGCGGCAGTACGGCGACTTCTCGCTGAAGCTCCAGTGGCGCGACGACGCACCGGGCCCGGGCAATGCCAACGGCGGTGTCTTCGTCCGCTTCCCGTACGTCCACGACAACCCGGAGGAGTCCCGTCCGGAGTGGGTCGCGATCAAGTACGGCCATGAGGTCCAGGTCCTGGACCGCCCGGGCGGCGACATGTACAAGTCCGGCTCGATCTACGGCTTCGACCGCGTCGGCCTCGCCGGTGCGGGAGTGACACCGAAGGGCACCTGGAACGACTACGAGATCCGGGTGGAGGGTCAGCACTACTCGATCCTCCGCAACGGCAAGCTCATCAACGAGTTCGACAACACCGGCGGCCAGGTCTTCGAGCCCCCGCGCTCCGACGACCCGGGCACGGACGGCCGCCGGTACGCCTCCGGCTACATCGGCCTCCAGGTCCACGGCACCACGGACGTCATCTCATACCGTGACATCAGGATCAAGGAGCTCTGACTTCTCCCACCCACTCGCATGCGATGGGCCCCCTCCCCCCAGGCCCCCAGGGAGGGGGCCCACGCCTGCAGCGGCCCGTACGGCCGTCGCTCAGCTCGGCGGCTTTTTCGCGCGGCTCGGCTGGACGCGCTTCGGCTCCCCCGGCATCTTCGGGTAGTCGGGCGGGTACGGCAGGTCGCCCATGCCGTGGTCACGTTCGTCCTCGCGCGACAGCTCGAGCAGGCCCTCCAGCGAGAAGGCGTGGTCGTCCATGTCGGCGTGCACATCGCCGAGTTCCGCGAACCGGCCGGGCATCGTGGCGAGGTCGAAGTCGAAAGGCGACACGTCGTCGAGCTCCTCCCACCGCAGCGGGGCGGAGACGGGGGCATGAGCGCGGGGACGTACGGAGTAGGCCGAGGCGATCGTGCGGTCGCGGGCGGTCTGGTTGTAGTCCACGAAGATCCGCTCGCCGCGCTCCTCCTTCCACCACGCCGTGGTCACCCGGCCCGGCATCCGCCGCTCGAGCTCCCGGCCCACCGCGATCGCGGCACGGCGCACCCCGGTGAACTCCCAGTTGGGCTCGATCGGCACGAAGACGTGCACGCCGCGACCGCCGGAGGTCTTGGGCCAGCCGCGCAGACCGTACTCGTCCAGCAGGGCGCGCAGTTCGTGGGCGGCGGCGACGGCGTCCTTGAAGTCGGTGCCCGGCTGCGGGTCGAGATCGATGCGCAGCTCGTCGGGATGGTCGACGGCTCCTCTGCGCACCGGCCAGGGGTGGAACGGCAGAGTGCCGAGGTTGGCCGCCCAGATCACGGCGGCGACCTCGTTGGGGCACATCTCGTCGGCGGTGCGCCCGCTCGGGAAGGAGATGTGCGCGGTCGGGATCCAGTCGGGGAGGTACTTGGGGACGCGCTTCTGGAAGAAGGACTCGCCCTCCACGCCGTCGGGGTAGCGTTCGAGCGTCGTAGGCCGGTCGCGGAGCGCCCGGACGATCCCCGGCCCGACGGCCAGGTAGTACTGCGCCACGTCCAGCTTGGTGAACCCCCGCTCCGGGAAGTAGATCTTGTCCGGATTGGACACGCGTACGGTCCGCCCGCCGGCTTCCAGTTCGACCGCTGCACCCGCTGCACCCATGTGGGCCACGGTAGGCCGAGGGGTGTTATGCCGCATATCGGGCAGAATCGACGCATGGATCTGCCTGTGATGCCACCCGTGAAGCCGATGCTGGCCAAGGCCGTCAAGAAGATCCCGCCGGGGATGCAGTACGAGGCGAAGTGGGACGGATTCCGGGCGATCGTGCACCGCGACGGCGACGAGATGGTGATCGGCTCCCGTACCGGCAAGCCGCTCACCAGGTACTTCCCCGAGCTTGTCGTCGAGCTGTCGGCCAATCTGCCGACCCGCTGCGTCGTCGACGGCGAGATCGTCATCGCGCACCAGGGGCGGCTGGACTTCGACCGGCTCACCGAGCGCATCCACCCCGCGGACTCCCGCGTACGAATGCTCGCCGAACGGACGCCCGCCAGCTTCGTCGCCTTCGACCTGCTCGCACTCGGGGACGAGTCGCTGTTGGACGCGCCCCTCAAGGCGCGGCGCACGATGCTCACCGAGGCCCTCGCCGACGCGCGGCCGCCCGTGCACGTCGCGCCCGCGACCACCGACACGGAGGTCGCACAGGAGTGGTTCGAGCACTACGAGGGCGCCGGTCTCGACGGGGTCGTCGCCAAGCCGCTGGACCTGCCCTACCGGCCGGACACCCGGGTGATGTACAAGGTCAAGCACGAGCGGACCGCCGACGTCGTCGTCGCCGGTTACCGCCTCCACAAGTCCGGGCCGGTCGTCGGATCGCTGCTGCTCGGCCTGTACGACGACTCCGGCGCGTTGCAGCACGTCGGTGTCTGCGCCGCGTTCTCGATGAAGCGGCGCGAGGAGCTGGTGGAGGAGCTCGAGCCGCTGCGCATGGACCCGGTGGGCGGTCATCCGTGGGCGGCCTGGGCGGAGGAGAGCGCCCACGAGAGCTCCCGGCTGCCCGGTGCGCCGAGCCGCTGGTCCGGCAAGAAGGACCTGTCGTGGGTGGCGCTGCGGCCCGAGCGGGTGGTCGAGGTCGCCTACGACCACATGGAGGGCGACCGCTTCCGGCACACGGCGCAGTTCCGGCGCTGGCGACCCGACCGGGAGCCCGCCGGCTGCACGTACGCACAGCTGGAAGAGCCGGTGAGCTACGACCTGGCCGAGGTGCTGTCACCCTCGGGACGCTGAGCACGGCTCGTCGCCGGGTGCCGGATCCTCGCTCTCGCCGGGTGAGGGGGGCGGGGCGGGTGACCCGTCCGCCGTTCGCGTGATCCATGGCCCGCTGCACGTCGGCGACCAGCTCGGGTCCTCGCGGAGCTCGGCGAGCGGGGTGCCCTTCGGGCGCTTGCGTACGGCCGGCCAGTGTTCCATCGCTTCCGGCTCCAGGGTGATGAGCGCCGCCACGCAGGGGCGGTTGTCCCCGACGACGACACTGGCCAACCGGTCGGCGGCTGCGCAACCGGTCCTCGGGTACGGCGGGCGAGACGTTCTTGCCGCCCGAGGTGACGAGCATGTCCTTCTTCCGGCCGGTGATCGTCAGATACCCGCCGTCGTCCAGGGCGCCGAGATCGCCGGTGGCGAACCATCCGTCGTCGAGCACCTCGCCGGTCGCCGCTGTTCCAGTACGAGCCGAAGACGATGCCGCCCTTGATCCAGCACCTCCCCGTCGTCCGCGATCCGGATCGCGGTGCCGGGCGACGATCTCCTCGTCGGCAATCTCCCTGCCGAGTGTGGCCAGTGTGACCATCGCATGGCCGTCGAGGGTCCAGCCGAGCGGCGGTGCGTCCAATCCGTGGACTGCTTCGCCCACGAGCTCGGCATGTCTCCGTGTCTCGGCGACGACTTGGGCGGCGCCGCTGTCCCGCAGGATCCATGCGACCTGCTCCGCAGAGGAGGTGGCGTAGATCGGCACGCTCTGTCCGCCGGCCGCCCAGACCGCGAAGTCGAGCACAGTCCATTCGTACCGTGTGCGGGACATCACGGCGACACGGCCACCCGGCGTGAGGCCTGCGGCGATCAACCCCTCGGCCGTAGTGGTCACTTGACGTGCGAACTCAGCGGCGGTGACCGGTTGCCGGCGGCCGTCGTCACCCTTGCGGCGGCAGCACCACCGATTCGGGTACTTCGGCGTCGTTCGCGTAAGGTATGTCGGCGGTACTGCCGGAGACGGACGGCCGGACGAGGAACGCTGTGCGCGCCTCTCGTACGACACCGTCCTGCCTGACCAGCTCGACCGGGACGTGATTGGCGAGATCGCTGTGCTTTTTCGCCCTCTTCAGATCCTTGTGCAGGCCCATGGTCGGCTCCAGTTCGCGGGTTCGCAGTTCGCGGGCGGCGAGTTGACGGGACCTCGGCACTTACTCGCGGGGCGAGTTGCTCCCGCGTAAAGAGAAATCAGCGGGGCGACCCGTCATGGTAAAGAAGGACTTCACGTGATCGCCTCTCCCCTCGTCCCGGTGCCGATCCCCGACCGAGTCGCAGTGATGATCGGCTCCTGCATGCCGGTCCACATCCTGCAGGCGGAGGTCGACGCCGAGTGCGCCGCGCGCGAGGTGGGCCTGTTCCGCGGGCCGCTGTGCACGGAGGACCGGGCGGACAGGGAGCACGCACTGTCCACACTGGCACGGGCCAACAAGGTGCTGGCCGCGTATGACCCCCGGCTCACGGTCGGGCCGCGCCGCGGTCGCTGATCGTCCCGGTTCCACACTTCTTCACTTCAGGCCGCCCCTCTTGTTCGAGGGGCGGCCTTTCGCGCCTTACTCAAAAGTAGGCTCACTCCGGAGCAAGAAAGCGCTGTGGCAGACGACATCGGCGGCGAGCTGGGCGACCTCGACTTCTCCGCGGTCTCCCCCAGGATTTCGCCAAGATCGTGAAGGGCCTGTCCGGCAAGGAGATCGGCCAGGTCATGCAAGGTGAGCTGCGGCAGCGGGTGCTCCCCGAGGTCTCCGGGCGGATGCGGCAGCAGTTCCGCCCCGAGAGCGCCGGCCCCCTGACCGCCCTCATCCGCTGGAAGATCACCGGCGAGAGCGACGAGACCTTCGAGACCGTCATCGCCGACGGGACCCGCACGGTCACGGAGGGCCGCTCCGAAGCCGAGCCGCGGACCACGCTGGTGATGGCCGACGCCGAGTTCCTCAAGCTGGTCTCCGGAAACACCACCCCGTGATCATGTTCATGACCCGCAGGCTCAAGGTCGCCGGCGACGTCGTCCCGGCGTCGGGTCTGACCCGCTGCTTCGACATCCCGAAGGCCTGATCGCCATGGCGCCCTTACCCCCTTCAGCTCACCGAGGAGCAGCGGGGCCTCCGGGACCGGGTCCACGGCTTCGCGGCCCCCGCGAGGGCACGCGGGCCATGGCCACCTTCGAGGTCAGCCGCCCGGCCGTCGGCGCGCAGGCGCTCGGCATCGCGCGGGCGGCCCATACGTCCGCCCGCGGCCGCGGGGGCATACCGCCGCGCGCGTCAGGTGGTGTCGACCGCCTTCAGGACGAGGTCCAGTTCTTCCGGCATGACCGCGATCAGGATGATCCCGTCCGCCGCCTCGCACTCCACGATCCGGGATCGCGGGTTGATGCCCAGCGCCTCGCGCACCGAGGGCCCGCGCACGCCGGTGCGGTGCAGGTCGGCGGGGAGGGCGGACTTACGGCCGCCCCAGGATGCCTGCCACACGAGCGGCCCCGCGCCGATCAGCAGACGGCCCGGCCGCCAACGCCTACCGCCCGTCGAGCGCTTGAGCATGCACGGGATGCCCGGCTCTTCCCCCGCGTCGACGGAGACCGCTCGCTGCCGGCGTCTGCGGAGCACCAGCCTGCCGACGAGAGCGGCGCACGCTGCCGCCACCAGTACTTCGATCAGTTCGATCACGCGTGCATTGAACCAGTTCCTGCCGGGCCGAGCGGCGGGCTCGTCGGCTCACTCCAGGAAGGTGCCGTCCACGTACACCCACGCGCCCTGCTCCCGTTCGAAGTTGCTGCGCTCATGCAGCTCACCCCGCTTGCCGTGGTGGCGGTAGCGGGCGCGGAAGGTGACCGTGCCGGTCCTGTGGAACGCGCTGCCGTCCGTGGTGTCGACGATCTCGAGCGCCGTCCACTGCATGCCGGGGTCCGGTTCGAGGTGCGGGGGCCTGGTCGACGAGTGCCAGGTGCGCAGCAGATACGCGGCGTCGTGGGCGACGAACGCGCTGTAGCGCGAGCGCATCAGGAGTTCCGCGGTGGGGGCGGATTCCTCTCCGCTGTGGAACCGGCCGCAGCACCGGGCGTAGGTGTCAGGCAGGCCGCAGGGGCAGGGCGAGTCTGCGGTGAGAGCGGGAGGCGTGGTGCCTTTGGTGCGTTTGGTGCGTCTGGCCATGGCTCCATTTTCCAGCCATTGCGCGACCGGGGCTCCCGCGTGGCTTCCGAGTCGTGAGGGATCTCCGTATGCTCACGCGCCGGACGCGACAGTTACCGCCGGTAAAGGGGCTCGGATGGATCGTTCTGGCACCTCCCGACGCAATTCAGGACACACCTCACGCCATACTTCACGGCGCACCTTCATGGCAGGCGCCGCCGGCGTCGGCGGCACCGCGGCTCTCGGCACCGTGGGGGTCGCCCCCAGCGCGGCGGCAGCCGCCCCGGACGTCTCGCCACCCCTTTCCGTCGCCGTCCTCGGCGGTGGCGTCGCCGGGCTGACGGCCGCTCACGAACTCGCGGAGCGCGGCTTACGGGTCACCGTGTACGAGCGCCGGGCGCTCGGCGGCAAGGCCAGAAGCATGGACGTACCCGACAGCGCGAAGGGTGGGCGCAAACCCCTGCCCGGCGAGCACGGCTTCCGATTCATCCCCGGCATCTACCACAACCTCCCCGACACGATGCGCCGCATCCCCTTCCCCGGAAACCCGCGCGGCGTCTGGGACAACCTGGTCGCGCCGTCCGAGATGTCGTTCACCCGCACCGGTCGCGAGGATCTGCGCATCCCCCTCCCCTGGCCCGGTCACCGTCCACCCGACCTCACCCTCGACGACATCCGCCGCGCTCTGACCGCCATGCTCGACACGGCCCTCGGCATCCCGTTCCACGAGACCGCGTACTTCGTGAACCGTCTGCTGGTCTTCCTCACCAGCTGCGACGAGCGCCGCGACCGTACGTGGGAACGCACACCCTGGTGGGAGTTCATCAGGGCCGGGGAAATGAGCAACGACTACCAGCGCATCCTCGCCGTCGGACTCACCCGTAACATCGTGGCCACCAAGGCGGAGGAGGCCAGCACCCGCACGGTCGCCACCCTGATGGAGGCCTTCCTCTTCAACGCGCTCGGGCGCGGCGCCGACGGACCGCTCGACCGGATCCTCGACGCACCCACCAACGAGGCCTGGATAGACCCGTGGGTGGCGCATCTCGAGTCACTGGGCGTGGACTTCCGCGTCGGCTGGACCGTACGGGAGGTGAAGTACGCCTCCGGGCGCGTGAGGTCCGCCGTCGTCGAGAATCCGCAGGGCGCGCGGGAGTCGGTGACGGCCGACCACTACATCTCCGCGATGCCGGTGGAGCACGCGCGGCGGACCTGGGGCCCCGAGCTGCGTGCCGCGGATCCGCAGCTCGCCCGCTGCGACAAGCTGCAGACCGACTGGATGACGGGCATCCAGTTCTATCTGACCGAGAGCGCCCCGCTGCTGCACGGCCATCTCAACTGCATCGACTCACCCTGGTCCCTGACGGCCATCCAGCAGGCGGCGCACTGGCCGGATCGCGACTTCCCCGCCGACTTCGGCGACGGTGTGGCCGTGGACTGTGTGTCCGTGGACATCTCCGAATGGGACCGGCCGGGCATCCTGTACGGCAGGACCGCGAAGCAGTGCACCCGCGCCGAGGTCGCCAGAGAAGTGTGGGCGCAGCTGAAGGCGGCGCTGAACGACACCGGCAAGGTGGTACTCAAGGACAGCTCCCTGCACTCCTGGTTCCTCGACCCCGGCGTCGACGGCCTCGGCACCCCGAACCCCACCAACGACGACGAACTCCTCATCCACCCCGTCGGCACGTTCCACAACCGCCCGCAGGCCGCGACCCGGATACCGAACTTCTACCTGGCCGGCGACTACGTCAGTGTCGACATCGACCTGGCGACCATGGAAGGCGCCAACGCCTCCGCCCGCGCGGCGGTCAACGCCCTGCTGGACCGCACCGGCTCCCCGGCGCCACGCTGCACGATCACGCCCCTGTTCCGCGCCCCGGAGATCGAACCCCTCCGACGCCACGACCGCACCCGCTACCGTCTCGGCCTGCCCAACGCCTTCGACCTCGGCTGAGCCGGCCCGCCGGGGCAGCCGGGGCCGACGGGGCAGCCGAGTAGCGTATTGGCATGAAGCTCACCATTCTCGGCGGCGGCGGCTTCCGTGTGCCCCTCGTGTACGGGGCGTTGCTCGGCGACCACGCGGAGGGCCGGGTCACGCGGGTCGCGCTGCACGACGTGGACGCCGCCCGGCTGGACGCCGTCGCCGGAGTGCTCGCGGAACAGGCGACCGCACACCACGACGCGCCGGAGGTCGTGGCGACCACGGACCTGGACGAGGCCCTGCGGGGAGCCGACTTCGTCTTCTCCGCGATCAGGGTCGGCGGGCTGGAGGGCCGCGCCGCCGACGAACGGCTCGCGCTCGCCGAAGGAGTCCTCGGCCAGGAGACAGTCGGCGCGGGCGGCATCGCCTACGGTCTCCGCACGGTCCCGGTGGCCGTGGACATCGCGCGCCGGGTCGCCGAGCTCGCCCCCGACGCCTGGGTCATCAACTTCACCAACCCGGCGGGCCTGGTCACCGAGGCGATGAGCCGCGTCCTCGGTGACCGCGTCATCGGCATCTGCGACTCGCCGGTGGGTCTCGGACGCCGGGTGGCGAAGACGCTGGGCGCCGACCCGGCGACCGCGTGGATCGACTACGTGGGCCTCAACCACCTCGGCTGGCTGCGGGGGCTGCGCGTCGGCGGACACGACCGACTGCCCCGGCTGCTCGCCGACACCGAGGCGCTGGCCTCCTTCGAGGAAGGTCGGCTCTTCGGCCCCGAGTGGCTGCGGACACTCGGCGCGATCCCCAACGAGTATCTGCACTACTACTACTTCAACCGTGAGACCGTGCGCGCCTACCAGGAGGCGAAGCAGACCCGGGGTGCCTTCCTGCACACCCAGCAGGCCCGCTTCTACGAGGAGATGCGCCAGCCCGGCACGCCTGCCCTGGCCACCTGGCGGCGTACGCTCGCCGAGCGCGAGGCCACCTACATGGCGGCCAGCCGCGAGGCCGCGGGAATCGGCGAACGCGACGAGGACGACCTGGAGTCCGGCGGGTACGAGAAGGTGGCGCTCGCCCTGATGCGGGCCGTCGCCCGCGACGAGCGCACCACGCTGATCCTCGACGTCCGCAACCGCGGCACCCTTTCCGTGCTGGACGCGGACGCCGTCGTCGAGGTTCCTTGCTTCGTCGACGCCAACGGCGCGCATCCGGTCACGGTCGACCCCCTGCCCCACCACGCCGTCGGACTCGTGACCGCGGTCAAGGCGGTGGAACGCGAGGTGCTGGCCGCGGCGGAGAGCGGTTCGCGGGCGGCCGCCGTGAAGGCCTTCGCACTGCACCCCCTGGTCGACTCCGTGAGCGTCGCCCGCCGGCTCGTCGACGGCTACCGGGCCGAGCATCCGGGCCTCGGCTACCTGAACCGGCCGTAGGAGCCCGGACGTACCGGGCGGCAGCCGTCGAGTACCCGTTCGGAGCAGCGCACTCCTTACGTACCTGTGACGCCACGGCGCGGACCGGCGATCCGCGGGCTCTCCCGCCGTAGCGTCGCAGTCATGCGTGTACTAGTCACAGGTGGCGCGGGCTTCATCGGCTCGCAGATCGTCACGGCGCTCTCCGCGCACGGCCACGATCCGGTCGTGCTCGACGCCCTGCTTCCCGCTGCCCATCCCGGCCCCCCGCAACTGCCCGACGCCGAGTGCCTCCACGCGGACGTGCGGGACCGGGCGGCGGTGGGGAGTGCGCTGCGCGGTGTGGACGCCGTGTGCCATCAGGCGGCGATGGTCGGCCTCGGCACGGGCTTCTCGGACGCGCCCGACTACGTGAGCTGCAACGACCACGGCACGGCCGTTCTGCTCGCCGCCATGGCGGAGGCCGCCGTGTCCGACCTCGTCCTCGCCGGATCGATGGTCGTCTACGGCGAGGGCCGCTACGACTGCCCCCGCCACGGCCGGGTGCGCCCTGGGCCGCGCGCCGCCGCGGACCTCGCGGCCGGGCGCTTCGAGCCCCGATGCCCCCAGTGCGGCGAGGAGCTGTCGCCCGGTCTCGTCGACGAGGACGCTCCCGTCGACCCGCGCAACGTGTACGCCACGACGAAGCTGGCGCAGGAGCACCTGGCGGCCGCGTGGGCACGGTCGACGGGCGGCCGCGCCATCGCCCTGCGCTACCACAACGTGTACGGGCAGGGCATGCCGCGCGACACCCCCTACGCCGGTGTCGCCTCCTTCTTCCGGTCCGCGCTCGAACGGGGCGAGGCGCCGCGCGTCTTCGAGGACGGCGGCCAGCGCAGGGACTTCGTCCACGTACGGGACGTCGCGGAGGCGAACGCGGTCGCGCTCGAGGCCGTCCACGGCCGGGAGCCGGGGACGCTGTCCGCGTACAACACCGGCAGCGGCACACCGCACACCGTCGGCGAGATGGCGTTGGCACTGGCCGCGGCACACGGCGGGCCGGCGCCGGTCGTCACCGGCGAGTACCGGCTCGGCGACGTACGGCACATCACCGCGGACTCGCGGCGGCTGGCCGCCGATCTCGGCTGGAAGGCGCGTGTCGGCTTCTCCGAGGGCATGGCCGAGTTCGCGACCAACGGACTGCGGGGTGCGGCGTGCTGAGCGCGGAGATCGTCCTGCCCTGTCTGGACGAGGCAGAGGCCCTGCCGTGGGTGCTGTCGCGGATCCCGGCCGGCTGGCGGGCCATCGTCGTCGACAACGGTTCCACGGACGGCTCGGCCGAGATCGCGCGGACGCTGGGCGCGCGCGTCGTCCACGAGCCGAGGCGGGGCTTCGGTGCCGCGTGCCACGCCGGGCTGATGGCCTGCGAGGCGGAGTACGTGTGCTTCTGCGACTGCGACGCATCGCTGGACCCCGGGCTGCTGACCCGATTCGTTCAACACGTCGCCGAGGGGGACAGCGACTTGGTGCTCGGGCGGCGCCGCCCCCAGGCGCGCCGCGCATGGCCCGCGCACGCCCGCGCCGGGAATCTCGCGCTCGCCCGCATGCTGCGCCGGCGCACCGGCTTGCGGCTGCACGACCTCGGCCCGCTGCGTGCGGCGCGCCGCACGGACCTGCTGGCGCTCGACCTGACGGACCGCCGCAGTGGCTACCCGCTCCAGATGGTGGTCCGCGCCAGTGACGCCGGCCTGCGGATCACCGAGGTGGACGTGCCCTACCTCCCGCGAGCGGGCAAGTCGAAGGTCACCGGTACATGGCGGGGCACCTGGCAGGCGGTACGGGACATGAGTGCGGTGCTCGCGGAACAGCCGGGTTCCCTGGCAACCGGAGGTGTGCGGTGAACGGCGGGAGGCGTGCGGTGAACGGAACGCTGCTCGTCATCGCCAAGGCCCCGGTGCCGGGCCGGGTCAAGACGCGCCTGACACCCGTGTATTCGCCGCGGGAGGCCGCGGCTCTGGCGGAGGCCGCGCTGCGGGACACCCTCGACGCGGTGCTCGCCACGCCCGCACGGCGACGGGTCCTTGTGCTCGACGGCGAGCCGGGGGCGTGGCTGCCGCCGGGCATCGACGTGGTGCCCCA
The DNA here is from genome assembly GCF_055566095.1 of Streptomyces sp. NPDC027962. Classification (NCBI taxonomy): domain Bacteria; kingdom Bacillati; phylum Actinomycetota; class Actinomycetes; order Kitasatosporales; family Streptomycetaceae; genus Streptomyces; species Streptomyces sp. NPDC027962. The sequence goes on from NZ_JBVHTA010000007.1 coordinate 220,401, forward strand.
GTGCTGCGGCGGGCTGGACGCGCGACTGGCCGCGGCGTTCGGGCTGTGCGAGGGGCCGGCCCTGCTGATCGGCATGGACACGCCGCAGGCGTCAGCCGAACTTCTTTCTCTGGGGCTCGAGTTGGCTCCGGGTGAGGCCGCTTTCGGTCCCGCGGACGACGGAGGGTTCTGGGCGCTGGGACTGGCCGAGCCGGACGGCCGGCTGCTGCACGGCGTACCCATGTCCGTGCCGGACACGGGCGCCGTGCAGCGTCAGCGCCTCCTGGGGGCCGGGCTCGCGGTGCGGGAACTGCCACGGCTGCGGGACGTGGACACGCCGGACGACGCCCGTGCCGTGGCCGCCGCCGCCCCGCACACCCGGTTCGCCGCCGCGCTGGCCGCGACGGCCGGGGCCGGGGCGCGATGACCGCGCCGGCCTGGCAGGCGGACCCGTACACCGACGCCCTCCGCACCGGCCGCGGCCCACTGTTCCTGCGGCGCCCCGACGGCTGGCTGCTGCCGCTGGAGGTGGAACGCTGGTGCGCGGAACCGGACATCGCCGACACCACCGTCCTGTCCCGCACCGGCGGCTCGGTCCTGGACATCGGCTGCGGCCCCGGCCGCCTCGTCGCGGCACTCGCCGAGCGGGGCCGGACGGTACTCGGCATCGACGTGAGCCGCGAGGCGGTGGCGCGCACGGTACGCGGCGGGGGCAGTGCACTGCACCGGTCCGTGTTCGATCCACTGCCGAAGGAGGGCAGCTGGGACACGGCACTGCTGATCGACGGCAATGTGGGCATCGGCGGCGATCCGCGGGCGCTGCTGCGCCGCGTTGCCGAACTCGTTCACGGTGGAGGTCAGTTGATCGCGGAGACCGCGCCGCTGGACGTCGACGAACGCGTCCAGGTCCGCGTCTTCGACGGCGTCGACACCCAGGGCACGGCCTTCCCCTGGGCCCGGGTGGGCGCACCGGCGCTCCTGCAGTACGGCCGGGAGGTGGGGTGGACCCTCCGGGACACATGGGAGGCGGCGGGACGCCACTTCGTGGCGCTGCGGCGGGAGGCGGCGACGTGACGACGGTCGCGTGACGCCGGCTGCGGGCCCTGTCCCCCCGGGACCCCTGCGCCTCGAGTTCCGCCCACGGCCTGACGGCCGTGGGCGGGGGTACCTGCCACGCCGCCAGACGTAGGGGTGCCCCCCAGCGGGCTGACTTCGCCGGCCGGCCCGGCGTGCGAGGACGCCGTGCGGGGCTCGGTCCGGAACCGGGGCCTTCCCCGCCGCACACCGCGCGGAACCCGGCCCCGGGTCCGGGGCCTGCACTGCCATGCGGCGGAGCCACACATCGGTACAACGGCGACGGGGCGGGGTGGGGAATCGGCCCGCGCAGCGCTTCCCGCTCCTCAGCCGGAGACCGCCCGCAGCGCGCCCGGGCGGCGGCCCGTGAGGGTGTCGAGGGCCGCGGCGGTCGATTCGTCCGCCGGCAGGTGGACCAGCAGCCGCTGATCGTCGTCGACCGCAAGGTCGAGCGTCTCGTAGTCGAGCCGAAGGTCCCCCGCCTCCGGGTGCACCAGGCGCGTCACACCATTCGCCCGCGGCAGCCCGGGCAGCGTCGCCACCCGGTCGGTGAAGGAAGCGCCCGCCGTGACGGTCAGCTCGTCCGCGAGCGCGGCGATGTGCGGGTCCGCGCGGAACGGCCCCTGCTTGAGCGCGGCGACCTGTTCATCGGCGACGAGGTTCCAGTCGGGGTAAGCGGCGCGGGCCCGGTCGTCGGTGAGTACGAAGCGAGCCAGGTTGGGCGGGTCGCCGTCCAGGAGGCCGACGGGGCCGGCCAGCCGCTCGTACCCCTGGGTCCAGGCCAGCAGTTCGCTGAGCCGGTTGAGCAGCACCGCGGGCGTGGGTTCCAGCCGGTCGAGCAGCGCCCGCACCGTGGGACGGACGACCCGGTTCGGCGTCGCGCCGCCCATGCAGGTGAAGCCGCCGTCGGCGGCCTTGGTGAGCCGGTGCAGATGGATACGTTCGCCCGGGGCGAGCCGCAGCGCGTCGGCCAGTGCGGAGAGCACGGGCGGGGAGGGCCGCCGGTCCCTGCCCTGTTCGAGGCGGGTCACGTACTCGACGCTCACGCCGGCCAGCGTCGCGAGCTCGGAGCGGCGCAGGCCCGGCGTGCGTCGGCGTGCGCCGGTCGGCATGCCCACCTCGGCGGGGGTGACGGACTCGCGGCGCGTACGGAGGAACAGGCCCAGCTCGTTGTCGCTCACCGTCCGAACGTAACAGGCGCCTCCGCTCGGATCGTGGCCCTGTCACTACCAGTCCCGGTCCGGCCTTCCTGGTCGTCGTCCATGGCGCCAGGTTGGGAGCAGAAGGGCCCCAGGGCCGGTCCGTACGACAAGTGAGGAATCCGTGATGTCCGCCAAGAATCTCAACCTGGCCGTGATCGTCGGAAGCGTCCGGCAGGGCCGCTTCGGCCCTGCCGTTGCCCATTGGTTTGCTCAACAGAGCGCGCAGCACGGCCAGTTCTCGGTCGACCTGATCGACCTGGCGGACACGCCGCTGCCCCTTGCGCTGCCTCCGGTGCCGCCCGCGATGCAGCCGGACCTGGACCGGCCCGACGAGATGAGCGGCCTCACGCGCCGGCTCGCCGCGGCCGACGCGTTCGTGGTGGTGACGCCGGACTACAACCGCAGCTTCCCGGCCTCGCTCAAGGCGGCGATCGACTGGCACTACACCGAGTGGCAGGCCAAGCCGATCGGTTTTGTCGGGTACAGCGGCGGCAGCGGTGGTCTGCTGGCCATCGAGCAGCTCCGGCAGGTCTTCGGTGAGCTGCACGCGCACACGGTCCGCGACGTGGTCTCGTTCCCCCGCTACTACGAGCTCTTCGGCGCCGACGGCACGCTGCTCGACCCCGAGGGCCCGAACGGCGCGGCGAAGACGATGCTCGACCAGCTGCTGTGGTGGGGCTCCGTACTGCACGACGCACGGCGCGAGCGTCCGTTCGTGGCCGCATAGGTGCAACCGCCCGGCGGGTCACTACTCCGGCGTGCCGGGGGCGGGCGAGCCCTGGTGCCGTCCGCCCCGGTGGCGGCGCCGCCACCGCCTCGCGCGCAGCCGTCGCGCCACCGGCAAGGCGGCGGCGAGGACCGCCACCGCGGCCAGCGACAGGAGCCAGTTGCGCGGGTAGTCCAGCGGCAGGACCGAGGGGTTGCGCGGAGTGCCGGGGGCGAGCAGCACCGGCAGGGCGATCAGGGTCAGACAGCCGGCGGTGACGAGCGCGCCTCGCACCAGGCCGCGGGCCGGAAGCATGGCGATCAGCAGGCCGGTGGCGATCACCAGCGGGGCGATGACGGCGTCGTGGACGATGATCGACCCGATCAGCCACAGCGAGACGTCCTTGATCTGTCCGCCGGCGACGAGCAGGGACAGACCGACGGCCATCAGAGCGACGCCCGCCGCGCCGACGAGTACACGCATCACAGCACCTCCATTCCGCTGACCCACTTGGTCTGCCACACGCCCGGGCGGTTGGGGGCGATGATCCGGGCGGGGAAGCCGTGGTCGCGGGAGAGCACCTGCCCGTTGAGGCGCAGTGCGAGGAGGGTGAGCGGGTCGTCGGTGTAGCCGCCGCCCATTTCCATCACGCGGTAGGCGCCGCGTCGTTCCAGGGACACGACCCGCAGGCGTGTCCCTGGCAGCGCACCGGCCAGCTCCAGCAGGTCCATGACCCGTACACCGGTCCATCGGGCCGATTTGCTCCAGCCTTCGACGCAGGCGATGGGCAGGGTCACGGTGTGCTGGGGCAGCGCGGCGAGCTCGTCGAGGCTGAGCTCGTAGGACCGTGGGCCGGTGACGGTGAGCCGCCAGTCGGTCAGCGGCATCGCGCTCACGCCGGCGGCGGCCGCGGTCCGGTTGACGGGCAGCCCCTGCGGACCGTGGTCGGGGTGCCGGGGCGCGAGCAGGTCGAGCCGGCGCAGCGGTGTGAACGCCTGTCCGACGGTCGTCAGGGTCACCGCCCCGACGGCCGCGGCCACGCCGGTGAGCAGGGAGCGGCGGTCGGGTCCGTCCTCGGCGGGCAGCTCGAGCGTCCCGGCGGAGCGCCGGCTCCAGTGATCCTTGATCTGCGGATACTTGACGGCGATGTGCAGGACGAGGGCGCCCAGCAGCAGCCAGGCCACGGCAAAGTGCACGGGGACGAAGGAGAACGGCCACGGATACCACTGCACGGTGTTGAGCAGCCCGGTGGTCAGCTGGAAGACAGCCGCCGCGACGAGCACGGCCACGGAGAGCCGTTCGAGGGCGTGCCGCACCGAGCGCAGAGCGGGCCATACGAACAGCCGGGGGTACACCGTCCACAGCTTGGCCAGCAGCAGGGGGATCGCCGCGATGCCGGTCGCCACGTGCAGGCCCTGGCTGACCCGGTAGCCCCAGTAGGGCCTGCTGGGGAGCGCGTCGGCGAGCCAGTCCGGCGGGCGTTGCAGGTAGTGGCTGGTCACACCGGTCACGAAGCACACGGCAAGCGCCGCGCCGAGCAGGCGGCCGATGGCGGTGGCCGTCCGGGCGTCGTGCAGCCGGCCTCGGAGCCTCGGCGGTCGGAGTGTGATCGGTGGTCGAATCCTCATGTCTCCATGAGAACGCCGCCGGGCGCCGCGCGGGGTGTTCCGACACATTACGGAATGCGGACGTCAGGGGGCGTCTGCGCCGTTCCGGCGGCGCCGGCTGCCACGCTGAACGAGTGATCAACATGCGCTCGCTGACCGCCGGCGTTCTCGTGGCGGCCCTGACGGCCGTGCTCGCCGTGACGATCGTCAAGGACGGCTATGTCACCGACCCCGCGGGCCTGTCGTGGCTGTACGCCGCCTGCTGGGTCCTGTTCGCCGCGGCGGCCTTCGCCGTGCGCCGGGCACCGGTGCGCCATGCCGTGGCGCTCATCCTGGCGGGCGGGGTCGCTGTCGTGGCGACCGGGCTGCTCGCACCCCCGCGTACCAGCACCGACTCGTACCGCTACGCATGGGACGGCCGGGTGCAGGCGACCGGGATCTCGCCGTACGACCATGCGCCCGCCGATCCCGCGCTCGCCGGTCTGCGCGACGACTGGCTCTTTCCGACCGGCGCGGCCTGCGAGGTGCCCGAGCGTGCGCGTATCGCGGGTCCCGAGGGCGAGCTGCACTGCACGCGGATCAACCGGCCGCGGGCGCACACCATCTACCCGCCGGTGGCGCAGGGCTACTTCCTGCTCGTGCACACGCTCTCCCCCGAGGACGCCCGGCACAAGGCCCTGCAGACGGGCGGTGCGCTGCTCGCGCTCGGCACCACGGTCACGCTCGTGCTCGTCCTGCGCAGGCGCGGCGATCCCCGGGCGGCCGCGTACTGGGCGTGGTGCCCGGCCGTCCCGATCGAGGCGGTGAACAACGCGCACGCCGATGTGCTGGGTGTCCTGCTCGCGGTCGCGGGCCTCGCGGTGGTGGCACGGGCGCGCGCCGGAGGCGGGGCGCTGCTGGGGGTACGGGCGCGCGCCGGAGGCGGGGCGCTGCTTGGGGCGGCGGTCGCGACGAAGCTGCTGCCCGCAGTGGTGCTGCCGGGCGCTCTGTCGGGTGTGCGCCGGTGGCGGGACGCCGCTGCCGTGCTACTGCCGGCCGCGGCCGTCGTGGTGGTGACGTACGCGTCGCACCTGCTCTTCGCGAACGGTTCGGTGCTCGGATATCTCGGCGGCTACACGCAGGAGGAGGGCTACGCCGATCCGTCCGCACGCAACCGCTACGCCCTGCTTCGCCTGGTGCTGCCCGACGCGTGGGCGCTGCCGGCGGTTGTGGCGGCCATGGCGGCGGTCGCCCTGTACGTGCTGAGGCGCGGCGATCCGGAGCGGCCCTGGAGCGGGGCGCTGCTGGTGACGGGAACGGCGTTCCTTCTGATGACGCCGGGCTACTCCTGGTACGCGCTGCTGCTGGTGGCGCTGGTCGCGCTCGACGGGCGGTGGGAGTGGCTGGGGGTGGCCGCGGCCGGCGCGGCGAAGTACGTGACGATCCACCTGGACGCGGACGGCGGGACGGTGGGCACGACGGCGTACGCGCTCGCGGCGGTGGCGGTCTTCGTGGGATGTGTGGTGCGGCGCTCGCGCGCGTCACTGCCGCCGGCCGGAGCGGTGGTGGCCGTGCCGGTGCGTGGATCCGGGCGGGCCGCCGGCGGGGGTGGTGAGTGACCGGATCGGCCGGCGCACGACATCGCGGTCGGCGGTCGGGGCCCCCTCTCGTGAGCCTGGTGGACGTGCTCTTGCTGCGCGGCCGGCCGGGAATTGCCCGTGGCACTCGATCTCGGCGGGATCGCCAACGTCACGGCGGCGGCCGCGCGACCCGGTCGCGTTCGACACGGGACCCGCGAACGCGCTGACCGACGCGGCCGTCGTCGAGCCGACCGGGGGTCCTCCCTCGGACCAACCGGTCAACTCCCTTATCTTTACTCACCGTTGATGGCGACCGTACGCTGCATCACCATGACCTCAGCCGGTTCTCCGGGCCGCCGGGCGGCCCTGCTCGCCACTGCGGGCGCCGTCCTGTCCGCCTTCGTCCTCGGTGCGGGTACCGCGCCCGCGCATGCGGAGGTCCGCACGACCGACGCGGCGACCGTTGTGCCGGTGCAGACCACGGGGCCCACGGACAAGCGCTTCAACCTCGTAGTGCTCGGCGACGGCTACACGGCGGAGGAGATGCCCGACTTCCGGGCGGACGTCGAGACGCATCTGAACGTGCTGTGGTCGACGGAGCCGTTCGCGTCCTACCGCTCGTACGTCAACGTGTGGGCGGTCGAACTGCCTTCGGCCGAGTCCGGCGTGGACTGCGATCCCGGCCTCGACGCCCCGCGCCGGGACACACCGCTCGGTATGGGTTTCTGGGGCGGGTGCAATGCCGAAAGTGTCCAGCGGCTGCTCACCGTCGACAGTGGCGCGGCGACCGCGCTCGCGGACCTGGTGCCCGGTACGGCGAGCGCCAACCGGCAGATCGTCGCGCTCGCCAACAGCGACACGTACGGCGGCGCCGGCGGCACGTACGCCACCGCGTCGGGCGGCAACGCACTGTCGTCACTGATCACGCCGCACGAGCTCGGCCACTCGCTGGGCAAGCTCCAGGACGAGTACGACTACTACGCACGCGGTGTCGCCGGCGGCACGTACACCGGCGGCGAACCCGCCTCCGCGCACCACACGCTGCTCACCGAGGACCAGATGCGGCAGCAGCATGCCAAGTGGTGGCGCTGGCTGGGCGAGGAGAGCGAGTCCGGTGGGGTCATCGGGCGTTATGAGGGCGGGATGTACAGCACCAAGGGCGTGTGGCGGCCCAGCAGGCACTCGATGATGAAGACGCTCGGCTACCCCTTCGACCAGGTCGAACGCGAGATCATGGTGCAGAAGATCTCCGCGAAGGTGAACCTGGTCGCAGACCACACGCCGAACACCGCCGCAATCGGCGGCGACCGCACCGTGTGGGTGGACACACTGCATCCCGTCGGCGGCGAACTCGACGTCGCCTGGCGGCTGGACGGCAACCGGCTGCGCGCAGCCGGTGACGCACGCACGGTGGATCTGCGCCGGCTCCGGCTGCGGCCCGGCACGCACACACTGACGGCGACCGTCACCGATCCCACGCCGTTCGTCCGCGACCCGGCGATCCGCTCCTCCTCCGCGCTGACCCGCAGCGTGACCTGGACGGTGGACACGTCCGTCTCCACTCCCCCGGACCACGTGGCCCCCGCGTTCACTTGGCACACGGACACCGGGGCACCGGTCGGCGCCGGCACGGTCGTCCACGCGGACACCACCCATCCCGCCCACCGCCGCGTGGCAGTGCGCTGGGCGGTCGACGGCCGTCCTGTCGCCAACCCGGGCAACGACCGCGACCTGGACCTCGGCGCGCTGCACCTGCGGCCAGGCGCCCATGAACTGACCGCACGTATCCCCGGCACGAAGGCCGCGCTCGTCTGGACCGTGGACGCCTCCCCGGCGAAGGGGACGTACGAACTGTCCGAGCCGCTGCGCACGGTCCACCGGCCCGGCAGGCCCGTGGAGTACGTGTACGACGGCCCGTTCACGATGAGGCTGACCGCCCGTGACGACCTCGAGGGTCATGTGGTGAGCGAGTTCCGGGTAGACGGCGACGGCTGGCAGACCTACTACGGCTGGCCGACCGACGCGGACGCGCCCTACCGCTTCACGCCCGGCGGCACGGTGATCGACGACCTGGTGTACGGCAAGCTCGGCACGCCCAGGGTGGTGCCCTGGGACGATGCGACGCCGGACTACGGCACCCACACGATCGAGTACCGGACGGTCGACTCCGCAGGGAACGTGTCCGCTGCGAAGCGCTTCCTGGTGACGCTGCTGCCCCCGCGGTAGCAGGTCAGTTGACCAGGAAATCCGCCTTCCCGGACTTCGCTCCCTGTATGAACGCCTCGATCTCGCCGGAGGTGTAGATCAGGGCCGGCCCGTCGGGGTCGGCCGACTGGCGCACCGCGACCCTGCCGTCGGCCAGCTTCATGGCTTCGAAGCAGTTGCCGCCGTTGCCGCCGCTCCAGGGCTTGTGCCAGCCCTCCTCACCCAGCTCGGCGGCCGGCATGCCGTTGTATATGCGTTCCATTCAAAGCTCCTTGCGGAGATCGTCGAGGATCTCCTTCGTGCGTTGCACCGTCGCGGCATGGGCCGCCATGCGGTCCATGACCTCGAGGTGCGTGGCGACCTCGGGTCGCGCGTCGAGATAGACGGCTCCGGTCAGGTACTCGCTGTAGACCATGTCCGGAAGCTCGGGCACGGCGAACCGGAAGAGCACGAACGGCCCGTAGGTGCCGGGATGGTGACCAGTTGCGAACTCCGCGATCTGCAAGGTGACGTTGGGCAGCCGCGCACCCTCGAGCAGCTTCTCGATCTGGGCCTTCATCACGCCCGGTCCACCGACGGGACGGCGCAGCACCGTCTCGTCCATGATCACCCAGAGCTTGGGGGCGTCCGGCCGGGTGAGCAGGGACTGGCGCTCCATGCGCAGCGCCACGTGTCGTTCGATGTCGGCGGGGTCGGTGTGGCCGATGGCTCCGCCGAGCATGATGGCCCGGGCGTAGTCCTCGGTCTGCAGCAGACCGGGAACGAAGTGCGGTTCATACGCACGGATGAGGCTTGCGGCACCCTCCAGGCTGACGTACATGCTGAACCAGTTCGGCAGTACGTCGTGGAAACGCTGCCACCAGCCGGGCCTGTTGGCCTCCTCGGCCAGCTCCACGAAACCGCGGGCCTCCGCGTCGGCGATCCCGTAGGCGCCGAGCAGCAGCTGCACATAGGGGATTTTCAGCGCGACCTCGGCCGTCTCCATCCTGCGGATGGTGCCGGGGGCGACGCGCAGCACCTTCGCGGCTTCCTCGCGCTTGAGCCCTGCCTGCTCCCGCAGATGCTGCAGGCGTTTGCCGAGGACGACCTGCCCCACGGTGGGGGCGGACCGCGGTTCACTCACTTCGAGACCTCCCCACGTGCTGTTTGCGAGCAGTGTGCCACGGGCCCCGGTCGATGAATATGCCCACTCTGAATTATTCATAGTGGGCCTTGCCAATGTGGCTGTTGCAGCGGGAGAGTGGTCGTGTGAACCGTGACGCGCTCGCCACCGAGCTCCCGGCCCCCCACACGGAGCCCGAACCCCACCGGTACGCCTTCGAGTTGCCGGCGCGCGTCGAACAGGTCTCACGGGCCAGAAAGCTGGTGTCCGCACGACTGGAGAGCTGGGGCGTCGAGGGCGACCCGCACGACACGGCGCTGCTCGTGGTCTCCGAGTTGTTCACCAACGCCATCGTGCACACGGGCGGCCACCTGGTCGCCTGCGAACTCCTCGCCGGCGCCGACCGGTTGCGCATCACCGTGCAGGACCAGGGCTCCACACCGACCGGACCGCAGATCTGCCGCGGGGCGGAGGGCGAACGCGGACGCGGGCTGCTGCTCGTCGAAGCGGTCAGCTGCACCTGGGGCACGCACGACGCCACGCCGGGCACGGGCCGGGTCGTCTGGGCGGAGCTGCCCTGGCCCTGCGATTCCCGACCCGGCCTGGAGGAAAGGCCGTTGACCCGGGAATGGCCGTGCTGAGGAATATGACGGCGCTCCTCTCACGGGGGGTACGCCGCGACCACGCCGACCGGCTCACCCGGCTCGACGTGCCCGCCGGCCTCAGCGCCGCCCTGGGGTTCGACGCCGTCGGCGTCCCCGCGCGCTACGGATTCCGCCTGCTGGGCCGCATGCCGAGCAACGGTTGCGTCTTCGCCGACAGCAACTGGTGGTGGTGGATCGTTCCGGCGGGCTCGGACATGGATTTGACCTGGCCACTCCCCTCCCATTACGCACGCGGCGCGCGGGTGCCGACCCGCGATGCCCGGCTCATCCTCCGGCCCGGGGGCCGGAGCCCCTACACGCCGCCGATTCCGCTTTATCTGATGGCCTGCCAGCTCACCGGCACTGCGCCGCTGTGGCCGGCCGGCGCAGGGGGCGCGGCGCGTCGGTGAGCGGTCGAAGCACGGGGTCAGCAGGGCCGCGCGACGATCCGCCGGATAGGCTTCTGCGCATGTCAGAAGCCAATACGGGCCCCGAGCGGCAGGGCCTCACACCGCGCCAGGCCCGCCGTGTCCGCATAGCCCTCTCGGCCGCGATCATGATCGCTGTGGCCGCAACGCTGGTGCTACGACTGGGCAGTACCCACTCGGTGCTCACCGTGGGCTTCTACGGCATCGCGCTGATCCTGTCCGGCAGCGCACTGGTCCTCAGCCGAGCGGGACGCACACGGTGGGCAACGCTGGTGCTGGGCGCGGGCGTCGCGGTGGCCGTCGTGGCGGAGTGGGCGGTGGCGTCGCTGCGCTAGGGGCTGCCGTTTGGCCAGGCCGGATCAGTGAACGGGGGTCCTACCACGCCCGCAGGGCGTAGGGGGAGGGTCTGGTGATGGGGTCTCCCCGGGCCGGCCAAGGCCCATGCATGAGGTCTCCCCGGGCCCGCCAAGGCCCAGGCACGGGGTCTCCCCGCGCCCGCCAGGGCCCATACATGGGGGCTCCCCGGGCCCGCCAAGGCCCAGGGGACGGATCGCACGGCGGAGGTGAGGCACCTCCCACGCCGAAGGCGTAGGGGGAGCAGGCATGGCGGAGCCATGCCGACCGACGACACGCAGCGAGGCGCGGTGCCAGGACACGCGGGCCCGGCAGGATCCAAACGACAGGCCCCAGGGTGTTCCACCCAAGCGGACAAGGCTTGTCCGGGCGGATCGGACCGGACGCGTCGCCGCGTCAGCCGCTGGAGACCGCTCGCAGGTGGGACTTGCCGCGGACGCCGCCCGGCACCGCGGCCGCGTGGTTCTCGCGCAGCACCAGCGTCATCCGGGTGAATTCCTTGGCCTGCAGGGTCGTCGGCGTCTCGTCGATGATCCGGCAGTCCGTGCGGCCCCAGCGCGGGTCGGGATGGTTCACCGGCCGCACGGCCCCGTCGTGGTGGATCGCGAGGGCGCCCACCGCACTCATCCAGTGCGGCAGACCGCACCGGTAGGCGGCGTCCATGATCGGATCGTCGGCGATGTCGTCACGAATGGCTTGAAGCGCGCTGTCGTCACCGTGCTTGTCGAGGGCCGCCGCGAGCTGCGCCATCAGCGGCAGGCACCAGCTCGTCTCGTGCTCGACGAGCACCGTGCGCGCGTCGGGGTGGAACAGCGCGAACCGCAGGAAGTTCTGGTCCGGCATGGCGGTGGCGTGCGGTCCGATGCCACGGAACAGCGCGTCGAACGCCGGGTTGGTGTGGGCGACGTCCCATCGCCGGTCGAAGAGCACGGACGGCAGCGGCACCGCGTCCATCATCGCGGCGTAGTCCCGCAGGTAGGCAGCCGTCGCCGGGTCGACGGGGTCGGCAGGCTGTGCCGGCTGTTGCGGCTCGGGCGGCCGTACGGGCACCGGCGGCGGGCCGGGCGCGGCGGGCCGGGCGGGGGCGGGCCGACGGGGCGGGCCCGACGGCGGCACCGGCCCGGACGGCCTGACGGGAGCGTTCCAGTCGGACGCGCTGCGCTGCACCGCCGGGGTGTCCCGGTCGGCTGCGAGGCGTAGCAGGCGCCCGCGCTGCTGGTCGTTCAACTCCAGGGCGTCGATCAGGGCGCAGAGGGTGCCCTCCGACCACTCCCTGCCGGGCGTGCGCTCCCAAGTGGCGTACACGTAGGCGGAGATGCCGAGACGGGCCGCCACGTCCTCGAGGCTCAGGCCCAGCTCCTCGCGGCGCCGTTTGAGCGCGTCGCCGAGCCGCTTCGTACGGGCCGCGGCGCGTGTGCCACCGGCGCAGCTCAGACGTCCGTGAACACCTGGGCGTTCGACGCCCGCCTCGTGTGTCATCGAGAACGCCACCCTTCTCGAAGCTTCTCGCAAGTCTTGCAAGTCCCGCCGCGGCGACGCCCTTTGGATCTTCACCCCGTGTGGCGATCCTGCTACCGCCAACCAGAAGATGTCAACTATCGTGGCATTCAATGCGGCTGAGCGCTCAGTTCGCGCCACAGCTGTGGCAAGACCTGGCTGCCTTGGCCCGAAAGGGTTAACCTCCGGGCAGCCCCTCAGGATGCGGGGCCACCTCGCGTGATCTAGGAGACCTACTGGTGACAGACGGCTTCTCGGTTCCGGGTCCGACGGCCACAGGCCCTCTGGCGGCATCGATTGCCCGGGTCGCCGAACTTGCGGACAAGCTCGGAATGAGCCATGACGAGGTCTTCGACGTCCAGAACCTGTCCGAGGCCTCGGGCGTGCCCACCGATGTCGTGCGCGCCCTCCTCGACGGACGGACTGCGGGCGAACCGGACCTGCAGGCACGCTTCCTGCAGCGCTTCGACCTGCTGCGCAGCACCCGGCTCAAGCCCAACGGCCGCCGGTACACCCAGCAGGAGATCGCCGACGGTGCGGGTATGTCCCGCCAGCAGGCCGGCGCCCTGATCAACGGCGATCGCCGGCCGACGATGGAGCACTGTGACGCGATTCAGCGCTTCTTCAAGGTGCACGCCGGCTTCCTGACCGCCGACGACGCCGACGCGCTCGACAGCGCCCTTCAGCGCACCGAGCAGAGCATGCTCCAGGACTTCGCCGGCGACGGCGACCCGCTCGAGCGGCTGCTGCAGGACCACGGCGTGCGCGGGATCGCGTGGCGCGCGGCCCAACTGCCCACCGACAAGCACCGGGACAAGGTGACCGAGTGGCTCGACATGCTCCTGGAGAGCGTGAAGCCGGGGCCGGGCACCTCCGGAGAGCCCTGATTTCCGGACAGATTTCCTTTTGTACGTGTCTCAACAGGTTCTGACGGGGAGAGGAGAGCGGTGAGCATAGGCAAGGAGATGCGCCGGCTGTGCGGCGAGTTGGTCGGCGGAATCGATCTGCCTGCCCCGGCCGATCCGGCCGACCTCTACACCGCCCTGTGCGAGGGCATGAGCAAACGGCGGGGCAGGCCCGTCCGTTACCGCATGGCCTCCTTCCCTCCGGGCACCGCCAGCGGTCTGTGGCTCGACATGGCGGAACAGGACCTCGTCGTCATCGAGGAGCGCACCGCCCCCGACCACCAGTTGGTCATCCTCGGCCACGAGCTGTGGCACATGAACGCCGGGCACTGCAGCCACCACGTCGAGGGCGCGGCCGTCGCCGCACGGCTGCTGTCCGACGAAGCCGATCTCCAGGCCACCGTCCTCAGGGTCGCCGCGCGTACCCGCTTCGACCAGGAGGAAGAGAACCAGGCGGAGAGTTTCGGGCTGCTGCTGGGCAGCAAGTGCCGTGCGTGGCTCGCCGGTTCGAACGGTCGTGGGCCGGTGCGGCGCGACGGGCTCGCGGGCCGCATCGAGGCGTCCTTGGGATATCGCGGGCCACAGGGCTGAGGCGTGGAAGGTCCGGACTACTACATACCCGCTGCCGCCCTGGGATTCGCACTCGCGTTCAAAATCCCGGGGATGCGGCGCGACTGGCGCGACCCGCTGCTCCGCTCCGTATGCGCCCTGCTGATCCTCGGCGCGTCCACCTTCTTCTTCGCCGCGCCGCCCACCATCGCCGCCGTCAACCGCATCACCGGCGTCCCCAACTTCTCCGCGCCGCTGGTCTACTGCATCCTGACCGCGTTCAGCGCGTCCTGCCTGGTGCTGCTCGTCAACTGGCGCGGTGGGCCGCCGGAGGAGACCCGGCGGATCTCCCGCCGCTGGGTCGGCGCCTACAGCGCGGTGGTCGTGGCACTGCTCGTCCTGTTCATGCTGGGCGAGGCCCCCGTCGAGCGGCTGCGCGACCTGGACACGTACTACGCGACGACGCCGTACATCCGCGAGATGATCGTGCTCTACCTCGTCGCCCACAGCGTCGCGGCCGTGGGGATGACCGCACTGTGCTGGCGCTGGTCCCTGAAGGTCAGCAGCTGGCTGCGCGGCGGTCTGGTGATCATCGTCATCGGGTCGCTCTTCAACCTCGCCTACGGGGTGAGCAAGTTCTCCGCCGTCTTCGCCCGCTGGGCGGGCCTGGACTGGGACGCGCTCTCCACCCTCGCAGCGCCGCCGCTCGCCTCGGTCGGCGCGCTGCTGAGCGCCCTCGGCTTCATCCTGCCGCTCCTCGGCCAGCGCATGTCGGACACCTGGCACGCCTGGGTCTCGTACCGCCGGCTGGGCACGCTCTGGCACGAGCTGCGCACAGCAGCTCCGCAGGGCACGCCCTCGGTGCGGATCTCGCTGTTCTCCCCCGTCGAACTGCGCGTCACCCAGCGGGAGTCCGACATCCACGACGGGATACTGCAGCTCGACCCGTACTTCGACCGGGAGCTGCGGGCCCGCTCCTACGACCGGGCCGTCGCCGCCGGAGCCGACCCGCGGCACGCCCAGGCGGTGGCGGACGCGGCGATGGTCGCCGACGCCCTGCGGGCCCGGGCCGCCGACCCCGAAGGACAGATCATGAATTCGGCAGAGTCCTACACATCCGCGACAGCCGAGGGACCGCGCGATCTCGTACGCATGTCCCTCGCGCTGCGTCATTCACCCGTCGTCGAAGCAGCGCGCACGCGTGCGGCAAGGTCGGAGAGCGGCACCCTATGACCAGCGATCCTCTGAGCAGCGATCCTTCGAGAAATGGCCGGTCCACGGCCCGCAGAGCCGTCGTGATCGGCGGCGGCCTTGCCGGCGTGCTGGCGGCCGGTGTGCTGCGCGAGTACGTCGACGAGGTCACGGTCGTCGAGCGCGACACCCTCCCCGACGGGCCGCGCCCGCGCCGGAGCCTGCCGCAGGCCCACCACGCCCACCTGCTGTGGTCCGGCGGCGCGCGGGCGATCGAGTCGCTCCTGCCGGGCACCACCGACCGCTGGCTCGCTGCGGGCGCCCGCCGGATCCCGCTGCCCACCGGGCTGGTGTCGATGTCGGCGCAGGGCTGGTTCCGGCGCTTCCCGGAGATGCAGTTCGTCATCGCGTGCAGCCGGGACCTGCTCGACTGGGTCGTTCGGGAACAGGTCGTCTCCGATCCGCGGGTCGTCGTGCTCGAGCACACCGAACTGCTGGGCCTTCAGGGCAGTGCGGGGCTCGTCGACGGCGTCCGGGTGCGAGGCGAGGCGGGCGACGAGCGGGTGCTCGCCGCGGACCTCGTCATCGACGCGAGCGGCCGCGGCTCACGTGCCCCGGAATGGCTGCAGTCGCTGGGGCTGCCCAAGGTGCGCGAGGAGAAGGTCGACTCGGGTCTCGCGTACGCGAGCAGGATCTTCCGCGCCCCCGACGGCTCCGACGAGTACCCGGTCGTCAACGTGCAGGCCGACGCCCGCGAGCCACGGCCGGGCTGCACCGCCACCATCGTGCCCCTCGAGGGCCGGCGCTGGCTGGTGACGCTGTCCGGCACGCGCGGTGGGCAGCCGACGAACGCCGCCGACGAGTTCGAGGACTTCGCCCGCTCGGTCCGGCATCCCGTCGTCGGCGAACTCATCACACACGCCGAGTCAATGACCGACGTCGTCGTCTCCCGCAGCACCGTCAACCGGCGGCGCTACTACGAGAAGGCCGCCGACTGGCCGGAGGGCTTCGTGGCGATCGGCGACGCGGTGGCCACCTACAACCCGGTCTACGGACACGGCATGTCGGTCGCCGCCCAGGGCGTCCTCGCGCTGCGCCGGACACTGGCCGCGCACGGCGTGGCCTCCCCCGGGCTGGCCCGCCGAGTGCAGCGGTCGCTGGCAGGGCCGGTCGGAACGGCGTGGGACCTGGCCACCGGCCAGGACATCCTCTATCCCGGCGCGATCGGCAAGGACCCCGGCGTGGCGGCGAAGGTGCTGAGGACTTACGTCGACCGGCTGATGCTGACGGCGACGGGCCGGCCCCTTGTCGCCAAGGCGCTGTTCGACGTGATGACGCTGTCCGCGCCGACGAGTTCGCTGCTGCGACCGGAGGTCGCGCTGGCGGTGCTGCGCGGGCCGAAGCTGCCGCCGCTGCAGGGTCCGCCGCTGAGCGACGACGAACTGCGGGTCACGAAGGAGCGCCGAGGCGAGCGGGAGGCCGACCCGGCGGACGCGTGAGGCTCGGGTGGGCGGGCCCGCTGCGCGGAGTGCTTCCCCGCCCGGCCGCTTCCCGCTGCACCGACGTACGGCTCCACCGAGTGGAGGGCAAACCCCGGACCGCGTACCGCGCTCCGCGCGACGTCCCCGGAGGGGCTGCCCCGGCACCTCCGGCCTCGCCGGGGGCACCTCCCACGGCCGCCAGGCCGTAGGGGGAGTTCGAGGCGCAAGGCTCGGGACGGAGCACCGACAAGGGGGCGCATCCCTGCCCAGCTGGGGGCGCTCCATTACGGCCCGGCGGCCATTGCGAGGCAGGCACGGGGCCTCCGGAGGGGCTCGGCACCTCCGGCCCTCGCCGGGGGTACCTCCCACGGCCGCCCGGCCGTAGGGGGAGTTCGAGGCGCAAGGCTCGGGACGGAGCACCGACAAGGGGGCGCCTCGAGGCGCGAGGCCCCCGAGGGCGCAGCCTCCGGCGCATCAACCGGCGGCGGCGCCCCCGCATCGCCTAGGCTCGGCGGCAATATGAACGGCAATCCATCACGCGGGCTCGGCGGCCACACGGCCCGCCGGACACCGCTCGAGCCGAAGGCGGACCGGGAGACGGTGCGACGGCACAATCTCAGCCTGGTCCTGCGGGCGGTCCGCGACCAGGGCGAGGCGACCCGGGCCGGGGTCTCCGTGCGTGTGGGGCTCACCCGCGCCGCCGTCTCCTCGCTGGTCGAACAGCTGCTGGAGAGCGGCTTCCTGTCCGAGTCCGGCAAGACCTTCAGCGGCCAGGCGGGACGCCCGGGCACGGTACTGAAGGTCGCTCGCACCGGCCTCGCCGGCATCGGGGTCGAGATCAACGTCGACTACGTCTCCGTCTGCGTCGTCGACCTCGCCGGCACCGACCGGGCGCGGCTCGTGGAGCACTTGGACAATCGGGGCTCCGCACCCGCGGAGGTCTTCGGCCGCGCCGCGCGGATCGCCGCGCGGGCGCTCGCGTCCGCCGCCGAACAGGACCTGCGGCCGGTCGGCGCGGCGCTGGCCCTGCCGGGTCTCGTCGCCGACGGCACGGTGCGCCAGGCGCCCAACCTCGGGTGGACCGCGGTGGCCGCGGAGGCGCCGTTCGCCGAGGCCCTCGCCGCGCTGCGGCCCGGGCTGCCCGCGCTGGCGGTCCGCTCGGAGAACGAGGCGAATCTGGCGGCGCTGGCCGAGCTGTGGTTCGGCGGCCTCGGTGAGGCGCGCAGTTTCCTGTACCTGACGGGCGAGATCGGCGTCGGCGGCGCACTGGTGCTGGGCGGCGAACTGCTGCGCGGGGCCAACGGGTTCGCCGGCGAGATCGGCCACGTCAGCGTCTCGGACGAAGGCCCCCTGTGCCGCTGTGGTTCACGCGGCTGCCTGGAGCAGTACGCGGGCCAGTCGGCGCTGCTGCGCGCCGCCGGCCTCGACGAACACGCCGGCGCCGCGGGCGTCGCCGAGCTGGAACGCCGCGCACGCGCGGGTGACGAGGCGGCGCTCGTGGCGCTCGCCGGGGCGGGCACCGCGCTCGGCCGCGTACTGTCAGGCGCGGTGAATCTCTTCGACCCGGACGCTGTCGTACTGGGCGGCATCTACCGCCGGCTCCTGACATGGCTGGCCCCACCGGCGGACGCGGAGCTCGGGACCCGGGTGGTCTCCGGCCTGTGGCGGGCCGCAGGTACCCGCCTGCGGGCCTCCTCCCCCGCCGCGGACGCCGCCCGCGGCGCGGCGGCGCTCGTCGTCCAGGACATCCTCGCCGACCCGGTGGCGTACGCACCGCGCACCCCGCACTGACCGCTGCCGCACCTGCGGCGCAGCGCGCAGCGCACGTACATCCTTGCCCCAGCCATCACCAGCCGAAAGCCCCGGGGCAGGCATGAGCACACCGACGGTGCCCGCACCGGTCCCGCGTGGCCGTACCGAGCAGGACTCGTTCATCCTCCGAGGCGGTGTGCAAGGTGGAGCAGATCGGCCAGGTGCAGGACCCGTCCGTCGAATCCCGGGAGGGGGACATGGAGCGGCCGGGTCCAGCGGGCGGGGATCCCATCCAGCCCGTAGTACGCCCCCGCGAGGCCTCCGGTCACCGCGGCGACGGTGTCCGTGTCACCGCCGAGGTCGATCGCCGCGCGTATCGCGTCTTCGAAGCTGCTGGTGCTGCGCAGTGCCCAGACGGCTGAGCCCAGGCAGGGCCAGACGGCACCGTTGAACTCGGTCGCCCGATCTGGGTGCCAGTCGGGCGCGAGGACTGTGGCGTAGCGTCCGCGGTGGTCGGGGTGGACCAAAGCCAGGATGTCCGGGAGGGCGCTGAGGGGGTCGGTACCTTCGAACGTGACGCGGATGAGTTCGTGGAAGATCGCAGTGCCTTCCCATGCCGCCCGGTCGCCGTGGGTGAGGGCAGCGATGCGGCGGGCCGCACCCATGGTGGCTTCTCGGCCGGCGGGAGCGAAGTGGACCGCGGATGATGATGCCCGCATCAAGGAGCCGTTTCCAGCAGCTTGCTGGTTGACCTGGAAATGGGTCTCGGCGGCGAGGTCCCAGCTCCTGCCATTGGTGAGGACGTCTTCGGTCTGCAAGCCGATGTCCTTGGGTTCCGATGCCGCCCACCGCTGGAAGCGCGCGAAGATGTCCGGCAGATCCAGTCCGCCCCGCTCCAACAGGGACTCCGCCACCAGGACGGCCATCTGTGTGTCATCCGTGGCCTCGCCCGGGTCCCAGCCGCCGCCTCCACACATCTCGCCCCCGGCACTCGGCAGCGGAAACCGCGCGGAGAACGCCCCCGGGGCGCCGAACTCGAAGGGGCCGCCCAAGGCGTCACCCACCGCTGAGCCGATGACGGTGCCGGCGGCCCTCTGTATGCGCTCCATTCGCGCAGGCTATCCGTGTCCTCTCGCCGGCCGCCGGGCACTTTCCTTCTCGGGCTCCCGATTCATCGGCGGCGATGCCCTTTGCCAGGCAGGGCCACAGTTTTCCCTCGTACCGGCGCGGGCGAGGACGCCGGCAGCATTGATCACCGCACCACACCGAAATAAGGTCGCATTGAGACGCTGAACGAAAAAGACCCGGCGTCCAGCGGCATCCGGCGGGCAGAACGGGACGAGGACGAACGTGGAACTGCGCTACCTGACCTCCTTCCTCGCGGTGGCCGAGGAGCTGCACTTCGGCCGTGCCGCCAAGCGGCTCCAGATGGCGCAGCCGCCGCTGAGCCAGCAGATCCGCCAGCTGGAGAAGGAGCTGGGCGTGCAGCTCTTCGAGCGCAACACCCGCTCCGTGCGCCTCACCAGCGCCGGTCAGTCGTTCCTCGAGCCGGTGCAGAGGGTGCTGGACGATCTGGACATCGCCGTACGGGTCGCGAAGGCCGCGGGCCGAGGAGAGTACGGGAGGGTCACCGTCGGCTTCGCCGGCGCCTCCTCGCACCACACGCTGCCGCTGCTCACCCGGGCGGTGCGGGCCGCCCACCCCGGACTGGAGCTGGTGATGCAGGGCCAGACATACGCCGACGTCGCCCTCGCCAAGGTCGCGGACGGCTCTCTCGACCTCGGCTTCGTGCGGCTGCCCGCCGGCCGGCCCGGTGTCGAGACAAGGGCGATCGGCGAGGAGGAGCTGCTGTGCGCGCTGCCGCAGGATCACCCCCTGGCGAGCAACGAGCGGATCCCGGTGGCGGACCTGGCCGCCGAGCCGTTCGTCAGCTTCCCCGCCAACGCCGGATCCACGCTGCGTGACGCCACCTTCCGGGTCTGCGAGGACGCCGGCTTCCATCCACGGGTCGTGCAGGAGGCCCCCGACTCGTACACCATCCTTGCGCTGGTGGCCGCCGGGGTCGGCGTGACCCTCACTCTCTCCTCTTGTCTGCACATCCAGCAGACGGGTCTGGTGCACCGGCCGCTGGCCGGCCCGCCGATCCGACTCCAGGCCGCGCTCGCCTGGCGTACGGACAATCCCTCGGCCGCGCTGCGCAGCGTGCTGGCGGTGGCCGCCGAGGCGCTGCCGACCCCGGCGGGGCTGAACGGCGAACACCGGGATGACTCACACCGGGATTAAGTGCACCGCCGTCTCAATCGATCCGGAATCAGATATTGGACCGCACGAGTCGGCGGGTGGAAAGGTCGGGAAGAGCATCACCCGCCCGTCCCAGGAAGGCTCTCCTCCATGTCCGGTCAGCCCGATGTCGTCATCTGCGAACCGCTCCGCACCCCCATCGGAAGATTCGGCGGTGGCCTGTCGAGTCTTCGGCCCGCCGCTCTTGCCGCGCATGTGATCGCGGAGGTCGTCCGCCGGACGGGCATCGACCCCGAGCGGGTCGACGAGGTGATCCTCGGCCATGCCTATCCGACCTCGGACGCCCCGGCGATCGGCCGGGTGGCGGCACTGGACGCGGGGCTTCCGGTGTCCGTGACCGGCGTCCAGGTCGACCGCCGCTGCGGCTCGGGGCTCCAGGCGGTGCTGGATGCGGCCATGCAGGTCCGCGCCGGTTTCAGCGACGTGGTGATCGCCGGCGGCGTCGAGGTGATGAGCGCGGCTCCGTACTACACCCATGACGGCCGCTGGGGCATCAAGGGCCCGGGCCTTCAGCTCCACGACTCGCTCGCGCGCGGCCGGGTGACGGCGGGCGGCGTCAACCACCCGGTGGCCGGCGGCATGATCGAGACCGCGGAGAACCTGCGGCGTGAGTTCGCGGTCAGCCGACAGGACCAGGACGCCCTCGCCCTGCGCTCCCAGCAGCGGGCCGGGCGGGCCATCGAGACGGGACTGTTCGCCGAGGAGATCGTGCCCGTGCCCGTACGTTCCAAGACGGGCGAGACGCTGGTCGCGGCGGACGAACATCCCCGTCCCGACACGACGGCGGAGAAGCTGGCCGCGCTGCGGCCCGTGACGATCAAGTCCGATCCGGACGCGACGGTCACCGCGGGCAACGCCAGCGGGCAGAACGACGCGGCCGCCGTCTGCCTGGTGACGAGCGCGGAGACGGCGCACCGGCTGGGGCTGACACCGCTGGTGCGGCTGATCTCCTTCGCCAGGGCGGGCGTCCCGGCCCAGACGATGGGCATCGGCCCGGTCCCGGCCACCCGCACGGCCCTGGAACGCGCGGGCCTCGAACTCTCGGACCTGGACCTGATCGAGATGAACGAGGCCTTCGCCGCGCAGGTCCTGGCCTGCACCCGGCAACTCGGCCTGACCGACGCCGACCACGAGCGGATCAACGTCAACGGCTCGGGCATCTCCCTCGGCCACCCGGTGGGCGCCACCGGCGCCCGCATCCTGACGACGCTCGCCCACGAGATGCGCCGCCGCGAAGCCCGCTACGGGCTGGAAACCATGTGCATCGGCGGCGGGCAGGGCCTGGCCGCGGTCTTCGAACGCGTCTCCGGCTGACGAGCCGTCCGGCACACCGCGCGGGCCGGGGCCCGCCGGTGGACCTCCGGGTGATGCCGTCACCCGGAGGTCCGCCGCGTCAGGCGGTGGACTCCGCCGCGTGCGTGCCTGTTCCTGATCCGGGCTGGAGTATCTCCGGGCGCTATCAAGAAGTCGCGCGAGGTTATAGGCGGATGATGACGAGAGCGGTGTCGTCGGAAGCGCCCCCGGCGACGTCGAGCCGGGTCAGCAGTGCGTCGGCCAGCAGGTCAGGGGCGAGGGTTCGGTCCTGGGCCAGGGCAGTGGTCAGGCGTTCCAAGCCGGCGTCGATGTCCTCGCCGCGGCGCTCGATGAGGCCGTCGGTGTACAGCACGAGGGTGTCTTCCGGCCCGTAAGGGAGGCCGGCCTGGGGGCGGGGGACATGGTGCTCGCGCGTACCGAGTGGCGGGTCGGTGGCCTGGTCCAGCAGGTCGCAGGTCCCGTCGGTGTGGAGCAGGATCGGCGGTGGGTGCCCGGCGTTGCTGTAGATGATCAGCCTGCTGCGGGTGTCGATGAGTACCTTGACCGCGGTGGCGGCCATGGCGCCGTCCACTGAGCGGGCATAGAGGCCGAGGACTTCCAGGGCCTGGGCGGGGCTGGGGATGGCGCGGATGACGGCGCTCAGGGCGCTGCGGAGCATGCCCATGACTGCGGCGGCGTGCAGGCCGTGGCCGACGACGTCTCCGACCGCCACGGCGTAGCGGTCGGGTGGCAGGTCGACGATGTCGTACCAGTCGCCGCACACGTTCAGTGACTTAGTCGCGGGCAGGTAGCGCACGGCGATGTTGCGGTGCCGGTCAAGGTCAGGAACTGAGAGCATGGCTTCTTGCAGGGTGACGGCGACCTGCTGTTCACGGGCGTGGGCCTGGCGCAGTTCCTGGTTCAGCCGGTGCAGCTCGCAGGCCCGTGCGTACAGCTCGGCTGCCATGCCCTCCGTTCGTTCGGGCGACTTCTTGCTGAGCTGACGTGCCTGGGGTGAGTCGACGAAGGCCGTGACGTCCTCCATCTGCTGGACGATCCACTTCACCATGCCGTCAGGTCCGCAAAGGGGGGTGCGGATCACGGACCACCATCGCTCCTCGAACCCGTCCTGCTGATCGGGGGCGGGAAGGTCGTACCGCTGGAGCACCGCGGTTTCCGGCTTCCCGGTGTCCAGAAGCCGGTGCAGGGAGGCTTTCAGGTTTCGTTCCGCGTCGTCGCGGAAGCCGGGATTCTCCGGCAGGGCGTCGAAGAAGTACTTCCCGATCAACTCGTCCTCGGTCCGGCCTGCAGTCCGCAGGCATGCCGGGTTGACGTAGCGGATCACCAGGTCCGCATCCAACACCAGGTATGGGCTTGGTGTGGCGTCGAAGAACGCCATGAAATCGATGTCCGCTGTCATCACGCGCTCTCCCTGGCCGCGAGCGCGACTGCCTGGACTTCCAATCTACGGGCGATCCAGTGCTCTGGCTCGTTCGTTCGCGTTCATTCACCCGGCACCGCGACGCCCGACCCAGTCCCAGAACCTACTGCCCCAGCGCCCACCCAACCGCAGCGGTGCCCCGCGTCACCCCGCCCGCTCCCCCGCCATCTCCGCCAGCACCGACGAAACCCGCGCCCACGTCTCCGTGTCCCGTTCCACCGGCTCCAGTTCGCGCCCGGAGCCGCTCTGCCAACCGGCCGCCAGCTCCACCGCTGCCGCCCCGGCCGCCCCCGTCGCCGCAGCAGCAGCCAGTGCCGACGCGCCCAGGGCGACGAGCTCCGTGGCGGCCGGGATCAGTAGCGGGCGGCCCGAGAGGCGACGCACGGTCTCCACCCAGTGGCGGCCCTTGGCGCCGCCGCCCACAAGTCTCAGCGGGCGCGCGGCCGTCTCCGGCGCGGCCGGGTCCTGGCCGCAGGCGCGCATGACCTCGTCGAGGGCGCGCAGCACGGTCACGACCGCGCCCTCATAGGCCGCGCCCAGGATCTGTTGACGGGTCGTCGTGTGCCGCAGCCCCGTCAGCGTTCCGGACGCGGCGGGCAGGTCGGGGGTGCGTTCGCCGTCGAGGTACGGCAGGACGACCACCTCGCCACCCGCTTCCGCAGCCTCCCGGTCCAGCCCGAGCAGGGTTGCGACCTTGTCGACGGCGAGTGTGCAGTTGAGGGTGCAGGCCAGCGGCAGGTACGTGCCGTCCGCGGCCGCGAACCCGGCGAGCGCCGGCGTGGCGGGCCGGGTGCGGCTCGCGGCGAACACGGTGCCCGACGTGCCGAGACTGAGCACCGGGTGGTCCAGGAGTCCCGCCCCGCCGAGGCCGAGCCCGACCGCCGCGGCCATGTTGTCGCCCGTTCCGGCCGCGACCGCGATACCTGCCGGCAGGCCGAGTTCCGCGGCGGCCGAGGCGATGAGGGAGCCGACGCGGGTACCGCCGGTCGGCGCGACGGGCGGCAGCAGCGCGGCGTCCAGGCCGACGAGGTCGAGCAGTTCGGGGTCGTACGCGCCGGTCGCCGTGGAGTACCAGCACGTGCCGGACGCGTCCCCGGGGTCGGTGGCGGCGACGCCCGCGAGGCGTTCGGTGAGGAAGTCGTGCGGGAGGCGCACGGCTGCGGCGGCGGCTGCGGACGCCGGGTCGTTCTCCCGCAGCCACTGCCACTTGGCGGCCGTCATGGAGGCGACGGGGAGCGAACCGGTGCGGGCGGTCCAGGCGTCGGGGCCGCCGAGCGCCTCGGTGAGGGCCGTGGCCTGGGGCGCGGAGCGGGTGTCGTTCCACAGCAGCGCAGGGCGTACGGGGGCGCCGGTGCGGTCGAGGACGACGAGCCCGTGCTGCTGTCCGGCCACCGCGATGCCGGTGACGGCGGAGGCCCCGATACCGAGCCCGCCCAGTTCCTTGAGGCCGACGGCGACGGCCTCCCGCAGCGCGTGCCACCACATCTCGGGGTCGCTCTCCCGTGCGCCGCCTTCGCCGGTGACCCGGTGGGGCGCCCTGCCGACGGCGATGAGCCGGCCGGTCGCGGCGTCGGTGAACGCCGCTTTTGTGGACTGGGTGGAGCTGTCCACCCCGATGACGACCGTGTTCGCCGGCATTGCCACACCTCTCCGTCCGTACGTCCCGACCATTTGGCCGAGCCTGGAACAAATCGAGCCGTGGCAAAGCTACGCCACACCGCTCGGCGACAACAGGCATCGAAGGGACATCACACCGGAGGCCTTCTACGATCGGGTGCAAGCATGCATGATTAGTAAGGACAGAAAACAAACGGAGATCCAAGGCGGCATGGCCATGACGGAACGCTTCACCCCCACCCCGGAGCACAAGTTCAGCTTCGGCCTCTGGACGGTCGGCTGGCAGGGCCGGGACCCGTTCGGCGACGCGACGCGCCCGCATCTGGACCCCGCGGAGTCCCTCCGGCGGCTCGCGGAACTCGGCGCGTACGGTGTGACCTTCCACGACGACGACCTGATCCCCTTCGGCGAGAGCGAGACCGAACGGGACGGACACATCAAGCGTTTCCGGCAGGCGCTCGACGCCACCGGTCTCGTCGTCCCCATGGCCACGACGAACCTCTTCACGCACCCGGTCTTCAAGGACGGCGGCTTCACGGCCAACGACCGCGACGTGCGTCGCTACGCGCTGCGCAAGACCATCCGCAACATGGACCTGGCCGCCGAGCTCGGGGCACAGACGTATGTCGCGTGGGGCGGACGCGAGGGCGCCGAATCCGGCGCGGCGAAGGACGTACGCGTCGCGCTGGACCGGATGAAGGAAGCGTTCGACCTGCTGGGCGAGTACGTCACGGAGCAGGGCTACGACCTGCGCTTCGCGATCGAGCCCAAGCCGAACGAGCCGCGCGGCGACATCCTGCTGCCGACGGTCGGCCACGCGCTGGCGTTCATCGAGCGCCTGGAGCGGCCGGAGCTGTACGGCGTGAACCCGGAGGTGGGCCACGAGCAGATGGCCGGGCTCAACTTCCCCCACTCCGTCGCACAGGCCCTGTGGGCGGGCAAGCTCTTCCACATCGACCTGAACGGCCAGAACGGCATCAAGTACGACCAGGACCTCCGCTTCGGCGCCGGCGATCTGCGGTCGGCGTTCTGGCTGGTCGACCTGCTGGAGACGGCGGGGTACGAGGGCCCGCGGCATTTCGACTTCAAGCCGCCGCGGACGGAGGACTTCGACGGCGTGTGGGAGTCGGCGGCGGGCTGCATGCGCAACTACCTGATCCTGAAGGAGCGTGCCGCGGCGTTCCGCGCCGACCCGGAGGTCCAGGAGGCGCTGAGGGCTTCACGCCTGGACGAGCTGGCACGTCCGACGGCCGAGGACGGACTGGCGGCGCTGCTCGCGGACCGGGCGGCGTTCGAGGACTTCGATGTGGACGCGGCCGCCGAGCGGGGCATGGCCTTCGAGCGGCTCGACCAGCTGGCGATGGATCACCTGCTCGCGGCCCGCTGAGCCCTTGACGCTTGCCGGAGGCTTCTTGGACGCTCTTGGCCCCCGTTCTCCGCGTGCGTTCCGCCCTCGGCCAGGACGGTCCGCACGCCGGGCGGGGCGGGCCAAGCGCATCGGGCTCGCTCCCTGGCGGGCACCTCCGCGGGTGCCGAGTCCTGCTTGCGAGCGCCCGCGGACGCGCGGCCCGTCACGCCCCTCGGACGCGCGGCCTCACAGGTGTGCGTCGAAGCCCGGCAGCGGATTGCATACGACTGGCGGCGTGCCGTGCAGCGCCATCTCGGCCAGCACGACACTGCCCACCTCCATGCGGTGCGCCATGGTGCGCGTCGCGTACGCGTCGACCAGACGTAGACCCCTCCCGCAGGACACGTCCGCGTCCAGCGGTTCCTGTCTGCGGTTCACGCGGTGTTTCCAGCAGCCGCCGTCCATGACCTCGACCGTCAGCGCCTCGCCCCGGACGCTGATCACCGTGGACACCCAGGGGCTCCCGCTGTGCAGGATCACGTTGGTGACCAGTTCGGTGACGATGACCGACAGCGCCTCGTCGAAGTGATCGGCCAGTTGCCATCGGCGGGCGACTGCGCGGGCGAAGCGCCGCAGTGTGCGCGCGGCCTCCGGCGTAGCGGGCATGGCACAGTGTGCCAGGCTTCGCAGATCGGAGGTGGGTCCGGCCCGATACGGGGCAGGACTCGGGGCACGTTCTATGGCGATCACTTGGGCTCCTGTTCGGTCGGGCGGCGTCGCCCTGACTCAGGTCCAGCGGCCGGGAGAGTCCTTCCCTCACCGGGCCGTCGAAAGCCATGCAGAAGTTCTGCGGCACCTCAACACTCGTATCCGGACACTTGGTGTTCAATCAGGGACACTGAAACCCGTATACGTAAAGAATCGAAATGCCCTGGAAACACCGAGGAGTGTGATTCGGTGGACACGCTGAGTGACGCGACAGCGGGTCAATGGCTGGGACGCGTGGTCTCGGACGCGTCCACCGGGGCCGACGTCGATGGATTCCGGGCGGATCGCCCTTCTCTGCTGTTGCTCGAGGGGCCGGCCGGAACAGGGAAGACCCGGCTCGCGAAGCGGCTCGCCGACGCCGCGGTCGCCGAATCGATACGTTGCATGATCGTCTCGTTCTCGGCGTTCGGGACGTTCGTCAGCAGGCCGCAGACACCCGCGACGCCCCCGCCGAAGCCGGAGCCGCCGCCACCGCCGTCGGGCCAGGCCGATCTGCCCGGTGCCGTGTCGTCCCTCCTGGCAAGGGGAGAACGCTTCCTGCTCGTCGCGGAGGACGTGCACCGCGCCGATCGCGCCGCTCTCGATCTGCTGCGCAGGCTCCTGGACCGGCCGCCGGCCGGCCTCGCCGCCGTTCTGACGTATTGCCCCGAGGAGCTGCGCGAACCTGGTCTCGTGCTGGGCCGGGGCGCGCACTTCCCCTCCTGCCTGTCCGTACTCCGCGTGCGGCTCGGCCCGTTGGACGCGCAGCAGGTCCGCCGTGTCGTGGAGGA
The DNA here is from genome assembly GCF_055566095.1 of Streptomyces sp. NPDC027962. Lineage (NCBI taxonomy): Bacteria > Bacillati > Actinomycetota > Actinomycetes > Kitasatosporales > Streptomycetaceae > Streptomyces > Streptomyces sp. NPDC027962. The sequence continues at coordinate 248,174 of NZ_JBVHTA010000007.1, forward strand.
GGGGCTGGGCGAGAGCAGCTGTCCGTCCGAGCTGATATCCCGGCTCGTCGTCCGTTCCGGTGGCGTCCCTCAGGTGGTCACCGATGTGGTGCGGCTGTTGCGCGAGTGCGGCAACGGACGGGAGCACTACTCGCTGAGGGACCTGGACGCGGCGGGCGTACCGCCTCGTCTCGCCGAGCTGGCCCTCGCCCGTACCGCGGCGCTCAAGGAGCGCGTGCGGCCCGTCGTGTGGGCGGCCGCCGTACTCGACGAGCCGGTGGAGGCCGAGGAGTTGTCGGCAGTGGCCGGTCTGGACGGTGATGAGGGCACCCGGTCCCTGGTGGAGGCGCTGCGTACGGGTGTCCTGCGGGAGGTCGACGAGGGCCGGTACGGATTCTTCGTGCCCATGGCCGCGACAGCGGTCTACGCGGAGGTCCCCGGCCCGGTGCGCCGCGAGATGCACCGCCGGGCCGCGACCGCTCTGGGCCGACGGCACCCGGTGCCATGGGTGCCGCTCGCCCGCCACCGCCGCCATGGGGGCCAGGTCAAGGCGTGGCTGCGGGCGGTGGAGCAGGGCGCGCTCCAGTGCGCCGAGGCGGGTGACCATCAGGCCGCGGTCGACCTGCTGGAACACACCCTGTCCCGGCCGACCGTGCCGCCGGCCGCCCGCGCGCGACTCGCGCCGCTGCTGGCGCACAGTGCGGTGCTGGGGCTGCGCAGCGACCAGACGGTGTCGGTGCTGCGGCAGATCCTCGCCGAGCAGGCCCTGCCAGCCGCCGTGCGCGGTCAGATCCGGCTCGACCTGGGGCTGTTGCTCTGCAACCAGGCGGTCGCCGGCATGCAGGGCTGGCTGGAGATCCAGCAGGCGGTGGAGGAGCTTCAGGAGCGGCCGCTCCTGGCGGCCAGGGCCATGGCGGCACTCGCGATGCCGCTGCTGTCGACGGTCCCCCTGGAACGGAACCTGTACTGGCTGGAGCGCGCGGAGAAGGCAGGCGCGGACAGCGGCGACGAGGAGGCCTGCACGGCGGTCGCCGCCAACCGCGCGGGAACACTGATGTACATCGGCGATCCGGCCGCCTGGCAGGTGCTGGAGCAACTGCCGAGGGACACCGACGATCCCGCCTGCCGTCAGCATGTCGCCCGCGGTCTGTGCAACGCGGCGGACGGCGCGCTGTGGCTGGGGCAGCTGGGCCCCGCCCGCGGGCTGCTCGCGGAGGGCATCGATCTGGCGACGCGCAGTGGCGCCTCGTACGTCGAACAGGGCGCGCGAGGCACGTCGCTGCTCCTCGACTGGGCGGAGGGCAACTGGTCGGATTTGACCTCGCGGGCCCGCGCGTACGTGGCGGAGGCCGAGACGATGCCGGGCCAGGGCCTCGACGGCCGTACGGTCCTCGGCCTGATGGCACTGTCCCGGGGCGAGTGGCAGCAGGCGACGGCCTGGCTGGCGGGCGAGGGCTCGCGGGAGACGGACGGCTCCGCCGTCCCGCATGTGGCCGCCGCCTCCGGCGCCCTGATCCGCATGGCGCTGGTCCGTGACGACATCGAGTCCGCGGTGGCCGAGGCGTCGGTGGCCTGGGACCGGGTGCGTGACAAGGGCGTGTGGGTGTGGGCGGCCGAGCTGGCGCCGTGGGCGATCGACGCGACACTGCGCGCGGGCCGGCCCGACACGGCGCGGAGGATGACCGACGAGTACGCGGCGGGTCTCGAGGGACGCCAGGCACCCGCGTCGTCGGCAGCGCTGAGCTGGTGCCGCGCACTGCTCGCGGAGGCGCAGGGCGACCATCGCACGGCGGCGGACCTGTTCCGCCGGGCGGCCATCGTCTACGCGGGGCTGCCGCGCCCGTATGCCACCGTCCTGGCCACGGAGGGAGTCGCGCGCTGCCAGTTGGCGTCCGGGACCGACACGGCGGCCGCGGTCACGGAACTCGCCTCGTGCGTCGAGCAGTTGACCGAGCTCGGCGCGGTCTGGGACGCCGCGCGCATCCGGGCGGCGATGCGTGCGCACCAGCCCGCCGACGAGCAGCGGCCGCGTGGCCGGCCCAGTTACGGGGACCAGCTGTCGCCGCGCGAGCAGGAGGTCGCGGACCTGGCGGCGACGGGTCTCACCAACCGCGAGATCGCGGCGACACTGCACCTGTCGCCGCGCACGGTGGAGCAGCATGTGGCCCGGGCCAGGCGCAAGCTGGAGTCGCAGTCCCGGCAGAATCTCGCACGGGCACGCAACCAGCGTCAGGAGTGAGCTCCCGAGGAGCCCCGGGGCCGGCCGGGGCCGGGGGAGGGGCCCGGGGCGATTCTTTGCGTATAGGTATATCGCCGGTCCGTATAGGCAGCGCCCGTCCGGCAGCCCTAGTTTCCTCGACGTGCCCCGGTGTGCCGGGATGCCGACCGATCGCACCGCACCCCCACAGCGGCCGCCGTCGTGACGCCATGGGAATCCCGGCCCCGGGCACCACTGAACCTGCCGGCACCTCACCGCCCGGCTCATCCCGCCAGCAGCACCACTCCGGCGTACGACGCGCCCGCGACGACCAGCCATGCGGACAGACCGAGGGCCGCGACGCGGGCACCGGTGCGGGCGAGCGAAGGCAGGTGCACCGCGCTGCCGAGGCCGAACAGGGCGGCGGCGAGCAGGAGTTCCTGTGCTGTGTGCGCCGCGTCCAGCACCGGGGAGGGCAGCAGACCCGTGCTGCGGGCGGCGACCGCGGCGAGGAAGCCCACGACGAAGAGCGGCACCAGTGGTATCCGTGCCCGGCCTGCTCCGCCGGACCCTGTTGCCTTCCTCCTGCGCCGTACGGAAAGCGCCACGGCGGCGACCAAGGGCGCGAGCAGCGCCACCCGCATCAGTTTGACGAGCACGGCTTCGCCGAGTGCCTCGCCCCCGGCGGTCTGCGCCGTGGCGACGACCTGACCGACGTCGTGCACGCTCGCACCGACCCAGCGGCCGAACTCGGCGCCGCCGAGGCCCAACAGCCCCTGCAGCAAGGGCAGTACGCCGATGGCGAGCGTTCCGCAGAGCGTCACCAGCGCCACCGAGACGGCCGTGTCCCGTTCGTCGCTGTCCCGCGCCTCACCGACGGCGCCGATGGCCGACGCGCCGCAGATCGCGTAGCCGGTGGCGATGAGGAGCGGCTGGTCGCCGGGGAGTCCGAGACGCCGGCCCAGCCACCACGTACCGAGGAGGGTTGCCGTCACGACGCCGAGCACCATGGCGACAGTGGCCCAGCCGAGGCCGCGTACGTCGTCGAGGCTCAGTTGCAGCCCGAGGAGTACGATGCCGACCCGCATCAGCCGCTTCGCCGCGTACGACAGCCCCGGGCGCGCCGCTCCCTTGACGACCGGCCGTGTCCGGGGCAGGTGCGCGGCCACGACACCGAGCACGACGGCGGCGGTGAGCATCGGCACGGCGGGCAGCAGCCGGTGGAGGGACCAGGCGACGGCGACGCCGAGTGCGGCGAGCGCGAGCCCGTGGCGCCGCGGGGCAGCGGGCACGACGCCGGGCCGGGCGGCGGGCCGCTCCCGCAGGAGGGCCATCAGCGGTCGGCCGGCAGTTCGTAGACGCGGCGCACGCTGGTGCCGAGCCGGGATATGTCGGCGCCGTAGACGTGCAACGAGACGGCCGCGGAGGGCCCGTCGTTCCAGACGCGGTGGATGTCGCCCGGCGGGGCGAAGCCACAGAACTCGCCCTGCCGGTTGACGACGTCCCCGGTGGCGACGAGCCGTGCGGTGCCACCGTTCTCGACGGCCGGGACGAGCCGGTAGCGCCGCTCGTGCTCCTGGCCTTCGTGGACGCCGGTGGTGCACCAGGAGACGTGGTCGTGCACGGTGGTCCCCTGCCCGGGCAGCCAGACGAGCGCGACGACGGAGAAGCTGCCGTCGTGTTCGGCGTGCAGGAGGTGCTGGCGGTAGCGGGCGGGGTCGCTCTCGCGCTGCTCCTCGGTGAGCAGGTCGTCGGCGCCGAGGTGCGGCGCGAGGCGCTCCCCGACCAGGTACGCCGTCAGTTCCGGTGGCAGGCCTCGGCCGACGCTCTCGCGTACGCCGGCGATCAGCGCGTCCAGGCGGGCGGTGGTACGGGCGGCGGTGTAGGCGCTCCGGGCGGCCGAGGCTTGGGTCATACGGGCAGCGTCGGACGGGGGAACGTTGGCGTCCAACGACGGTTTCTTCGCACCCTCCAAGCCGTGTTTATGGGTGTGGTTGTGGGTGGGAGGGGCGAGGTCAGCAGCCGGTCTTGTTCGCGGCGACGGCCCTGAGCTCGTCCAGTACGAGCGCCGTCGCCGGGATGCGCAGATGCTCCCGCAGGACGTACGCGGAGATCTTGCGCCGTGACACCGGCTGCAGCGGGCGGCCGGCGACCTTGGTATGGCGCATGAAGTTCAGCACGAGCGACGGGATCATGGCGATGCCGAGCCCTTCGGCGACCAGACTCTGCACCGCGAGGTTGTCGTCGGTCATGAAGGTGATGTCGGGGACGAAGCCCACCTCCGCGCACTCGTGCAGCAGGTTGGCTCGGCAGCGCGGGCATCCGGCTATCCAGCGCTCGCCGGCGAGATCGGAGAGCCGGACGACCCGCCGGCGGGCCAGGGGGTGCCCAGCGGGCAGCAGCACGGTCAGCTGGTCCTCCAGCAGCGGTATCTCCACCAGCTCGTCGGGCACGTCCTCGTGCAGGCCGGGATAGGTGAAGGCGAGCGAGATGTCGCACTCGCCCCGTGACAGACGTCGCAGCGACTCGGGCGGTTCGTTCTCCAGCAGGTCGACGCGGATGGCCGGGTGGGCGGCCGTGAGACGAGCCAGTGTCTCCGGGACGAGGGTGGAGTTGGCGCTGGGGAACGCGCAGATCCGGACCCGCCCGGCGCGCAGCCGGGTGAGGGCGTTGATCTGCTCCTGGGCCGCAGACATGGAGTCGAGGATGGCCGTGGCCTGCCGGGAGAGCGCCTCACCGGCCTCGGTGAGCCGCATGCCCCGGCCGACACGGATGAACAGGGGCGTGCCGACGTCCCGTTCGAGGGCTTTCATCTGCTGCGTGATCGCCGGCTGGGTGTAGCCGAGGGCGCGAGCGGCGGCCGAGTACGAGCCGGTCCTGACCACTTCGTGGAACGTCTTGATGTGCCGGGAATCGAACACCGGCGCATCATATCCGGCGAACCATGAGCACAATGGTCCGGCGAACCATAAGCAGAATTTCGGGGGCCGCGCCCTGCGGCGAAGGACCCTCGTCCGGTTACGGCTTCCGGGCCACCCCGCCGTACAGCGAGATCACCGCGTCCCCGTTGACCGCCTCGTCGACGGCGAGCTCGGGGTGCCAGTCGGTCAGCTGGACGAGCCCGGGCTCCACGAACTCGAGACCCTCGAAGAAGCGGGCGATCTCTGCGCGGTTCCGCGGGGCGAGGGTGACCCCGCCTGCCGCGTACATCTCCACGCCGCGATGGACGGCGACGGGGTCGAAGTCGGCGGTGAGCTGCGAGAGAACGAGGTAACTGCCGGAGGGGAGCGCGTCGACGAGCCGGGCGACCAGATCCTTCGGGTGGTCGTCGGCACCGAGGAAGTGCGTCAGCGCCACGAGCGAGAGGGCGACCGGCTGAGTGAGGTCGAGGCTCTTGCGAGCCTGCTCGAGGATCCGCTCGGGGTCACGCACATCGGCCTGGACATAGTCGGTGACGCCCTCGGGGGTGCTGCGCAGCAGCGCCTCTGCGTGCGTGAGCACGATGGGGTCGTTGTCGGTGTAGACGACGCGGCACTCGGGCGCGGCGGCCTGCGCCACCTGGTGCAGATTGGGCTCGGTCGGGATGCCGGTGCCGATGTCGAGGTACTGCCGGACACCGGCGCTGCCCGCGAGCCAGCGGGTGACACGCTGCATGAACCAGCGGTTCGTCCGCGCGACGTGCTTGGCCGTCCCGTCGACCCCCATGATGTGCCTGCCGAGCTCTTCGTCGACCGGGTAGTTGTCCTTGCCGCCCAGAAACCAGTCGTAGACCCGGGCCGGGTGCGGCCTGGTGGTGTCGATCCGCGCGGCAGCCGGCTCGGTCCCCGTCATTCGGCGTTCTCCCTCGATGCTCGGTGCTCGACGTCCGGTGCGGTGTCGCGTCTCCGGTCCCCCGCGGGACGGAGGCGCGCATGATCCTCGCAGGACGACTCCTGCGCGGCAAGCAACTCCCGTCCTGTGCAGGGGGTTTCACGGAGGGGCGTGGTCTGGACACGGAGCGCTCTGCGCGAGTCAATGCACAGGAGTCCTTCACCTGCCACATGCGCCCGGATCGCATCGGAGGTCACACGGAGCATGCTCGGATCCTGGTTACGCCCGCCCCGGTCGGCCCTGTCAGCCCTGTCGGTCCTCCGCGGGACACTCGCCGCCGCCGTCGTGACAGCAAGCGCCTTGACGGGGACAGCTCTTGCCACCGCGACGGCCCACGCGTCGCCCGCCGCGACCGCGTCGACGTCGTCCCCGTCTTCGGCCTCCTCCGGAGCGCCTGCCGCCTCCCCGTCGTCCGACGCCGCGTCGCGCGGCACATCTCAGGTCGTCTCCTGGGCAGCCAGCGCCGACCGCCTCGGCACGGCCGCGCAGGACCGTACGTACCGCCTCGTCGTCCGCACCAGCGTCGGCGGCCACGGAGTGCGCGTCCGTCTCTCCAACGCCTTCGGCGAGCAGCCGGTCACCTTCGGCCGGGCCCACGCGGGCCTGCGCGCGTCCGGCGCCGCGCTCGTACCGGGCAGCAACCGGCCGTTGGCCTTCGGCGGCTCCCCCTCGGTCACCGTCCCGCCCGGCGGATCGGTCTACAGCGACCCGCTGCGCGGCACGATCCGCCCGCAGTCCGACCTGGTCGTCAGCGTGTACGTACAGCAGGCGGCCGGTACCGCGACCGGGCACCGCATGGCGCTGCAGACCTCGTACGTCGCGCCTGCCGGCGACCACTCCGCCGACGAGTCCGCCACCCCGTACACCCGGACCGTCGGCTCGTGGTTCTACCTCGACGCAGTGGTCGTCGACGCCCGGCGCGGGATCGGCGCCGTGGCCGCGCTCGGCGACTCCATCACCGACGGCGCCTCCTCCACGGCCGGCACCAACCGCCGGTGGCCCGACTTCCTCGCCCGCCGCCTCCAGGGCGATCCTCGCTCGCGCATCAAAGGCGTCGCCAACGAAGGCATCTCCGGCAACAAGGTGCTGAGCGACGGCTCGGGTGTCAGCGCCATCAAGCGGCTCGACCGGGACGTGCTCTCCCAGCGGGGCGTGCGCGCGGTGATCCTCTTCGAGGGCGTCAACGACATCAAGGCCACCCCGGCACCGACGGCCGCCCAGATGATCGCCGGCTACCGCCGGATCATCGACCGGGCACACGAGGCAGGGGTGTGCGTGGTCGGGGCGACCGTCATGCCGTACGAGGGGTGGCGGGAGTGGACCCCGGGCGGCGAGACGGTCCGGCAGGAGGTCAACGCCTTCATCAGGAACAGCGGCGCCTTCGACGAGGTGGTCGACTTCGATGCGGCCGTCCGGGACCCGGAGCGCACGTCGCGGATGCTGCCCGCGTACGACGGAGGCGACCATCTGCACCCGAACGACGCGGGGATGGAACTGACGGCGGACACGGTGCGGGCCGAACAGCTGCGCTGCTCGAGGGCGTAGCGGCCACGGCACGCGGTCTCACCCGGTGGGCGCCGAGCCCCTTGGTCCCAGCGGGTGGCGCCGCGCCCAACGCGCCGGCCCAGTGGATCCAGGCCCCTCGTGCCCGCCCGGCGGGTCCCGGCCCGCTGGGTCTTCCCCTGGGCCGGGACCGCCCGACCTCCGTAAGCTGATCCCACTCCCCCGCAAAGCGGCTCAACCGTGCCCTCTTTCCCCATGGGAGGCGCTCCGGGAGGCGATCATGACAATGCGTGGGCCCGCTGGACGGAGCCGCTGCGCTCCCGCCTTCGCCGCCGCTCGCCGCCGTCGCCCGACCCTGCCCCGGCCTCGCCGCCGGGCGGATCCCATGAGCAGATCACGCCCCGGGTCAGCGGCCGGCGACCGGACGGCGACGGCCCCTGGTCGGCTGCCCTCAGCCACGACCGTTCTTCCCACCGACGCGGCGTGAACGGGGGCGGAGACTGCGGATGTCGCGCACGAGCACGTGCACGGCGCTCGCGACGATGAGCACGCCCAGCCCCACCCAGAACGGCGACGCGCCCTGCCGGTACTCGTACACGGCGCCGATGAGCAGCATCGAGGCGACGAAGGCGCCGAGCGCCGAGATCAGGGTGCTGATGCGATTCACCACTCGCACATCCTGTACGACGGCCCCGCTCGCGCCGACGCCGGGGCCGATTCTGTCCGTTCCGGCGGCGCGCCGTACGCCTCAGTTCTCACGCCATGGGGCTTCACTGCTGGTTCGGCTGCTCCGTGCTCTCGTCACGACGAGGAAAGACGAGGTCTTCCCACGCCTGCATCGCGAACAGCAACACCATCATCACCAGCGGTACGCACAGAGCTGTCACGACCACAACCACGAGACCTCCCTGAGGACACCCGGTGGAGCCACGGCGGATCGCGCTGAAGCAACCGAAGAGGCACGTAGTCCGCATGGGGCTGTGTGACCTGGCCTTCTCGCCCACGGCAAGTCTCAGTGTGCGGCCGAACGGGCTAACGCGCACGGCGAACAGCCACCCCTGCGGCAGGGCCGTTTCGTCTGCCTTCCTCGGCACCGGCCGGCGTACCGACCAGCGTCCGGGCAGCCGTCATCGCCCTGTCGGCCGAGCTGCGACGGCGACAGGTAGCAGCTGCCGGTCAGGGTGAGCGCATCTGCCCGCGATCGGCGTCGAGCGGCTGCCCGCGATCGGCGAGAAGCCCGCGCCGGACGGGACGAAGGTCGGGCGTGGTGGCTCAGCGATCGGAATAGCTGAAGTCGCCGACGGTCCAGCCGCTGACGTCCTTGATCGCAACCCGGTACATCCCGCCGGTCTCCGGGATCCCGATGCTCCCTTGCAGGATCCTGGCCACGTGGAAGTGCAGATGCGTGGGCCGGTCCCCCCAGTCATTCCCTCCCCCCGCCCGGTCGGTGAAGACGCTGGAGAACGGTCCGAGATGGGCCGAATCCTCCAGGACCTCCGACACACGCTGCTTCCATACGGCTTCGGGAGCCAACCGCCCGGTGATGACGGTGCCGCCGGTCACCACGGTCAGGGACATCTGGTTGCTCTGCTCCGACTCCACCTTGGCGGCGAGCTCAACCAGCAGTTCGTCGATGTTCGACATGAAAGCCGATTCTATTCGCCGACCGAGCGCGCCTGGACTTGGCACCGCCGAAAGCGCCCCGTCGTCGCGGTGCCCACGACCGGGTAGCACTTCCGGCGTCGGCAGATCGAGTGTCATCAGTCCCATGGTTCTCCCCCGTCGTTCTCCCCCGTCGTGATGCATCGGCTGACTCCTTCGGAGCATAGGACCGAGCACCGACATTCCTTGTCTCCGGCCGTCAGCGCCGACGTGAGCGAGCGTGGCCGCGCAGCCGGAGTCCTGCCGCCACGCGAAGCGCGACGCTCCGGCCCCCGGCCGGAAAACCGCAGCCCCGCAGGCGTCAGGCGGCCGATCGGGCGGCCCGGATGTCCAGAGCGGCGCAAAGCCAGTCGTGTGCGGCGCCGGGCGTCGGCTGCGACGGCCCGGACACTTCGGCGGTGAGTTCCCAGTAGCGGTCGACACGTGGATCCATGGCGAGCTGGCCGCTGAGCATGCGGCGGAAGTCCGGAGTGTCGCGCGTACCGTGCGAGCGGGCGTAGGCGGAGACGAAACAGTCGAGTGCATCGCCTTCGTGCGGCGGCCGCTGCCCGAGCAGTTGCGCCCCTGCCAGCTCGTAGGCCTCGCCGAGACCGTCGTAGAGTACGGCCGGGCGATAGCCCTTGTCCGCCTGGTGGGCGGCGGGCTGGCAGAGTTCACCGCCGTCGCAGCCGCCCGTGACGAGGGCGTGCAGCCGGGCGAAAGCCAGTACCTGGGCCGGGGTCGGATCGGCGGGTGGTTGCGGAACCGCCTGCTCGAGGATGGCCGCCGCCAGTTGGGCCGGAAGCCGTGCGGGCAGCCAGCGTCGCCAGAAGCGGGCCAGAGCGGCCGTGCTCGGCGGGACGGTCACGGCGCCGATCAGGCGCAGCCGGTCGGCGCGTTCCGCGGGGGTGCAGTCCCGGAGCAGTTGGAGGGCCGCCTCCCGCCAGCGCAGGGCGGCCAGTTGTGTGCCGAGCTCCCTCAGCTGCCCGGCGACGACGTCCTCCAGCGCGCCCTCGTGCTCGAGGACCCGGCCGACGTCCGGCACCGGCAGATCGAGGGTGCGCAGGGAGCGGATCAGGCGCAACCGGTCGAGCGCCTCGGGTCCGTACCGGCGGTGGCCCCCGGAACTGCGAGCCGCTTCGGGCAGCAGACCGCGATCGGAATAGAAGCGCACGGTCTTGACGGTGACACCGGCGTGCTGGGCGAGTTCTCCGATGCTCCACATGCCATCAGGGGACAAGGCTTGAACCTCCCTCAGGGGGAGTTCCTACCGTACCGGCGACGACGGACGGCCCGTGCGGCCGGCCGTGCGAACCGCGAGGAGCGAGGAGATGTTGATGACGGCATTCGTCCTGGTGCCGGGGGCTTTCACCGACGGCTGGGTCTGGCAGGAGGTGGCCGACCGGCTGCGGCACTCGGGGGCAGAGGCATACCAGGTCACACTGACGGGAATGGGCAACAGTCGCCGTCTCGCCGGACCCGGCACCGACTTGGAGACGCACATCGACGATCTCGTGCAGCTGATCGACGGGATCGACACGCCAAAGGTGGTGATCGTCGGTCACGACTACGGCATCCACCCGGTACTCGGCGCCGCCGACCGGCGCCCGGAACGGATCGCCAGGATCGTTTACTTGGATGCGGGCATGCCCCAGGACGGCGACCCGGCCCTCCATCTGGTGCCGGACCAGGCGGTTCGCGAACAGTCGGTGCGCGGCGGGGCGGTTGGCGCAGGGCCCTGCGGAGGCGATCGGGCGGACGGAGTCGACGGGGGTGACGCGATCGGCGAGGTCGCGGACGACTGGCGGCTCCCCCCGCCCCCGCTCGAGGCATGGCAGCGCTGGGGCAGCGTGACCGGCGTCCCCGACGACGCACTGTCCCGGCTGGCTCGGCTCGCCGCCCCGCAGCCGAAGGGCACACTCACCCGACCGCTCAGGCTGTCGGGGGCGGTCGCAGAGCTGCCGGCGACCGGTGTGCTGTGTACCGCCAACGGGTCGAGCATCGCAATGGTCGAGAACCTGGTGGGACTTGGGGACCCCCGCCTCCAGGCACTCACGGAACCCCGTGTGACCTTCTTCGAACTCGCCACCGGACACTGGCCGATGCTGTCCGCACCCGGCGAGCTGGCCGGGGTACTGCTCCAAGCCGCCGCAGGAGAAGGGCACCGGCTCACCAAGTCGGTGAACGAGCAGCCCTCGCACCTCCGGCCCTTCCTCATGGACGTACCCGAGCAGCGACGCGATCGCGTCGGCCAGGTCGACTTCTACCTGCCCGATGATGCCGACCTGCCGCGGCCGGCGGTGGTGTTCGTCCACGGCGGACCGGTTCCCCGCGAGGTGCGGCCGACGCCGCGGGACTGGCCGGGCTTCGTCGGCTACGGCCGGTTCGCGGCGAGCCAAGGAGTCGTCGGCGTGACGCTGGACCATGGCTTGCACGATCTCGGGGACTACGGGCGCGCCGCCGAGGATGTGGCCGCAGCGGTCGACCTCGTACGAGCCGATCCACGCGTCGACGGGGAGCGTGTCGCGTTGTGGTTCTTCTCCGGGGGCGGGCCGCTGTCGGCGGACTGGCTGGCAGCGCCTCCGCCGTGGTTGCGGTGCCTGGCGGCGACCTATCCGGTACTCGCACCGCTGCCCAACTGGAGGCTTGCCGAATCCCGTTTCCGCCCGGCAGCCGCCGTGCGGAGCGCCGGACGGTTGCCGATCGTGCTGACGCGGGTGGAGCTCGAGCTCACGGAGATCGCCGCGACGGTCGAGGAGTTCCTGACCGCAGCCGAGGACTGCAAGGCCGATGTCGAGGTGGTCGACGTGCCGCTGGGCCACCACGGCTTCGAAACGATCGACCACACCGATGAGGCCCGCGACGCGGTGGCCCTTGCGATGCGGTCCGTGCTGGGGCACTTGCGGAGCTGAGACCCCCGGGGCCGGCCGTGCCGTGTCCCTCGAGGGCGGCGCTGCGGGCGGTGCGGCACCCGTCAGCGCCGTCCGCAGTGGCGGGCGGCGCGTGGCCGTCCACCACTGGGCGCCCGGCGGAGGGCCCCTCGTCGCCGGGGAGGGCCCGATCATCCGTCCTGGAGAGTGCATCCGGTATACCCCACCGGCGCGGTGAAGCGATGGGTATGCCGCCTGTGTACGTAGGGTCGGCTCATGGTTCCGCTTCCTTGGAGGGCCACGAAGCGAGCGGGGAAGGCGCCCGGCAGCCTCGACCAGCGGTTGGTGCTCGCCGCGACGAGTCTCGCGCTCGGAATGACGTTCATGGACGAGACGGTCGTCGGCGTGGCGCTCCCCACGATGCGGAACGAACTCGGCACCAGCATCTCGCTCTCGCACTGGATCCCGAACGCCTACATCCTGGCCTTCGCCTGCCTCGCAGCGGCCGGCGGGCGGCTCGGCGACCTGTTCGGCACACGGCGCCTGTTCACACTCGGCGCCCTCGGCTTCGCCCTCGCCTCACTCCTGTGCGGGCTTGCCATCGACGGCGGGACGCTGGTCGCTGCCCGCGCGGCTCAAGGAGTGGCCGCCGCGGCCATGCTGCCCCAGACGATGGCGATCATCACGGACACGTTCCCGCCGGACCGACTGGGCAGGGCAATCGGGATCTACGTCGGCGCCGCGTCGGCCGCGCTCGCCCTCGGGCCCCTGGTGGGTGGCCTGCTGACCCAGCATCTCGGCTGGCGTGCCGTCTTCTTCGTCAATCTGCCGCCTGCCGCCGCGGTCTTCCTGACCGCTCGACACGTGCTCGGAAGGCAACAGAAAACGGCAGCCGAAGCGCCGCCGGAGGCTGTCGTCCCGACAGGCCGTTTCGACACGGCAGGGCTGGTGGCATCGGTGGGCGGGCTGGGGCTGACCGTGGCCGCCATCATGCAGTCCGGCGGTGACGGATGGCCCGCCGCCGTGGTTCTGGCCCTCCTGGGGACCGGTCTGGCGCTGCTGTTCGCCTTCGTGCGGGTCGAGATGCGCAGCCGCAGCCCACTGGTGGACCTCGGGCTCCTCGCCGACCGGCGGTTCCTCGGGTCGGCGGTGATGGTTCTCTGCGGGCAGTTCAGCTTCCTCGCCGCCGTGGTCTACGGGGCGGTCTACGTACAGGACGCGCTCGGCTTCTCGCCTGCGGCCGCCGGCCTCGCCATGCTGCCCGCGATGGTTCCCACGCTGGCCCTCGCACCCGCCACCGGGGCGCTGGCACGGCGCTTCGGCCCCCGGGCCCTGACCGTCGCGGGCGCGGCCGGCGGGTCGATCGGGTTCGTCCTCATGGGTGTTGCGGCCGGGGTGGGCGGCTACCTGCCCTTCGGAGCCGCACTGCTGTTGTGGGGGGTCTCGATCCCGCTGGTCTACAACCCGGCGATGTCCGTTGCGATGGCCGCGCCGCCGCCCGACCGCCGCGGGGGTGCGTCCGGCGTTCTGGAGACGTCTCTCCAGGTCGGCGGCACACTGGGCACAGCCGTGGTCGGGGCGACGCTCCTGCGCGCCCACCCGGGCACCTTCCCTGTGCCGGGCGATGCCTTCACCACCGGCTTCTTCCTCACCGGCGGCGTACTGGCCGCCGCTGCCGTCGTCCAGGCACTCCTCACACGGGCCTCACCGCCCGCCACGCCCGGCAGTTCGTCGGCCGGACACTCCCGATGACGTGTCCCGCACGGGGCACACATGATGTCGTCCGACCGACACGGCCCCGGCCGGGGCACGGTCCCTCAACCGTTCCCACGCCGCGCGTGCGGTCGCCGGCGGTTCGCCCCATGGGTGCACCTTCCGGCGGGCCCGCCACGGCCGATCCGCACGGCAAACTCCGGAACCCGAGGGTCCTTGATTTGCAGAAAACACCGACGGCTCACACTCGGTGACGGCCCGTACCTGGCAGATCGACGGCATGCCGCCGGGTGACATCACGAGCGCGCGGACGAGTAGTGGCCGGTGGCGTGAACCGTAGTGCCGTGGGTTACGGTGAATCCGCGAGCCCTGCGGGATCCGCCTGGAACCGGGGCTCACTGGACGCACGTTTGCACGGGGGAACGATGTCATTCGACGACGAGTGGGCTCAGCACAAGGCAACGGCCAAGGCGGAGCAGAGCACACGGATGCAGCTCAATCAGGCCGACGGGGGCGGCGGGCAGGCCGGCAAGCAGAAGCTCCACGTCACGCCTGCCCTTCTCCGCACACGTGCCGGCAGGGCCGAGAACAAGGCCGCCAAGGAGTTCAGGGACGCCCACAAGACCGCGGTGTCCAAGACCTCGGAAGTGTCCGGATCGATGAAAGGTTTCTCCTCCGACGAGGCGCTCACCGCCTTCATCGACTCCTGGAAGAAGGGCGTCACGTACGTTGCGGGCCAGATCGGCAACGACGGCCTGGCCAAAGCGCTGAGGGCGGCAGCCGATGACTTCGGCGTCGAGGAAGACGATCGTAAGAAGAGCTTCCAGCCCAAGCACGAGTACAAGCCCGGCGACGTCATCTGAGGAGGCATCAGCATGACTTTGACGTACTCAGAGCTGAAGAACGTGAACCTCGAGAAGTTCTCCGCGGCCGTGGACGCCTGGGCGAACCTCCCGAACAGCGTTCATCAGGCCGGCTGGACCTTCAAGAACGAGGTGGCGAAGGGGCTCCGGGAATCGGACTGGGAGGGCGAGGCAGCAGAAGCCGCCTCCACGAAGATCCGCGGTCTGCAGCATCAGATCGACAACGCGGAACACGAGGCGGACAGCATCCACCGGTTCCTGAACAGCTGCCTCAACTCCCTCCGCTCGGCCCGGGGTGAGCTGGAGACCATCACGAACGGTCTCGAGGGACACGAGCACCTCTCGGTGAACCCCGAGAACGGCTCGGTCCACGTGGATGCCAACAAGGTGAAGCCGGACGAGATCGACGATCTGACCAAGGCCTACGCCACCACGATCGCCTCCTACAAGGAGCGGACCCGTCAGGCCCTCGACCAAGCCTCGGACACGGACTCCACCCTCCGCTGGGCACTGCTCGACATGAGCGAGAAGTACGACATCGGCTTCCTGCCCACCGCTCCCGTCTCACTTGCGGAGGCGCGGACGATGCGCAAGGAACAGGGGCAGCAAAGCGGAGAGAAGATCTCCCTCAAGGAGCTCTCCGACAAGGAGATCCAGACGAGGCTCGACAACGCCTCGAAGGGCAAGTTCGGAAGCGGCACCATCAAGCCGATCGCCGAGTTCATCGGCTACCGTTCGTGGCTGAACAGCGCCGACAGCATACAGAAGCGCGACTGGGCCAGTGCGAGGACGTACTTCATCGGCGGCACGCCCGCCTATGCGGCCGGCATGGGGTCGGAACTTCTGGCCACGTCGGGCGGCGGAGGAAGACACCGCAAGCCGACTGTGATCAACAAACTGGGCAACTTCGGCGGCAAGGTCTTCGGCTTCCCCGCGAGCGTGGTGGCCACCGGCCTCGACTTCTACTACACACCTGCCCAGAGCGCCTCGGAACGTCCGGATGCGAAGATCATGGCACCCAGGCACCCCGGGAACCTGCATTGGAAGTAGGCCGCATGACCACGCCGAGGAGAGACATGCCGAAACGAGGCGGAAGCATGCTCATGAACGGATTGTTCGGAAATCACAGAACATTCGTCATTGGGATCCTGGGCGTTTTCGCCGGGGTCACGGGGACGGCGGCGGCCCTCTCGAACGACGCCGGAGTGCTGGAGGTCCTGGCCTTCGTCGGAATCGGGGTACTGGGGCTGATCCTGACCGTCGGCTACATCGTGGCGTACTCGCAGCGCCCCAGGCCCCCGGGACGGCGCCGCTGACGGGACGATCCGGTCAGCCTGTGGACGACGTGGTTCTGGAAGTCCGGGGTCGACAGCCGTACCGGCACCACAGCCGAGGCCAGGACTCCCCGGCTTGACCGTGCTGCCTCGCCGGTGGTCGTCGAACGGATCCCGGCCCGGACGATGCACGCCCGCCGCCACTCGCGGGATTACGCCCAGCCTCCGTCTCCGGATACAGCACCGCGTCGGCAACCCGGATCGCGCTGCGGAGCTTCGACCGTCGAAGTGGAGCCGCAGAAGCGGGGACTCACCGGATCCCGAGGGCGTCGATCTCCCCGGTCCCGGAGCCGTCGAACGTGCTGTGCCCCTGCGCCCTCTGCTGCCTGCCTGCAGCGCCCGCCCCCCGGGGGCCGCTGCATCCGTCGGACCGGTCAGGCCAGGGAGCAAACCCCGCAAAGCCCCTGGTACGGCCTGCTCGTTGATCTACCGTGACGCCATGACGACGAAGCCTCTCCCCCACCTGACCCCGACGGGCACCTGCTGGTGCGGCTGCGCCACGAAGGTCGGCGCCGGGTCCTTCTTCGCGCCCGGCCACGACAAGGTGGCAGAGGCAGCCCTGCTCGCGGTCGAATACGGCTCGTCCGTAGCCCAGTTGCTGCACGGTCACGGCTACGGCCCGGGACACTCGGTCAGCGGGCGCGCCGTGGCGGAAGGCGCATGGCGCACGTGCCCGTCGTGCTCCTACGTCGGCGCGCCGGCGAGCATCACCAACCATTCCAGGAAGGCGCACGGCGCCACCGCAGCCCCCGAACAGGCTTGAGGAGCATCCGGATGACCGACCACACGTCCAGCCAGCGTGCCGACCTGGAGGAGGCGGTACGCGCGTACGGTGGGTGCTGGGACACCGAACGCGGCCTGCGCGCACTGCGCGACGCGGGGCACGAGCCCCAGGACAAGCACACCCGCCAGATCCTCCGCGACCTCGCAGACGCCGGTCTGCTGGTGAAGGTGGAGGACTGGCCCGTCCGCTATCGCACGGCGCAGTCGGACTGACGCGGCACCACGAGCGTGGCCGCCGTCGCCCACCTGTCCCCATACCTTCGTCCGCCCGCCCGGTCGCGGGCATCGGCGTCGCTGTCCGTCTGACGTACGGGGTGCGGTGGCACCTTGGTTGTCGTGCAGCTGTCGCCTGGAGCAGGCAGTACGGATCGGCCTGCGTCAGCGTTTCGGCCCGAAAGGGGCGGCCCCCGGCCGTTCTCGGGACGGGGCCTCCAACTCAAGGAGGCCTTCGACTCGCCATCCTGGTCACGATCAGGCCACTGAGGCGCCTCAGCGGTCGACAGCCGGTGGGAGCATGGCCCACACGATTTTCCGGGCGGGCGGCTCAGGGGCGATGTCGACACCCCAGCGGTCCGCGAGGGCGTCCACGATCAGCAGGCCGCGCCCGCCCTCCGCGGTGACTTCCTGCTCCGACGCGGGAGCAGCCGGGATACGGGGAATCCGTTCGGCGCGAAGGTCCGTCACCTCGATGCGCAGTCCGCCTCGGCCGTCCAGCGCCAGAGTCAGCCGGAAGTCACGGCCCGGTACGCGCCCGTGCTGGACGGCATTCGCGACAAGCTCGGCCACGATGTGCTCGGCGGACTCTGACGGGTACTGCCAGTCGGCGAGCTGGCGCTCTGTAAGGCGCCGTGCCAGGCGGGCGCCGCGCCGGGTGGGCGAGAGCAGCACCGTGAAGCGGCGGCCTGCGAGAGCCGGGGCGGAAACGACGGTGGCATCGGGCAAGGAAGTGGGAGGCATCTGTACGTTCACGTCACTCAGCGTGTGTGACGGGTCACGACGCCCGCCAGTACGTCGGCCGGTACGGAGGCGTCCGGTACGGGTACCGCCCTGGACCGGTACCGGGGTGTCCCATGCGCCCCCGCCGAGGGCTGGGTGCTGACCGGCCACAGCACGGGTCACGTGTCGACGAACCCACCGTCTGCTTCGCGGCACCGAATCTGTCCTGGCCGGGCACCGTCACGTAACCTCACCGCCTGTGAAGATCGCACGGATGATACGCGGCCGGTCGCGCGAGGCGGCCGCCTTGCAGCGCCTGGGTCAGCTGGGCATCGCCGGTGTCCTGGTACGCCTGTCGGCGCTGGAGCTGGCACGCCCGAACGGTTTGCGGCCCGTCTTCACGCCGGGTGAAGTCGATCGCCTGATGCGCACGGCACACCGGATTCACCAGCTGGGCAACGGCGTCACGGTCGACAACCGCACCACAGACGTAGCCATCGAGATCGCCCGCGACAAGGACGGCTCGGTGGTCGTGTTCCCTGCGCTGGCCGCGTAGGCGTAGGCGCGCTCGCAGTCACTTGGCGAGTGGTGCGGGGTTGCCCGAAACTCGAACGCGCTTGTGGCTCCCCGAAAGTCGTGAGTCAGGTCCCCCCGAGCCCCTGACAACTTCCCTGGATATGAGCGTCATCCTGACATGTGACGCTGCGGGTGCTCCGGGTTGGGGTGCGGCCGTCAGGGGACTGCCAGGAGTGTGCTGAGCCGCTGCCGGCAACCACACATTGGGCGCCACGCCACCGGTCAGGGGTGGCCTCAGCGGGACCGCGTTACTCAACCTTGCAGGGGGCACTCGAGGGTGTCGGCGAACTCCAGAGCTCCGGCTGGGCGTCGGGCACCATCAGCAAGGGTCGTACGCCGCACGAACGCACCGGGCCGGGGGCCGGCCTCGCTCAGCAGGCTCTCCTTGGCGAGCCCAAGTCCAACACAGTCACCACCGATATGCGGATCGACGGATTTCGTCTCACCGGCGTCGCCCGCCCGGCGGCCAGCGTCAGGGGCATGGCGTCGAACTCGGCGCTCCTGGCGTTCTGAACCTTATGGCGACGGCGGTCGTGCTCGCGCGGCGCCCGCGGCCGGGCGGTGGAGCCGGACCTCAGGCTCCACCTGGCGAAGCCGTCGACGCGTGCTTCGGCACGCGGCTGTTCACACATCTGGCCCAGAACGCGCAGGCTCCGGCAGCGTGCAGTGGGCTCGCTCAGGCCGGCAGCCCGGCGGCGACCACCAGCTGCCGGACCCCCACGACATGGGGATGGCTGGACCGCAGCTCACCCACGATTCTCCGAATCGCCGGACGGTCACGCACCTCGCCCGGTGACACCCGAGCAGCGGCGAGCAGTTCCGCCGCCGTCTGTTCCGGCTTACGCCACTGCCACCAAGCGCGGCCGAGTTCAGTGTGCATCCGGCCCTTGCGCTCGGCGGTCCTGAACTGACCGGCATGGAGCCTTCGGCCTGCTTCCAGCGCCGAACCGGCATCGCCCAGAGCCCAGTTGACGCTGACGGCATACAGATCGACCGCGGCCGGGGTGACCTGGAAGAGACGCCCCTCGGGCGACTCCTGCGGCAGGTCACGAGCGGCCCGGGTCGCTTCACGGATCATCGCGAGGGCCTGCTCCCGTTCCCCCGCACACGCCTTCGTGTAGGCGGTGGTGCAGAGCATCTGTGCGTATGCCGAGCACTGCGCCTCGTTCCTGAGCCCCGTGGCCTCGACGCGGCTGACCGCGGCCAGAATGTGGCGCTGGGCTGCCGCCGGTTGGTCCTGGTGCCGAAGCACGATGCTCAGTTCGCGGGCGGCGGCGGCTGACGCCAGCGGAGAGCCGGACAGTTCGGCATAGACGGCGGCTCGGTCCGCCGTGAGTCTGGCCTGGTCGTATCTGCCGATCTTGATCAGACCTTGGGCGGTGAGACTGTACGTGGCGGACAGTCGAGCGAACGAGATCTCCCGGTGGTCACCGGCTGCGGCGTGCGCGTCGGCGAGGAGGCCCGGCAGCTCCGCGACCAGCAGGCTGTTCCGACCGGCGTCGTAGTGGCGTCGAGCTGCCGCAAGGCGAGAGTCGAACGGCACCGGCGAGCCGGTGGGATCGGGCGTGATGGCGAGCGCGTCCTCCAGCCCCGGCACGAGACCCACCGGGGCAGCGAGCCCGGCGGCGGCGAGCAGCGTACGGCGGCGCATCGGATCCTCCTCGGCACAGCATGCCCGTTCCGGCGCAACAATAGTGGCTTGAGCACCAGAGAGACCGAGCGACGCAGCCAGCACGTGGGGCGGCACACCCACCTCACGCGCCGCTCGCCGGATCAGGTCGAGGTGGGCACGGCTTCCACGCTGCTCCAGACGGGAGACAGTGGCCGCGGAGCACCCGATCCGCAGCCCGAGATCGGCCTGCCTCCAGCCACGGCGTTGTCGCCCGAGCCTCACCAGCCCACCGGGATCGTGGTCGGCGACGAGGGTGCGGACCTCGCCCGAGTTCCATGTGTGACCGGCGTACACCTGGCCTCCTGCTCGCCGGCGCCCGAGGGCGTGAGGGACCTCCACCCACGGTATGCCGCGGAAGGGCACTCCGGACACAGCATGTGCAGGATCCGCAAACGGCTTGCGAGGACCGCAAGTTGCCGATGGCACGGGGCCTTGCTGCTGTCTTCTGGACGAATCCCGCTCCCGAAGGGCGAGAGTGGGAACAGAACCGGAGGCCGGCATGGTGACAGCGACCGAACCCAAGCTCCGCGACCCGCGGGACTTCGTGGACCACGACATCTGGGACCGCGAGGTCCAGCTCCTCATGCGCGACTATCCGTTCGACGAGGTCATGGCGACCCGTCTGTTCGGCGCGGCCGTCTCCTACCTGATCACCGCCATCGAGAAGTGGGGGCAGGGCCTCGAGCTGTGCTGCGGCCGGACCGTGGACATCGCCGTACACGTGTTCATTCTCGACACCCGCAACTACCGTGAGTTCTGCCATCGGCACTTCGACGGCCGGTTCCTTGAGCACATCCCGGAGATCGAGTTCAAGTACGACGGTTCCGTGGAGCGGACTGCGCGGATCATCGCGGACAACGGTTTCGCGGTCGACTGGAAGCTGTGGGAGGCGGACTACGCCAAGTGCGGTCCGTGCCGACCGGGGGAGAACTGCCACTGAGGTGGCGTGAATGGTCGGGCCTGGGGGCGCTTCGAGCGCCTTCGGGCCTTGTCCGTGCGGGTACGGGCGCCTTGTGTCATTCCCGGACGGGTATGCGGCGGCCTCGGTACGGTGATCAGCCCCATCGGTCGCCACCGCCCCTGCGAGGAACCACATGCCGCACACCCCTCACACGCCGGCCGAATACTGGGACACCTATATGCCTCACCGTGGCGAGGACGATCAGCCCGCCCCGGTCGTCGAACGTTTCGAGTGGACCCAGTACCCGGGACACGGACCAGGGATCGAGGTGCTGGGGCGGCCGGGACGAGCGCTGGAGCTGGGGCCTGCGGAGGGCAAGGAGGCGGCGTTCCTGGCCCGGCGAGGTGTGGACGTGGTCGGCGTCGACCTCTCCCCCGTGCAGGTCGAGCGGGCGGCGCGTTGGTGGCGGGCGGAGTCGCGGGCAACGTTCGTGTGCGCGGACGTGCGCGACTACCTCGCGTCCGGGAGCGAGCCGTTCGACGCCGTGTACTCGGTGTGGGGTGCGGTGTGGTTCACCGACCCGGAGGAGTTGTTCCCGCTCGTCGCGGCCCGGCTGGCGCCGGACGGCGTGTTCGCCTTCAGCCAGGCGGAACCGGCCCCGGGGGCTTACGGGCCGCAGCCGATGCGGGGCAAGTGGCTGGAGGGGCGGGAGCGGGAGCTGACCGTGCTGCGTTGGCAGTACACGCCGGAGGTCTGGGCCGACGTGCTCAAGCGTCACGGTTTCACCGACATCGACGCGCGGGTGTTGGGCGCACCGGAGGCGGGGAAGCTCGGCACGCTGATGGTGCGGGCGGTGCGGCAGGAGGGATAGGGCGTCTGCCGTAGAAGTCGGCCGTCGACCATTGGCGTGGGGATCGTTCGGGCACACGATGGGGTGCTGTGCCGCTCATACGGGGTGCGGTGCTGCGAACCCGTCGTAACCTGCCGTAGAGAACCGGTACACGATGGGTGCGTACCGGCTGGTGGGTGGCCCAGGCTGCGGCAGAACGGTGGCGGTGGCGGTGGCGGAACTGACGGGACCGGCGGACGGCGAGGACGAGGCCGAGGACGCGGCGGACCTCTTCCGCGTCATCGGGCGTCAGTTGCGGCTGCTGCGGGAACGGGCCGTGCTGACACAGAAGGAACTGGGCGAGCGGCTCGGCTACAGCGAGGAGCTGATCCGCTCACTGGAGCGCGGACGCAGGACACCGCAGCCCGAGTTCCTCGACGCGGCGGACGAACTGCTGGGCGCGGGCGGGCTGCTGGCGGCGGCGAAGGAGGACCTGGCGCGGGCGAGGACTCGGGCAAGGGTGAAGCATCCGGCGTGGTTCCGGAGCTACGCCAAGCTGGAGGCCGACGCCGTCGAGGTCCACGAGTACGGCAGCCACGCGGTCCCCGGGCTGCTCCAGACCGAGGCACACGCGCGAGCTCTCTTCGCCATGCGCAAGCCCCTGCTCGACGAGGCAACCATCGAGCAGCGCGTCGCCTCGCGACTCGATCGCCAAGAGCTGCTGACCCGGTGGCCCGCTCCAATCCTGACGTGCATCATCGAGGAGTCGGTCCTGCGCAGGCCGATCGGTGGCGAGGCAGTCCACAAGGAGCAGTTGGAGACGCTGCTGAGGCTCGGCCAGTTGAGAAGCCTGGAGCTTCAGGTCATGCCTACCAGGAGGGAAGAGCACGCGGGAATGGGCGGCCCGTTCATTCTCCTCACTCCCAAGTCGCGGCCGCAGGTGGCCTACCTGGAGGTCCAGAACATCAGCAGGTTGGTCTCCGAACTCGACGAGGTACGTATCCTGGCCGCACGCTACGGCAGCATCAGGGCACAGGCCCTTACCCCGCCCGAATCCATTGCTGCCATCAAGGAGTTGTTGGGAGAAGCATGACTACCGATGGCGCCACGCCGTCTCTCGCGTGGTTCAAAAGCTCGTACAGCTCCAACGAAGGCGGAGCGTGCGTCGAAGTCGCCGCGACCGAGCAGGCCGTTCTCGTCCGCGACTCCAAGGACCTGGCCCGCCTCCCGTTCGAGGTGGGGCGCGACGGCTGGGCGGCGTTCGTGCGGTACGCCGCCTCCATCTGACACCGTCTGCGCGGTGGTGGCCGATACTCGGCCGCTGCCGCGCAACCCCTCGACCTACGGCCGCTTCGGCGCAACCGCCAACCGTCTCCAGTCGCGCCCCCGCTCGACGCGCGTGCCCCGGACGTCCCAGCCCCGCATCCACCTACCGCCGCCGTGGTTCCGCGCTCGGCAGGATCAAGTGCGCTCGTGGCGGCGCGCGTTGCGGCAACTCGGGTTGCACACCTCGCGCGAGCACTTCGTGACGCACACCCGCGGCCGGCTCGGCGGACGGGCCAAGTCGATGGTGGTGACGGCATCGCGGCAGAGCGCCGTGCAGATGGCGCGGGCGATCAAGAGCTACATCGCCGACCGCGAGTACGACACCAAGTACCCGGACATCGGCGTCCTGGTGGCATTCTGCGGGTCGCTCACCTACGAGGGCGAGGAGACCACCGAGGCGAAGGAGAACGGCGGGATCCCGGAGAGCGCGCCGCCGAAGGCGTTCGCGTACACACGGGCCGACGACAGGTCGACATGGTCGGGCGGCAATGGGCAGCAGGAGTACCGGATCCGGTCGTCGCTGAGAAGTACTGACACCGATGGCTGGAACCCAGCCGCCGCTCGCCCCCTGGACTCCAGTGACCAGCCCGCCTACAAGATCACCGGGATCTCGAAGCAGCGGCGTTGACTGCAAGTTATCTGCTCACTGTTGTGCAAATTACGATCAGCCGATAGTGTCCGGTTCTCGACTCGCAGAACTCCGCCGCCTCCAGGCCGCCTGCCTCGACGCGGTCACCCGCGACGACGTCCTCCATGTCACCGCCCGCGCCGAGATGGCCCTCGACCTTGCCCATCCGACCGCGGCGCGACGAGAACTCGATCGCCTCGAGGCGATCGCGCGACGCCGGGGCGCGGATCCCTGAGTGGGCGGTTGGTGTTGATTCACGCTGACCGTTTCAACACATTTTGCCAGCATTTATCGCCAACGTGCACGGCCTGAAGTACCTGGAAGCTCCCTATGAATAGGGAGCTTCCACCCCGTTGCTAAACCAGACGGAATGCAAGCGCCATACACGAACTAAACGGGTCCTCCGATCGCCACCTCGGAGCGTGCGAATACGCTCCTACGGAGCAAAGCATCCCGAAAGCGGCCGACTTCAAAGGGGCTATATCTCTACTGAACATGCCTAAACGCCCTCTGAGAGCTGAGTTGAGGTGGCCCGGCCGTCGGCCCGATGACGATGCGAACGAGGACCCGCACGTGGGGCATGATCGAGCCCTCGGCGTCGACCGTCGACGCCGAGAGAGTGCGGAGGTTCACGTATGGCTCCCGGTCGTCCTTCCCGCCCCGAGCGCGCGCACCCCTCGCCCAACGGGCTCATCGGTGTGGGCGTCGTCGTGCGTGACGCGCGGCAGCGGGTGCTGCTGGGGCTCGGGCACGACGGGCGATGGGAGTTGCCCGGCGGGAAGATGGACGCCGGGGAGATCTTCGAGGAGACCGCGGTTCGCGAACTCGCCGAGGAGACCGGGCTGCTCGCGGACGCCGCGGACGTGCGGATCGGCGCGGTGCTGGTCGACGCGGCTGCGCGCATCCCGCACGTGACGGCTGCCGCGTACGTCGAGCGGGTCACAGGGACGGCAGTTGCCAGGGAGCCGGACAAGATCGTCCGATGGGAATGGTGCGAGCTGAACGTGCTGCCGGACAGGCTCTTCGCCCCCTCGGCAGCAGTTCTGCAGTCGTGGCTGCCCGAACTGCGCCTGCAGAACGATGCGTTCCGTTCGTACGCGGCGGGCCGGTAGACCAGGCAGCCGGGTGCCGCGGGTCAGGACCCGTGGATGAAGCTGCCGTACGGGCGCGATGTCGATCAGGTGGTAGAGGCCGTAGGCGCCGGGAAGAGAGCGAGGGGAGAATGCCCGTGCGGAGCGAGGGCGGGCCCCAATGAGCATTGTTCAACCTGAATTCGCTGGTCATGGGGCTGGCGTGGGCTGGGGCTGAGGTTCTCGTGCCGGTCGGGGTCGTGATCGGTAGCAGGTG